>NZ_JAWOTX010000050.1:0-21671 GCF_033339115.1 Vibrio sp. 947 | reverse complement strand
GGCAAAGATACGCAGCATGAGCTGGGTCAACCACTTAAGAAATGAGCTTATGTGTCCAACCAGCGGGGTCCACTTCTCTTGTATTCTCCATTCACTAAGGGACTCTCAATGGAGTCCCTTACTATTTCTAATCACTATCAAATTTCGCACTATTCATTGGGCTTGTTGTCACTGAGTGATACAAAGTGAGTTTTGCCGATGTTTGGTATAATGAATGTGTGGTTATACACGTTAAATTCTAAGTTCTCTCCAACCATTTCTTGAAGCGCTTTTGCTTGCTCGTACTCAGAAGGGGCAACTAATAGCTCAATGTTGCCTGACTTTCTTTTTACGGTGATAACATTTGTTCCCTGGCCTCGATCGACGTCTACATCTAAAAGCTGTCCATTTATGACGTAACTGTTTTGTTTCGAAACATAGCTATCTACTAACTTGTCTATGTTCATTACAAAGACAGTGGTACAAATGAGTGCAATAGCTGTCTTGTTTGGGCTGTACCGCTTCAAACCCTTTTCTTTATTAAATATCACCAAGTTGGTTAGAAACGACTTGTTAAGCCAAAGTACTGTTGAAATAAGCACCCAAACAATCACGGCAGTAGCGGCTATCAGTAACGATTGATGCCCAATGAGTTCAATTATGGACAAGTCTTTTTGCAGGATAAAGGAAGCCGCGAAGATGCCATAAATTACTATTGAATGCTTGGTCAGCTTGTTTGTGCTGACTTTGTTTAACGTTGTTTTTGCAACATTAAGCTCAGGTTTTTCATCATCATTTGACGTTGTTTGTACCTTATCTACACGCTTTGAAATCATGCGTTTATAGATAGTAATTGCTAAATATACAGCTATGAATAGCGGCGATATTGTTGCTAGGAATGCTATCCAAAAGAAGAATAGTTTTAGTACTGGCAGGCTGTCCTGTAGCAGCTCGCCACTTCGAAAATATACAGGGAGTGTCAGAAGTGTCCCTAGTGTTAACCACGCATTTCTAGTTTTTCTGAACGTATCATTCATGAACGTGTTTCCTCGGCCTTAATCGTATTTACTTGTTAGCTCAGGCACCTCAAGCATAAAGGATGCAATGCCTTCTGAATTTGATGATGGATATATCGGCACATCGAGCTTTCCTCCTAAATCACCCAAGTCTAATTGAATACTTTTTGTTTGACCTGGAGATACCTCAACGCCTTCAACCATTAAGCCGAATGGAGCGTCAGAACGGAGTGTTACAAGAGCATCCTGCAAACCGGTTGCTAAGTTTCCAGAGTCAGTACGTAACTCTGATGATGTGACTCTAGCTAGTGGCTCACCCTGTCTGTTAAGCAGGTTTTTGCTAATGGCTAATGTTTTCAAATTCTCTAGTTTAATCCAGTTCTCAGGAGTGTATTGAAAGCTCGCAGTACCAGTACCTATGTTGTTGTATTCATCTTTAACTCGTACTGTCAGCGTGTAACTTTGTTGTTCCTGCAAAGCAGGGAAAATACGGGGTTGTTCGAGTTTCCATGTGTTTTGGCCAAGGTCAGTAATCGCAAGATAAACTAAATCCTCACTTGGTCCACCTGATAAGCTCGCGTCGAGAATAGTCATGGCTGTGTTGTCTATGGCGCTAACGGTGATGCCGTTAATACCTTGGATCATGTCACCAATAATGGCACCGTTATAAAGCAAAGTTACTGCTGGTGGGGTAGTGTCATTTGTGAATGATACAACGTCTTTTCTAGCGTAATTGTGGTGCTTCTCCATCACTACTGCTTCAACGGTGTATGAGCCTTCGGGTAAAGTGCTCAAATCAAATTGGTACTTATAGTTAGTGCCATTTTCCTCAGATAATATACGTTTGACAGAGAGTTTCTGACCATTCGATTCTAGATAGGCTTGAGTGATCCGGGTGTTATCAAAGTAATAGCCGCGGTTTGGTTGGTAAGCATAAACCGTAACGACCTTAGTATTCTTATCCCATTCCGTACTAGTGATTTCAGGGTGGTGAGTATCGTTCCAGTGAACACTTGCCCAGCCTGGAGCACCATACAAACTACCATCCAAGTTTTTGATTGAAGAACCACTATGTAGATTGCCGTAGGTGCCTGTATCTAAGAGTTTTGGTGGGTCGTAGGTGATAACACACTCCGTATCCCCAGCCGGCACAGTACATTTCCCCATATGCTCAAATACTTGGTCATAGTCTCTTGGTTCAACTATGATCTTTGCAGCCGTGACAGAAACTGGTAATTCCTCCGTGTACACTTCACGGCCCCAACTGCTCCAACCTATATCGGAATACTGATACTGGTTACCTTTACGAACGGGCTCTTTAGGCGCGGAATCATCAAGCTTTAAGTTGTAACTCACACCTTGAATAGACCAAGAGCGGCGGTCATGAAATCGCACATAGTTACCGTTTGTAAAACCATAAGGCCGCGTGAAAACAACATACACATACTGGTCATCGACATCATCGTAGATTGCTGAGTGCCCTACAGGAGTGATACCACCACGAACTAGGTTGGCGTAGTTAGATTTTGGTATCCGATACATAAAAGAAATAGGGTTCTCTTTGACAGTCATTGCCGCAACATAGGGCTCGTAACCTGCTTGGCCACCCACTACATTTGTAGAATCTGGGTCATGGATTGCGAAAAGCTGCGCGTTGCCTCCAACGGTATCAAAATACAGGTCTTGTTCTTTCGAATAAGCAATGTTGCCGGCCTTATCGACCACTTCAAACTGTAAGCTGTAAACAGTCTCCGCGTTGTCACCACTAGGAAACCACGATGATCCATTGCCTATATGAGCTTGCATGGCTTGAGGGTCAAAACTTGCGGCACCTTTTTTATAAACCTTTTCCCCAATCCTGGTGATCGCGTTTACTTCTGATACGCCAGAACTGTCATCGGCAATATCGGATACATAATATTTGTTTGTACTGTAATAGCCGGTATACCAAGTGTCTGCAGGCATGTTTATGCCATCTAGACCACCATAACTGGTTGCTTGTGGAGAACCGAGAGTAGGCGCGGTCGTGTCGATAACGATAGGGTAGGTGTTGGTTTGTATTATTTCACCAGATAGGTCCTTTATGTCAGCAACGAGCGAATAGGCTCCATCATTTGGCGCCGACAAAGTTAAGGTTTTACCGTAATAGTCACGTCCGATCGCAGTAATCCTGTCATTTACACCTATGACATTGCTTTCCGTAGAGCTAATTGTGTTTCCGCTGCTGTCTTCAATCCTTAAGGACAATTTGCGGTCAAGGCCACCAGATACAGAGAAGGTTATGTCTGTTGTCGGGTTGAAAAACTCATTAGCACTATCTAGCTCAACTAAAGAATTGTTTGTATCAATAAAAGATAAAGACAACACCTCGGCATTAGCAATGGCACTAAATAAAGTTAAAGGTATCAATGGCCATATGTACGTTATTTTCTTCACAGATCATGCCTCGAATAATTTCTGCCGATATTCTAGAGACATTAAAAAAATCATATGTTCATTAAGTAGCGGTAACTAGCAGTATTAAAACGCCATCATTAGTAATGGTAGTAGTTTTCGGGCGTTAGGATGGGTGAACACAAAATTGCTCCAGTTTGGTGCGTTGATTAAGTGCGGCTAAAAAGCCGGAGTAAATCGAAGTGTGGGTACTTGAAGATGCGTATAACTACACACTCAAACTTTTGAGTAAGTGATGCCAGTTCAAGAAGGAAACCCAATGATTATTCAGGAACAGACAAAATTGAGAGTAGAACCACTATTGGTTCTGGCTACTGAGCTAATTCAACTACGTAATGTTTCCAATTGGACAGAGGCAACCATCACTTCAAGTTCTAATTTTGGCATGATGTTGACGACTCTCTCATACAAAACGACCTCGGGCGAAACTATCGCGTTAGAGATCCCGACTGAATTCTGTGAGCGATTCAATGACTTCAAAAAATCGTTTAACCAACAGAGCCAAAATCAAATCAAACAAATACTACTCAAGGTGAAAGCCGCTGGTGGTGTTTACGAACTCCGTATGGAATGAATGAGGTCTTCAAAAAAATGGTAAGTAGCCGCAAATTATCAACATTACTAATCGCTGGAGCACTGTTAGGTGGGTTTTCTGCTCAAAGTATGGCAGCAATCAACTCCAATACAGATCAGCCTATTGCGACAGGGAGCTCATTGCAGGTAGCGCCACCACAACTGAAAAACCTCATTGACCAAGGTGTCATTGAAGTTATCGAAGTGTTCCAACATGATTCATTTACTGGGTGGCTAGTCAAAAACCAAGGCGAATACCATTTATATTGGGCAACTAAAGATAATTACGTTGTTGCTGGACCTCTAATTGATCAAAACGGTATCAACATAACTTCCAAGTATTTAGATGCGAAGAAGCCGGTTCCTGACTACAACAAAGTGTTCGAGAATTTTGAAAAAGAAGGTTGGTACTTTTCCACACACCCTAAAGGCAACAGCAAAGGTACGATGTATGTATTTATCGAACCATTCTGCGGTTGGTGCTCGAAACTGTTCAATGAAATTGAGCCTGCGATTCAAGATGGCTTAGAAGTTCGCTGGGTGCCTGTGTCGTTCCTGTCGGCTCAAAGCCCGGATGTGATTGAGTACATCACTAGCCAACCAGATCCTTATGCAGCTTTACAAGAGCATGAGCATATCCGCTCTCAACGTGCCCGTCCAAATACTAAGCCTGCAACCGTTAAAACTCGTGAACTAATAGAGAAAAACGGTGACTTCATGAAAGCGTTCGACATCGCGGGTACGCCGGGTATTGTCTATGTTCAAAATGGAAAGGCTAAGGTGGCTGGCTATATGAAACCTGCGCAAATGCAGGAATTCATAAAAATGATTGAAAGCCAAAAATAACCAATATGACCCGCTTTCTAGCGGGTCAAACATATCAACAAAGCAAATAACGCTAGTGGACGTAAAATCACTATGGGAGAAGGCATGAAGGCCTTGAAGGTTCAGTTATTAGGCATATTAGCCACTGTGTGTTTATTTAACTCCATGAGTGCATCTGCTCATGATACTACACCCAACAACGTAAGAGAGCTGACAACTGCCGAAGTAGAGCTCCTCGGGTCTGATATTGATAACAATGGTGTTCGAGATGACATCCAAGAGTATCTAGAAGGTCGTTACTCTGGGTACCCGATCATTCGTCATGAGATGGAAAGGTATTCAAAAGCAATTGATAAGCTGATGATCGGTAGAACAATCAAGGAGCGGTTGGAGGCATATCAAGAAATGGATTCAACCAAGTACTGTGCGTTTGGCTGGGGGTACACCGAAGATGAATTCACAGTGCATGTATCACAAATTTACGACATGCAAGTAAATACGCCGCAAAGAATACTGGCTGCCAGTCGCGCCGAGCGTTCAATGAGAGGGTTTGAACGCCCACAATATCGCACTAAACCTTACAAAGAATACTGCCATCAAGAAAAATCATCACAAAACTAAAAATTAGGGCTTGCACATTCAAAGTTTAGCGTTATAAATGTGGAAAGTCCTGATTAATAGGGTGGAAGCTTGGAATTCAAAATGATTGATACCGTCATAGCAAAGGGGATTAACCCAGATATGACGACCAACGTCCTTGTTTCCCCACTACCAGCAGAATTGAAGCAAAAAATCGTCGATTCTGGCTTATGTCTGCCTAATCGATGCTTCGATAACAGCTGGTCGATAGTGATGAATGATTTGTTCCCTGGTGCGGAATACGTTTTAGCCTTTGCTTGTCGAGTGCTTCCTGTTGAGCACTCGATCATTTGTGTTAATGGCAAATACTACGATCCGACATGGGAGCTGCATTTGGGAAATATAGGGACTAAATACGTAATGCTGGCTAAGTGGTCTAAGAAGGAGTTACCCGAAGTTGCCAAAAAAGCAAAAGGTCATGATGGGTATTTATATCCTCCAATGGTCCGATTTTTGGAAACTAGTCATCATTTTAACAAGTTATTTTTACGCTCAAATGTATGTAAGGTTTGAAAAATGCAAGTACACGATTTTCTGTCAGAACAACAATTAAATTGCATCCGAGAGAAGGTTTCCCAAGGGATTGCCAACATTCAAGAAAGACTAAGTTCAGAACAGAACACATGCTTGTCAGAAGGCGTGAGCATGCCTGACCCGACAGACCGAGCAACTCTTGAGACTGAACGTAGTTGTGGTGCAGCTTTACGCAATCGTGAAGAGAAACAATTGCTTAATCTACGTAAAGTACTCGGCCGTTTAACGCATAAACTGGATGAATTTGGCTTTTGTGAAAGCTGTGGAATAGAGATCGATTATGACCGCTTGCTGGGTGTTCCTACAGCTGTGAAGTGCATGGAGTGTCAGCGAATTGAAGAATACAAGAAAGGCCAAATGCATTAATCGCATTGCGATCAGCTAAATACAATGAAGGGTTATTAAATGACATTAACTAAGCGTGATTTAGGAAGAAGTCTCCAAGAGGTATTGCCCGTAGCGTCCCGCGAGGCAGAATCCTTGGTCACTGATATTTTTCAACAAATTAGTGATGAACTCCAGAATGGTAACGAAGTAAGTTTGCATGGTTTTGGCCAGTTCCGAATTCTTGAAAAAAATTCTCGTCCGGGGCGCAATCCAAAAACGGGTGAAGCTTGTGATATTTCAGCCCGTAAAGTCTGTGTTCTTAAACCTGGAACCCAACTGAAAATCTCAGCTAAAAATAATGCCAAGAAAATGGCTGTTTGCATGTAATTCTAGTTACAACCATTTCCCTCAATAACATCAAATAACGCCACTTTTTATTAAAAAGTGGCTACTTTCATGCGCCTTCAATTCGCCAAATCATGTTGATTAATTGCCCTTACAAAGTGGGTTTTATTCACCATGCGGCATAGTTCAATTCAGTAAAGTACTGTTGACTTTTAGCTCTTTAACTGGTGCTTACATGAAATCCACAAACATCAAAACCTTAGCGGTAGCAATACCCTTAGCTTTGTGGGCCAGTCACGCCGTTTCAAAATCGATTCTTGTAACAGGTTCGATTGAGGCGGTATCACCAAAAGTATCTTTACCCGTACTAGGGGACCAACAAGCTTACGTCAACCCTTTCCAAATGGTTGCAGAAGAAGCTGACGGTTCCGGTTGTCAACTTACGGGAGATCCTAGTGTGGCGAAAGCTGACCACGGGGATAGTTTAGTCTGTTTGTTTGAATGGACCGAGCTACCGTCGGGGATAACAGCTGCAGGGATGGCCGTAGATGGTTATCTGTTGAAGGAAGGTGCTAACCAGTTCGGTTACTCCATTTCATACTTCTCAGGTACAAATCTAGACAAAGTAGAAATTATATCAGATGCAATCAACGTAAACGCGGTTGCACCGATCGCCCCTGACTTCACCGGGGTTAAAACTACGTTAAGTCATGGAGCCTTTACTGGCCTCCAAGTGACTAACTACAACAAAGCGTCTGGAATTTCAAAAATCCAAGTTTCAGCAGAATCTAGAGACTACCGTCAAGTTGCGACTGTCGACGGGCTAGGTTCATGTATTATTGAAATTGGTAACACCGCCTGTGATATTAATGCCGGTTCAAGAAGCATTGGTGTTGAAGGGCAGGTTACTGGCCAGACAAAATACAGTCTAACGATTGACTCACTAAACGGCTATTTTGAATCTAAAAACAAAGTCGTGCCAGAAGACTACGTAATGAAATGGGACTACCGTACCCCAGAAGCGAAAGGTCTTTATATCCAAGCTCGTTCAAAAAGTAGCGCGACAACTGATAAGTATGACGTTGAAGGCGTTAGCGTAGTTGTTGAAAACGAACAAGCTAAGCTGATTGTTGATACACCACACTTTGGGTTATCCGGTAGTTGGTGGGTGCCATCCGCTAAACTTGAGTTAACACCAGACCCTGATTTTGAAGCTTTGATCCCGGTATTTACTGTGGACGGTTTGAACGTGGTCGAAACTCAGGAAATGGTATCTCAGCCGCAGGAGAACTTTGTCCTAAACGCAGTCGGTACGCCAGAGGTTCGTGACGGAAAGTATATCTTTACGTATGACCTTCACTCGGTTGCAGATGGTCAATTCCTTCCGATTGTCACGTTAACGGACCAATACGACAACAAGATGACGAAGCAATATCCATCAGTTACGTTAGACCGTAATCCACCTACAGTGCAGGTAATGTACAAAGGGCAGAACTTCATCAATGAAGGTGACGTCTACTTCTTTGAAAACATGGCCATCATCGCGTTGGATACTTTCGATGGCGGTGCTGAGATTGTTTCGGCTAAAGTGAATGGTATTTCATTAGAGTTGAAGGGCGATAGTAAGTACATTAAATATCCACAAGCAGCCTCGTTGAACCTTACTCCTGCTAAAGAGTATCCGTTTGAAGTGACTGTTAAAGATACTGCCGGTAACTACTATACCCAGTCATTCATCGTTAACTACATGCCAATGGACTACTCATTGGATGGATCTGATCTTGATTACTACAAGAAAGTTCAAAGATTGGACTTGGAAGTTGACCAGATAAAAGGTAACACGTGTGCTCTTTATAGCTCAGAAGAAGAGCTGCATGAGCGTGACTTCCGTTATGGTGAATCAATTCGTTGTTGGTTGGAGTGGACTAACTTGCCACCTGGCACTGCCGGCTCATATATCCGCGGCATTCATTCTTTGACAGGTAGCTTTACCATGTCATCTGATGAAATGACCAACGAAGTGGGTTATCGAGTATGGATGTACGATAGCAATGGCAACCATTCGCTAGCTGCAGAAGAAAGTGCGGTAATCAACGTTGGCGAAGTGGATCCACCAGCACTTACAGTGAAGCAGGATAAAGTGATCAGCGAAAACCTTTTCCCTGTAGAACTGGACGGTAGCCGTTTCACTACAGCGATTGCTAAAGGTGTGAATGCTGACCTGCAACTCGTCGTTAATGATGGTTCAGAAGAAACTACGACTCTTGCGGTTCAACGTAACGGCCGTACTACAAGTGTTTCTGCTTATGACACGCTTGAGGTACCAGCAGGTAAATTGTGGGCGAGAAAGCAATTCAATGTTAACGCTAAGTACTCTTTGGACTCATCTAAGAGCACAAAAGTTGACCTAGAAACTGTTTATGTTCCATCGCGTCGTATTCGTAGCCGTATTTCTACAGATGATCTGAGAACGTTGGACACAGTTAATTCAACTGTAACGATGAAGCTTGGTATCTACGACAGTGATAGCCGTGACTTTGTATACAACAAAGAAACAATGGGTGATTGGAAAGTCTACCTTGCTATTGAACGTCGTGATAAAGAAACACGTGAGACTTACTACGATAAGATTACTGATGTTAAAGACTTCTCTGGCCAATCAGTTACTTTTGACCTTGATGTTAGCGATGTTGGTTATGGTTCATACCGTTTTATCGGTGTTGCTGAACTGCAATCACCAGTTGATGGTTACACTCGTACAGTACTTTCAAACTCAGCGTTCTATCGAGTCCTTAAAGGTGGCCCGATTGATGGTGAAATTAAGACGTACCGTATTGCGGCGCCAGTGCCTTTCACCGCGTCTGTAACGTACCAACCAGAAGAACGTGAAGACCGTGAAGCGATGGGTGACATCACTTGGGAAATGTCTGTAGATGGAACCAATGACTGGAAAGTCATTGATGAATACCAAGGTTCACCACGTCTACGTCAGGTAATTGATAAAGCGGCACACTACTTTGTGCGTGCAACTGTGAAGAACAAGCTTTCAGGCGCTATCAGTCGAACCGATACACTTGAAATCCTGGGCTATGAAGTTCCAGATCTTAAGTCAGATGGTCCGATAGCTCTGTATGAGGGTGAGAAAGGGACAGTAACGCTTTATGACAATGGTGAGTTGGCTAACGAGCTTAAAGGTAAGATCGAATGGTCATTCGATGGTGATAACTGGGAAGAGGGCGGCAATACTTTAGACATCGTTGGTACAGGCGATCGTATGAAGATTTGGAGCCGTATGTCTTACTTCAATAATGAATTGGCAGAAGATAAGCGTTACGACGTTTACCGACGTCAAATATCAGTGAAGAAGCCAAAACCAGTTCGTATCTCAATTCAACAACCTCGGATTGTTGAAGCGGGTGTACCGGTTGAATTGAATGCTGTAGTTCGGTTGGCCACAAGTCAACTTAAATCAGAAGTGGTGAATCAGTGGATTCTACCTGATGGTACTATTGTTGATGGAACTAAGCTGACTTACACCCCAACTGAATCGGATGCTGCACTTGGGCATACTGACATTACGTTCGTCTCTTGGGTTAAACAGCTTAAGGATGATACTTATGCTACTAAAGACTTGAGCATCCGTACTTGGAAGTATGAATTCCCTGAGTATCGATTTGATGTGAACTACCGAACTCGCTATGCACCAGTAAGTGCAACAGCAATTGCTCGTAAGCTTGAAAGTCAACCAGTAGCTGTTGAGTATACCTATAACTTCTTGAAGTTTGATGGTATGGAAGTCGACCGCCAATCAAATGAGCGTTTGTACTTCTCAGCAACGAAACCTGGCTTACACCAGCTGACTGTTGTTATCTCGGACGATCGCGGTAACTCGAAAGAGATTACTGAAATCATGGAGGTTCTTGAGCCACCTGAAACTAAGATCGAACTGACAGCTAACTACAGTACTGAGTTTATGCGTGACCCGTTAGATGCGTCGATTCGAGCTCGCGTAGAACTAGGCCATCCTGATGATCGTGTAGATACCTATGAATGGTACCTAGATGATGTATTACTCGATGACCAAACTTCTACAAGGGCATATATCGAGGGTATGACCGAAGGCAAACACCAAGTCAAAGTTAAAGTAACTTCTGAGTTTGGTATTGTTCAAGAGCAGCTACTTGATGTTGAAGTCGCACCAAACAAGGCGCCGGTATGTAATATCACATACAAGCAGTACAGTAGTACGATCGCGGTTCAATCAGGTTGTGTTGACCCTGATGGTGATATGGCAACGCATAACTGGTTTGTTGATGGTGAACTGGTGCACGTCCATGCAGATAACCTCTCTGTAGCGGGGCGTCCTGGTAAGTCGATCCACTTCCGAGTTGTTGGTTACGATGATAGTGGTGATAAGTCTGAGGCCACTTTGGTAGTTACACCAAACTAATCAGGCATAAATAGAAAAGGGCATCGATTCGATGCCCTTTTTATTGCCTGCTAAATACGAAAAAAGCCGGGCAAAGCCCAGCTCATTCGGAGGGAACCACCCCTCGTGATTATGTCGGAGGACACAATCGGTGGGGACAACCAAATCCCCGATTTGCAACACTGTGGAGGAGTCGCAAAACTTTTAATTCTTTTCGCCCATACTGCCGGGCTGATGTTTGTAATATCCCATAGTGAAAACGTTCCGCAAGCATTTTTTTAAGAAATTTACCCGATTGGTTAAAAACTAACTGACTTTGATTTACTTGGCCTAGATAGGTGCACTTAATCGCCACGGTGGATGTGGGTGAGTGACAGAATCAATGCCATTAATTCATGGGTGTTGAAGATGTCGGAACAGTCAGCAGTTATTCCAATAACAGGAAAACTAACAAGCAAACGTAAAGAGCGGATATTCAAACCGCTATTAACGGGCGTTCTTTGCACGGCTGCAGTAATGGGATTCAGTTCTCGATATACCTTGTTACCGCCAGTTAGTGATTATCCATGTATACCTGGTCGACTATTTATCATGGATAGATCTGATCAGAATGTTGGGGTAGGTGACCTTGTTACCTTTAGGTCCAAAGATACAGTGTTATTCCCTGATGGAACTCTCTTCACCAAAATTACCGTAGGCGCGCCGGGCGATACAGTCATTGTGAATCGCAATGAAGTTTTTAACGGACGTCACAACTACCACTCAGATGTTAGTGTCACCGCTGATTATCTAAAAGTTACCCTCGACTCATTATCCCGAGAAGAACATCTCACAAGTGGAAAACTTTTCGCGCTCGGAACCTTGCCTGGATCACTTGATTCAAGATTTTGGGGAACCGTGGATATAGCTAGTCAGGTGGTTGGAAAATCATATGTCATTTTTTAGAAAGAAACTGGGCGCGGGAATACTCTTGGGCCTCACCGCTAGTTCGTCATTCGCTGCGCCGACGCTGACAACAGAAGACATGGCCACATTTGAGCAAAATAAAAAGCTCATTCAACAGTCGAAAAAGATGGACGCACCGAGCTGGCTGCGTCAATACGATGCAAGTGCTCCCGTAGAGAGTGCACCGGAAGGTGTAAAACGATGGATACCTGCAGCGCAACAGATTGGTGATGATAGTCATTCATTCATCGAGAAAACTATCCAAGACACCTATAAGGTAGTGGATAAAAGTAAGATCCGTACTATCGACATGAAGCCTCGCCCAGATAGCCCATTGAAAGAAGGTGAAGAGCTGTATTACTTCGTATCTTTCTCCCAACCGGTATCTGAAATTAAAGACATCCTGAAAACCGCTTCGGAAGTTGATGCTCGCGTGATTCTTCGCGGCATGCGTCCAGAAGACAAGATGGTTAACCAAACGGCCGCGGCGATGTATGGCATTGCCAAGGAGTTTCGTCCAACGCCTAAAGTATCCATTGATCCACGACTTCATAAAGTGTTTGGCATTACCCAAGCGCCGGCAATGGTGTACCGCAATAGTAAAGACAATCATATCGTTTCAGTTAACGGCGTTGCTTCGTTGGATTGGTTCTTAGAAAAGGCGCGAGATAGTAAAAAGACTGAAAATCTAGGGGTAGTCTCCACTACTTACGACATCACCGAACGCGATGTAATCGAAGAGATTCAAGAGCGTGTTGCAGCAGTAGACTGGGATGCTAAACGTCGCAAAGCAATGAATCGCTATATTCAAAATCTCCCTGACTTCCTCATACCGACAGCTCAAGAAGATGCCATTTATAAGATTGACCCTCGAGTCCAGTTCCATAAAGACGTTAAGGCGAAAGATGGCACGTTGTTGGCGACCAAAGGGCAGGTTGTAAACCCAATTGACCATTTTCCCGGTATGAGCCTGACCTTGTATATCTTTGATGGATTAAGTGAGCAGCAGCGCGCACTCGTCCATGAAGAGATTAAAAACGGTTATGGAAAGATCGGCCTGATGACTTCTCGAATCGATAAAGAAGAAGGTTTTAAGTTCATCAGTGATTTGAGTAAAGAATACAAGCAACAAGTTTACATGCTTCAAGAACGCATGATTAATCGATTCCAGATAAAAAAACTGCCGGTACAAATTTATTTAGGTAACGGTGAAATCGTTGTTAGAGAGTATGGCGTTAGGGCTCAGGAAGACGCCCTTATGAAACAACGAATGAAAGCTGGGATAGAGCCAAATACGGTCACTGTGACGGGTACTGAGGTAGTAGAAACACCCTCAGTAGTAACTAAGTAAAAGAATAAATGAGAAATTAGGGAAACGACATGAGATTTTTATTAACAGTAGGTGTGTCTTTTGTAGGTGGTGTTTACTTTACTTTAGCGAACCCAAGTCTTGGCCGAACAATTACCTCATATGCAGACATTGTGATAGCTCAAGCAAGTGCTTTATTAGGTGGCTAACGATGTCCTTAATAAGAAAAGCAAAGCGGTTTCTGGCCCAGTTGGTTCTCGCTACATCCATTTTTTGCACGGTAGCCTCACCAGCACTAGCCGAAGAGGGGGCATCATTTCTTAGTGATGCCGCTTGCCCGGACACAAAATACTTCAATAACTTGATCAATAAGTTCTGTTGGAGCTGTACATTGCCATTTAACTTGATGGGGTTCTCTTCTGAACCGCCAGATGGTGCGAATACTGATGCCATGTGTTATTGCCAAGATGAACTTGGTGTACCAGAGCTGGGATTTAGTGTGGGCTATTGGGCGCCCGAACAGATTATAGAAATCACAACGACGCCTTGGTGTAGTCCTACCCTTGGAGGAACAATGGTACAGGACGACCTAACCAGCATGGGAACGACCGGGGGAGGGAAAAAAGCCGATAGGACAACGATGGCCACGTTCCATTACAATTACTTCGCCAACCCCGTATTTAAAATGCTGTCGATGTTCATGATTCCTGAGTGTGACAAAGACCCTGGCATAGTCGACCTTGATCTTTTATACATGTCGATGCTCGATATTACGTGGTACGACGATATGTTGGCAATGGTATTTAACGCGGATGCAACGGCATTTGCAAATCCCGTAGCTCAGGCAGTTTGTATGAAAGATTGTGCTGTGTTGACGGCTACGTCAGACCCGTCAGATCAAAACTGGTTCTGTGCTGGTTGTGAAGGAAATATGTATCCATTCACTGGTAACGTTACGACAGATAACAACCCAATCCGTACTAGTAGCTTGATTGTTACGAGGGCACTAGCGTCAATGCACCGTAGGGGGCTCGCTCGGACTACCTATGGCGAAGATGCGATGTGTGAAAACGTGTATAGCCCGATGATTCCAAAACCCATGTATAAGGTCAGTATGGCTTGGCCAGTGGCCGAGGTGGACAGTTTGGGGAACCAGATTACAGACTCTTGCTGTCATCCTCTTGGAGATTTTTGGATGAAGTGGGGCTTAGGGCGTATGGCTGCTGGCGGGGGGAAAGATAATACATTTGTGTACAATATCTTCCGCTACAACGATTGTTGTGTACGGTACTACTAACCCTCTAATGAATGCGATGTTTGACATCGCATTTTTTTTAGAAAAATCCTATATGGAATTGTATTTTGTATGCTGCTTACGCATTCAATAAGTCCATCTAGTTAGGGGCACTTAATTGAAATGCGTGACCCCAAAACCTGACAGACTCCATTGATAAAATTTTATCTGGAGTCACCATCCTCGTGTTCAAAAAATCCTTATCAATGGTGCTGGTGGTAACGTACTTAACGAACCTTATGTCTGCAGCGTATGTTGGCATATTGATCGGAATGTTGACGGCTTCCACTCCAAGTTTTGCAGCACTGTCGCTAGATACGCCTATACAAATGGATTACAGCTGTCCATCTGGTTACACGCTGACTGGCGGTAAATGTATCAAGAAAGAAGTCCGTTCTATAAGAGAATCTTGCGCTTCTGGCTACAGTCGCTCTGGAGACAGTTGTATTAGAAACGAGTCGACATCGGCCACAGTTATTTGTGCAACAGGTTTTACTTTTGATACCGCTCAGTTTCCTAACCAATGTTCAATGCTTGCTGGCCGGGATAGTGTGGAAGAAGGCAGTTGCTCAGATCGATTTGAAGGAACTACTCGAGTTGGGACAGCATGTTATTACGTGGAAGCACCGGAAGAAATTAAATGCCCGGCCGATGCTGCGAACGCTACTCCCACAACAGTGAATATGAGCTGTAGTAGTGGAGCTCAAATCATTGGTGAATGTAATAGCAGTGGTACTGCGTACACAACACCAGATATGCGTTGGAAGTTAAACGCACCAGCATTTATGTGTTCTCGCACATTGTATAAAGGTGTAGAAAAAGCATGTGATAGTGGTTTTTCTATGGAAGGCGATGCGTGTACGCGTACTTTGTCCACGGTTCCTAGTTCTTCTTGTAAAGCGGGATACTATCAGAAAGGTAATCAGTGTTTCCCTGGTGAAGCAGAAGAAACCTGCGGGGCAGGTACAACCATGCGTTATGGTGTGTGCGTTTCACCGAGCGGCGAACTATCGTGTCCTAGCGGTCAGTATTTAGAAGCTGGTTCAAACCTATGTGTTAAAAATCGGACTGACTCAAACCCCGCGACATTCGATGACAATGATTTTAGCTATTTCTTCAATCAAGGCTCTGAATTAGGACGAAACACAGCAAGCACCATCTCTATGCCATCTATAAGTGGATCCGGTGGCACAAGTGGTATCAACGTAAGTGCTGAATTCATGGATAACGAAACCAAGCTATCTAATGAAGATTTGTTTAAAGCTATTTCTAGTGGCGGTGTCGATACAAACAATGGATTCTCAGCGCCAGATGGTACTTACCAAGACGAAGAAGCTCAGAGTCAATTCATCCGCGGTCAAATCAGTAGTAATCAAGAATTTTTGGATTCATCTGGCGAAGTAGAAGGTGATTCGAGTGAGGAAGTAGTCGATAACACTAACCACTCAGCATTAGCGTATGGCGCTTTGATGGATGCCCGTAATCAGAACCCTGCACGTAAACTCAGCCGTGACTCGGCAATGTTCCAAGTTAGCCGAAATACGGTAACTGATGCATTTACAGGGCAGGGGGCATATTTCGGTGACTGTAGCGCGGAGAGTACTACATATCAGGAACTAGACCCGACCAAAATTATTACTAACCGTGCAACTTGCATGAAGCCAAACAAAAACAATCAATCAGGTTGTATCGTTGACCGCAAGTTATTGAAGCCGACCTTAAATATTATTGAAGGTGCAGATAATGCCAGTCTATCAATGTGTGGTGAGGATTGTGTAAGGCTTACTCTAGGTAAAGAAGGGGATGACTACCTTCACCAAACAGGTTCGTGTGGTATCTACAAAGAGAAAATAGCGATTTCTCTTGTAAAAGGTAATGCTGTAAAAAAAGCAACCGTGTTGACGGGTAGTTATGACGACCAATTCCGTCTGAAAGCCGATGGTGAGATGTTCTATAACGGTGTTCACATGGGCTTCCCGACGGAAGATGGTTTCCCAACAACAGCTACTGGATGTGAACAAAACACAAGCCGTACCGTACCGAGATTTGATGCGACTAAAGCATTCCAAGATGCATTCGCAGACGATGACCGCATTGAATTCGACTATCAAGTTGGTGTGGGCGGTGATGGTGAAGCCTATGCAGTTGTTGAACTTATCTTTGAAGATCCGGTTCGTACACACTGGGAAGAGCGATTCGACTATTTTCCAGAAGGCTGTAATGAGCGTTTAGAAGAGCCCGATAGCTACTGCACATCTGGCCCATTCCAATGTGATGATGAAGTTGAATGGACAATTATCGATTTAGGTACCTGGGGAACCGAAGATTCAAATGGTAAATGGGAAACCACAAATGATAAAAATACTGTTAAACAAACGATCAATGGTAACCCGACCAGCTATCTCTCTGAATATTCCTATGAGTTGAACTCGTTTAAAGGCTACATCAAAGTAAATACTGACGAAGACGATGACTATATTGGTTTCGTCTTTGGAGTACCTGAAAAGGGAGCGGATCTCACAGATCCTGACAATAGTTATTTTGTTGTTTCATGGAAACAAGGGAATCAAGAAGGCGCGGCAAAAGGACTGGTATTGGCCAAAGTTACAGGGCCAATGGGTGTAATACCGAAAAAACATCAATTATCCAAGGATGATGGAACATATGAAGTATTAGCGACTAATTTGGGTACCGGTTGGGCAGACAAAAAAGAATACGAGTTTCAACTCGATATTGAGCCTGAGCATTTTACTCTGTCAATCAATGACAAGGTATGGATTGACACTGATGGAGAGTTTCATAGTGGTCGTGTAGGTTTCTACAACAGTTCACAAAGTGATGTTAGCTACTCCCAAGTTAAGCAACTGTATCCTGCAGGCCTTGGTCGTGATGCGAAATACTTGTTTGCTCCACTATGGGACGGCGCGGCGAAATTCCCAGTATGTATGTCAGCACACCGCGAAGACTACGTTTGTGATCCGCTAAAAGGCAAGTCACTTTCTATGAATGGCGGTAGCTTCTCATTTAGTGACATTATCCATCTCGATGACGGTTGCGCTGTTTACGACGAAGACGATTCGTGTGACGCGGTATCTCAAGAGTGTGTCGAAGGCTGGTTAGATGAAGAATCAGGTACCTGCTATGCATGGAACGTAACTTACGAATGTCAGGATACGAGCAACGCAGTTATAACTAAAACTCGTTCAAATAATACGTGTTTAACAGAGCAGAACTGTATTGATGGTTCATGTACAGTACGTGCTGATGAAACCAATCAAGACTTTACTAATGCATTAACCACTTACGCGACCATGAATGAGATTGGTTCTACAAAAGAATGTTCGGATCCAAGTGATGTAACATCATGTGAAGTGTTCAGCGGTGAAGCACGTTGGTGTGGATGGGACCAGCTCAAAGTCAACGACTGTTGTGAGCAACCGTCTGGGGTAAATACGCTGAACGTATTTAAGCTAGGGCAGAACCTTTACACGGTTACTGGATACATGGCATCTGCAGAAGGTGCCTTCGGCGGCACGGCGATTCAAACTGGTCTTGAAGCTGCCGGCCAAGCAGTTGAGGGGGCATGGGATACTCTATCAAGTAAGGCAGTAGATGTAGGTAAAAGTGTTTGGAATACAGTTTCTAGTAAGTTAACAGGGGCGGTCGGTAATACTGCTGGTAATACTTCTGCTAACCTAGTCTCAAACACTGGTAGTGTAATTGGTAACTTCTCGAGTTCAGTAACCACGGCGTTATCAAACTTTAAAAATACCCTGATGCAGAAAATTTATGACATGCTTCCTGAAACATTGCAGAACGCGATTAACTCAGCCGCAACGTCAATAGGTGGTAGTGGTGCCGCTGCAACAGGGGCAACCGCAATGAACACAATTGCCACGTCAGTAATGAACGTGATCAGCTTCATTGGTTGGGTATATGCAGTCTATCAATTGGCAAAACTGGCATACACAATGTTGACGGCATGTACCGAAGAAGAAGAAGACATGGGAGTTCAATTACTCGGTAAGAAATGTTTTAAAACTCACCATGAAGACTGTGACAAAGTATTCGGTGTTTGTACTAATCGTGCAAAAGATTTCCATTGTTGTTATGAAAGCGTAATTAGTCGAATCATCATGGAACAAGCCATTGTACAACTTGGATGGAGCGCTAAATCGTTTAGAAACGAAATGGGTTGTCGAGGGCTAAAGATCTCTGAGCTCAGCAAAGTGAACTTTTCAAAAATTGACTTCACTGAATGGGTAGAAATGATGGCCGAGTCAAATGAACTGCCAATAGATAAATCAATGGAAGATATAACCGGCGGGAACATTTCTAACGGATTTGGCCGATCAGATGCTCTCGAACGTAACCAAGAACGTTCAGTCGATAATGCCTGGGTTCAACGTCGAGAAGAGATGGAAGAGGCTGATGTAGGAAATAATGTAGATTGTACAACGCGGCCAAGACCGAAGAGTTGTGAGCAAGGTGCGTTCACTCCGAATCAGTAAATAGAAAAACAAGGCGGCCCTCGGGTCGCCTTTTTAATACGTAACTGAAAGTAATGTAAGTTAACAACTAAGAGTAATTTGAATGCATAAGTGAAAGTAACCCATACGCGTAACTGAAAGGAAAATAAATGCGTAAGTGAAAGTAATGTAGTTGCGTAACTAAGAGTAATTTAAATGCGTAACTGGGAGTGATATACTTTTAGCACTCACTGATAATTTAAAAGATGGACACAGTTATGGCTAAAACCGGTAATGAAAAACTTGCAGAGGCGTTAAGAGAGGCGTCTGCAGTTCGAGCGGGGAACATCGTTAATAGTAGTAATCTTAAGCCTACAACGCGAACCTTATTGGTGTCCGAAGGGTATCTAAAACAAATAGTTCGAGGTTGGTATCTGTTCGATGCAGACATTACAGTACAGAAAGCTGGTGAGTCAGCTCTGTGGTACCAATCCATTTGGCAGTTCGTTGGCCAATACCTGCAAGAAGCATACGGTGACGATTACTGGCTAAACCCGGAAGCATCCATCGATATTCATACGGCAAACAACTCTTTGCCAAAACAGCTAGTAGTATTTACCAGTGAGGGGGCAACAAAAAATATTGTATTGCCAAACGACATGAGTCTTATGGTGATAAAGAAATCTGGTAAGCCTACTCACATCACTGAATACCAAGGTGTACGGGTGCTTACACTTGAGTTCGCGTTGGCCGGGTTAGCTCCCACAATTTACAGGTCTAATCCTTTGGCTGTGCAAATCGCACTTGGACAATCTGACGTTAATGCAGTTGCAGACAGTTTACTCGTTACTAAGAACGTTCAATCGGCCAATAGATTGATTGGTGCGTATCTCGAGATTGGTCGTAAAGCTGACTCTCGAAACCTTACAAACATTATTACTGCTGCTGGGCTATCACCAATTAAGGGTGAGAACCCTTTTGAAGTGCCGGTCATTAAAATTGGTAATAAACGTCAAGAATCTGCGGCGGCTGTGCGCGTTCGTTTGCTATGGCAAAAGCTGCGTGAAGATGTAGAGCGGGTGTTTACCGATAAGGCATCTACTGACTTCTTTAAGAGCACTCTCAATGAACTGCTAGATTCAATGGATAAGGTATACGTATCGGATGCTTATCACTCGCTGTCCATCGAAGGATATGTTGTTACCGAAGAACTGATTAACCGTGTAGCAAATGGCGAGTGGGATTCAGAACACATAGCCGCAGACAAGCAACAAAGAGATGCACTGGCAGCGCGAGGTTATTATGAAGCATTCCAAGCATTACGAGGGTTGATTCAAGAGGCGCACGAGGAAGGAGCAGAGGACTTAGATCTGGAGTACCTTATCGATGTCAGCATAACTCAAATCTATACCTCTTTGTTTAAGCCTTGTGTTACGGCTGGCATCATTAATGAGCGTGATCTTGCTGGCTACAGAAAGGGGCCGATCATGATTAGGACATCACGCCATATGCCACCACAAAGTGAACATCTCATGGACTGTATGGACGCGCTAAAAGAGCTTATTGTGGGTGAGCCTAATTTTGTTGTAAAAGCTGTTTTAGGGCATTTCTTCTTGGGATACGTACACCCATTTCCAGATGGGAACGGACGTACTAGCCGATTTCTAATGAATTTCATGTTTCTTCTTGGTGGTTATCGTTGGACGGTGGTGCCAGTAACGGAAAGAACTGCATATCTTGACGCATTAGAAAGCGCATCGATCGATTGTGATGTGGTGCCATTTGCTAAATTTCTACACAATGTGATGCCTGACTGATCAAAAAAGGCGACCCGAATGTCGGTCGCCTTTTATCAATGTGTTTAGAGTTCTATTTCTGAACTTTCACAAAGAAGTTAGGAACACCTTTGCGAATTACAAATGGAGTATCTTGGCTTACTAAAGGCTTATCCGATGGAGAAAAACGGTTAAGGTGTTCTGCTTTGTAGCTCATTGCTGGTACGTAAGCTGAAACCATGTTTGTTTCGATAAATGGTAGGAATGTAGCCGTGTTCAGTAGTCCATCTGTCAAACGCACAATAATGTATCGATCAGCTTTTACGTCAGGGTTAAATGGAATACCTGATTCTTTAGTCGCATAGCGAACTACATCAACTGAATATTTAGGGAATAGGTTGCATTCACCATATTTAGCATCGCCGTGCATTACAGGCCAGCATGCACCACCTTTAACACGGTATGAGCCATCTTTGTAGCTAACAAACTCTGTTGGGTGTTCCATTTGCTTATTGAAATCAGAAGCAATGAACATATCCGCAGCAGGCTTTAAATAGTTAGTCTTTAAGTAATCATCAAGAGCCGCTTTGTTGGTAATATCAATGTTATCGGCAGGGATCCAAGCAATAATTTGAATAAAATCGGCTTGTACGTTACCACCAGCGTTGATGATCGCAGCCATACCAAGACCGCCCAAGGCGCCTATGCCACCACCAGCAAGAAAACCTAATCCAGCACTTGCACCATAGCCTACTTTG
>NZ_JAWOTX010000049.1:0-22265 GCF_033339115.1 Vibrio sp. 947 | reverse complement strand
CGGTTAAAGCTGTGCTTCATTTTGGCTACGTGATACGGGATGGGCTAATTGTTATGAAAGGTGAGTCCTACGACCCTGATAACGACAGTCAGTTCTATGAATTTGAGAAATAAAAAAGCGACCAGATAAAACACCGTGGTCGCTCTTATGTTGTTTCTATGTGTCTCACCACACACCTCCAAGTCCATTACAAGTTAAAAGTCCTTTGTAACGTCCTTAGAAGCGGTGAATGGCTGTTTGAGTAGGGATGTGTTTAGCTACTTCTTTAGCAAACGCCTGATTAGGAGTCAGCTCTTTTGAGAAGTCGTAGTGTTTGTAAGTTTTCTGCTCAGGTTGGTTTGCCAAAGCCACTACACCTAATACGATTACTAGAATTAATACTGCTGCCATAATTATCACCTTTGAAAGTTAGTTGGTTAATGTATCGTCTTGATATGTTTATAATCGCATCGATTGAAATTCGCGCAACCCCACATTTCAGACACAATTACCCCTGCCAGTTCTTTAAAAAAAGAACAGCATAACCCTCAAGCCACACCAAAACTGAATGTAACCCAAGTACCCGCAGTTTATCGGCTCGGCAAAGGAAACCTCCTAACTACGGATGCATGTTTTTAAATCATTTCTTTTGGTGGCTCTCATACAAAAGCCACCAGCGCACGATAGTTAATCCACTTTGATAAACACAATCGAGCTAAAGCCGAACGTGTGAAGCCCTGTACTTAGACCTGACTCGCTTGCCAACACATTCAATTGCGTTGCCTGCTCGTAATTTTTAATAACCAAGCCGCTTGTATAGCGATTAGGGTGATCCACCGTTCTACACTGGTGATAGTGATGAACAGTTTCTTGAACTGGGATACTGTGCTCTGCGGCAATTTCATTAAGTGTGGTTAGTGCTGCATTCGTTGTTTGCATGATGACGTCCTTATCTTAGCGGTATCGAGGGTCTACGAATTTATTGATGATTTCTTCACTCGGTACTGCTGAGCAATGAGTAATAAGATCCGCGATAGTTAGCGGTTTATTGAATGCAGCTATACGCCAACTCATGTATGGAAGAGTTTTGTTGCCTATAAGCTTTTCATCAGCACCGAGCCACGTATACAGCTGAGCTAGGTTGTGGAATTGAGCGCCACTGTTGAAGCCAAGGGCAGGGCTAAGACGCACACCTTTGAACTCCAGTCGTAATCGAGCAGGGATATGCGATATAAGGTCGCGTAGAGGTGTTGCAGGGGCATCTGACACGCTTGGTAAGCGTCCCGTCATTTGATAGTCCATTAACAGCTTTGGGTTGCGCATCATTGCGTTGATTGCGTGGTGGCTCATGATTAGTCCTTGTTGCTTGGTTGAAGTGACCAATCTAAATGCAAAGGCTAATCGTGCAACTCGATAAAATGGTAGGGGAGCGGGAGATAAGGGGCGAACCCCTTACAGTTTGCGGATAACGTAGGTTACATTGTCACATGTTATTTCAATCTGACCGTTTGCCAGTAACTGAGAGTCAATATATTCAGCGTACTTCATGTAATCTTCGACCGATTTAATCATCGTGACTGCCTCTCTATCGAAACGAGATATGAAGCCGCTTACATCGATGTGGGTGCCTTCATCGAGTAACTGCTTGCCGCAGGTTTTACACAAGGTTTCTTTGTGAACGATATAGCTATTCATGGTTAACTCTCAGTATGTTATCAACAGGGTTGTTTCTTAGCATCCGTGTAAGGTTTATACGCCAGTTCGATAGCTTGCAGATAGGCGAGTGCGCTTTGGTCTTTCTCAAGAAACTGTCGCTCAAACGATAAACCTTTTAGGTAACGCTGTCTCGCGGCCACATAACGTAGGTTGCTTGGCTTATCCTCTAGGTATCGTGTCATCAAGCTACTAACCTTTGTCCGTGCAATGGGGAACTGAGCCATAACGATAGTGGAGTTTATCTCTAAATGCAGTTCTACATAAGCATCGATAAATCTCAGTACGATCTGATTAAATGCTTCGTTTTGATTCACTTATTTTGCCTCATTTATAGTGTTTTTGTTGCAAACACTGTTCACACGCTGAGCATAGGTGCGCTAGTGTCTCTTTAACCACGCTCTAAGCTCACGGATTGGTTCTTGTAGTACTACCCAGATAAACAGCATTCCAACACCGATAAGAGTCAGGCAGAGTGGAACAAACAGTACCTTTGAAGTCAGGGTGTTAATTCCGTAAAGCAATTCTTCTGGGATGCTGTCACTAAATTGAATGATCCCAAATCGCAGTAGTAGGCCTAATACACCGAGATTGAATGCCACAGCACCGAGAACGAGTTTTTGTAGGTCTTCTTGCCATGTAGTGGGCTTGTTATCTTTAGCTGCTTCAATCATTGCCGTTTTCCTTGTTGAAGAGTAACGATTCAATTTCTGTAACCAGTGAACCTGCCTCAAGTGCGTGATGAATGCTTAAGTGATGATCCCTTTTATAGTCGTTACCTGTTTTCACTATGAATTCTAATGCTTGGTTTAAGGCGTATTTAAGTGCCTCTTCATTAGGCGAAGGGAACAAGGGCATTTGAGAAATAACAAAGTCACTTGGATCCAATGGCTCTGCAGGATTGGTACTGTCGTAGGAGAAGTATTGTTCCCCGTTCGAGTAGACGGTTATTTCTGGCGAGCCTGCACAACCCCACAGTGTGGCTTTGTAGTAACCTTTCGGTAGGACTTCTTCTTTCTCTTCGTCAGTGGCATACACAGCTAGTGGTTTATTCAATACATCATCGCTGGTGGCATGAATGCTCATTGCTAAAATCTCTTCTTACGGTTGCATTACTGCAGTTAGGTATTGCGGTGAAGTTAACCTGGTCCACCGCGTTAAAAATCATTGAGTGCTTAAAATCTGTTTGGTTCGTTCATTATTCATTGGGCAAAGCGCGTAAGCAGTATCTGAGTCATGACAGCTTGCATTGGAAAAAGTCACCACTCGACCACTTGGTAGTTGGTAGAAATCGTAGCTACCACGGCACAGCTCTTCATACTCGTCTGCATCAATTGGAATGTATGGGCGTGACAAGCAAACTGTATCGCTATTCAAAGCCGAACCCATAAGCGGTGTTAGGTGTTTAATGCCGAATGGGTTTTGGTAGATATACGATTCAACGGCCTGAATTACTGATAAGCCTTTATTAAATGATTCGGTAAAGTAGGCTTCCGACATCGAGTAATCCGGGTCAATAGCACTTAATGCCTCACGGACATCAACAAGATAAAGGGGGAGTGATTTTTTAATTACCACGTCCTTTAGCGTTATATGAATATTTGTGTCTGAGTCATCATGGGCTGTGCTCAGGAAAAAGACGCGATCGCCTGCAGTGTGGTTACCTTCTGTTTTAGGGTAGGTCAGGTTAAGTAGGTAACTAAGCTGCTCAGATGGCTGACCATTTAACGATTGAAGGATCTGATAAAACTCCGAGTTGAGCGGAAAGTTTTTTGCACTTGAATTGGCTGTCACTACGACTGAGGCAAGTTGCGTGTCGTTCAAGTGGTTAAGTTGTATGTTGATACGGTGTCCCATTGTGTAATGCCTATATAATTTCATTAATCCATTGTGTGCCTATACGCTCAAAGCTAATCACAGATGCCTAACGCGCAAGGCTAAAAAAAGTGACCGTATTAAACGGCCACCAGCTACAAACAAATGATTCGGTCAATTAGTCGCAACTAGAGTCGCCGCCAGAATCAAAGCTTGAGCTTGAACCGCTATCACTCGAACCGGAGTCAAAACCTGTTACAGAGACACTACTGTAGGTCTTAGTGGTGTCAGGCTCGACTGAATCCATAATGGCCGCACCTACTACAGCGGTCGCAAGTAGATCATCACCATCGTCGTAATCTCTGCCCGATCGAGAGGGAGTTGGTTTCACTCGAGCAGACTGAGATGCCGGCGGCACAAAAGCATGTGATGTTTTACCTGCACTTGCTGTACGTGGAGATGGCTTATCCAATTTGTCGCCAGCTGTCTTAAGTGAATCTTCTGCTTCCTTGTCTTCGCGTGCTTTCTTAGCTTTAAAGTAGAAGTGCATAGCAATGCCTAGTCCTAGACCAATAGCAATGGTCGTTCCGGTGTTCAAATCCATAAATCTCTCCGTATAGAAAATGGTTACGCCAACGGTGTTGATATGTGGCCGTAATAAAATAGTTACTGGGTAACTAATCTCATTACTCGCAGGATTATACACTACTGCGAGTTCAATGTTTATTGTATGAACATACTTAAAACGCGATAGTTTAAATTTGGGGTATTTATTTAAAAAATTTTCAAATAATTACCTCTATATGATTTTTAATACCAAGAGTCACTTGTGACTTATTTGAAGACTTTCAAACTAAATCTATGAGTACGTGAACAACAGGTGCAGTCTTGGATGACTTATGAGAGGTCGATAGAAAGAACTGTTGTTTAGGTGAAGTGTTCTCTATGACTTCCGAGAGGATATGAACAGAAAAGGTGATAAATAGAGAGGGTAGATCACAAGTTTAACGAGGGTTGTTTTTATTCTCAAAGTAGGTATTGTGTAGTTGAAGGTTAGTTTGTCTCCAGTTGAGCTGGCTTTTATGGGTGGAAAAGGGCGTTAGTTGGCTGAAACTAGCGCCCTTTTACTTTTTATGACTCACACACCTCAAGTTTTACCTGAACGTGCTGCAGCTTCTCATAGAGAGCCTGTGCATTCTCCGACTTCCCCTCTCCGCGTTCTGCCAATACATCGAGAACACGAACAAGTTGAGACTCAAATTCAATGAGGTATTCGTAGTCTTCGGATACAGGTGCCTTCAAGCACTCAACAATTGCATTGTTTAGCTGGTGGGTTGAGTTAGACAGAGTTGGGCGTAACATTGCTTGTGGGTTGTATAACTCCGACCGAACCACGAGCCATTTATCACTAGCTGAAACATTGATTCGAGCCTGTCGATTGCCTGCTACCTTAGTGACTACAAACTGAATTCCATTTGCTTTGAGGTCTTCTGCAGCTTCAATAGGGGATACGCCCGGAGCACGCACGATGAATAGCCCCTGACCTGCACCTCGTGAAAGCGCTAGTGTTTTACGGGTATTCTGTTCGTAGTTGTGTTTACGAGCTGTTCTGACATGCACATCTCTTTGGTTGTGGCGATAATGGACTACATCTGGTGCAATGCAATTTAGTCGAGCAGCCTGAGCAAGTACTTCTCCCGGATGCTTCTTTGATGCACCGCCGAGAAATACTTCTGTCACCATTATCATAATCGGAGTTGCATCAAGTTGGAGAGCTACATCTTCAAGGTTCGCGCCTGTCTTGGTCAACAAACCGAAGGAATCGATGTCTTTAACTTTGTAGCCTGGGCGACGTAATTCACGGCCGACATACAGCTCTTTGTTTTTCTGGTTCATGTTCTGCCTATAGCATTAATACTTACGTTATTCCTGTATGCCACCAGCAGGGATAATTGCTGGTGGCAGTGACGATCACTTGCCGTTGAAATTCACACCGATGAATCCTTGGATGTTTAGTTGTGTGCTCTTGGCAAAAATCGATGCGCCGGTTTCACAAGCATCCGTAATAGATAATTCGTCGAAGATTTCTAATACTGTTTTGAGTTCAGCTAAGAAAAGTTCTTCTTGCTCTCCAAAGAAAACGACACCCATTTCGCCGTCTTCTGCGCCTTCCTCCTTGATGTTCATCATTGCCTGTAGTGTTTTAGGCAAATAGAACTTCTCGCGTTGTTTAAGGCTAAGAGTCAGCTGGGCATCTCGGTTACCTTCTAGTGCTTCAATCATCTCTAAATCAATGTCATCGATGACCCACTCAAGTTCACTGCGATTAACTACGATGACGCTTTCATCAAAGATGCAGCATTCTTCAATAGGGAGCTGATAGGTTTGACCGCGTTGATTTGTGTTCTCTATGCAAACGACAGACACATAGCCTTCATCAGCGTCGTAGTTAGTCGTTAGGTATTCGACGCCATTACGCTTAATTACGATGCCCGGTTTAAGTTTGCTTGCGTGATCCATGCTTCTACCTTTGAATGTTGAACGTGTTTGATAGAAACAATTAAATGCGATTTTGCTAAACGCACAATAGTACTGGACAGGTGTTTGTAAGGATAAACGTTAAATTTTAAATGTGAAGTATAAGATTTGAGTAAATGAGCGACACCTTAGTTGGTCACGCTCATTTGTAAAGAGTGGGAGTTATGCTTGGTCAGAGAGATTTTCTAGTGCGATGGCGAATTGTTTTACGACGCTCGATGTAAGCGGGGGATGGTCTTCCACAACGCTGGCAGGAATGAACATTTGAGGCCATATTGAGTCGTTATCGATAAGGCCAATGTTGATGTGGCGAGTGCCGTTAAATTTAGAATAAACGGGCATTAACTCAGTTATAACATTATCTCTCAAGGACATATCTGAAAACTCCTGTTCGGCCATAACGCCCAAAACTCCGTGTCTTAGTACTACCGCAAATTCAGCCCCTGCCCATTTGGATACGATACTGTTCAGGTCTTTTGCGCGTTCAGCATCATAGTAAACGGTCAAACCCTCTGCGACAAAATCCCCGGCACAGTTGTACAGGTAGGTCGTATCGTTGATGTTGAATTTTGGCATGATGTTTTTGAGGTTTGAGCTCATGTTCGGTTCCTTAATGAAAACTAGCAATAGAACGCATTAGTTGAAAACAAGGTGTTTAAAACGCAAAATATGCGCCATGTGAGTATTTATAAAAACACGGTTAATTAAATGTGCAATAGCATTTGATTTCCAAACTGCGTTCACTCAGTTGGACCGATATGTGAGGGTGAAGATTTGAAGACAATTCTCAAGCTGAGATACAAAAGTCTCATAGCTACTGTAGAGAAAGATAGGGCGCTGGCAGCACATGAAAGGTATTTGACTGGTGAGTTACCGGATCCTGTGAGCTTTGGTTGGAAGGGGATGGATGATGTCATTAAGGTATCGAGGAATATGCCTGTCGAACCACAGCCATATAACTGGATGTTAGGCATTGTCTCAGCAATTATTTTTGCACTGCTATTGGTGTTTATCCAAGACAAACAATTGTTATCTCCTTTGGTAGAGCTAATACATTTGAAGGCTGGGGAACTAAAGGTAGTTCCTGGAGTGCCAGTAACCATTTCCTCGTATGTGACTGACTTTGGCGCGTTCTATTTACTTGGACTAATCATTAGTGCTCTGTACATGACCTTGGTAAAGGGGATTAAGCGCGTATATATCTGGTTGCTAATTACGCCTTTCCCGGCATTATTCATCGCGTTAGGGCTTATGTCAGTATCTATCAACTTTGAGCCCATGAATCTTCCGTTACTGACATGCTTATCTCAGCTGTGTGCCAATTACCTCCATATCAATTGGGATGTCTATGACAATTACCATCTTGTGAACTTCACGGTTGCATTCATTTTGATGTTGCCCCTTGGGTTATTTCACGCCAAGGCAACTCAAGGTCAGAATGTGGATTACAAGCAGCAAGTCGAAAGGCAGTACGATGCCAACTCGTTCATGAAGCACTATACGACAGAGTTCTTGTTGTGGAATAGGAATACGTTTGAGGCAAACCAATTGTTTAAGGCGGCAGGTGAAGCCGAAGAGAAGCTGGCCAAAATCTTAAACCAAATCATGAAGAACCAAGATGTCGAAAAGCTGGGGCAACTGTACAAAGAGGAAAGCCCAAGGGAATTTTGGGTTTTAGCTTATGCACTTCTGCAGACGTTAAATGAGGCTACTGCAGTCATCAGAGAACACATGGATAGTATCCGAAGTTTTCATTCAATTGTGGAAGGTCAGGACACAGACTTTGAATACATTGAAAGCAAGTTTACCAAGCTATTTCATAAGGCTCTTGAGCCTCAGATCGGCACGTTGACTAAATTGGTAGATCAAGCACTAAGCCATAAGGAATTTAGCGCGGAACTGGAGCATTCAAATCGAATCAATGAGATGAATTGTACTGGCCCAGAATTTTGGCAACAGGTGACTAAGATTAGTAACGACGTGAAGATGCTAAACGAAGAGATTTTAGAAATTGAGCGAAAAGAGCAGGGTAGAGAGATGCGTATTCTTACCGGGTTAAGTCAGACTCTCGCAGAAGAAATGCGAAAATCATTCAATGTAGTGACCACACAAATAGATTGGGTCAAAGGGCTGTAATTTATTCTGATCGACATTGGCGCCTTGGTTTTCCGGGCGCCTTTTTTGTGTCTTGCGCGTTTAGTGAGTGGCCGTAGATTAGGAGGAAACCAAAAAACAACCAAAGGCAAAACTATGAATCCACTAGTAATTAACCCTCTACAGATAAAGTACCTAACAAACGGGTGCGGTGAAGCGGTAGATGAATCATTCAAGTACCTGGACAAGCATCAGCTGGACTATGACAAAGAAGCAGGGCATACACTCACCGCTACAGAGTCGGAGTTTGTAAAAGAAGATGTTGTCGGGCTTGCTGGTGGGTTGCTTCACTGCAATGTCGCGTATTCGGTCCTCTATAGTGGGGCTAAGTTCCTCTGCCTGGTGCACAGTGAAGCATTTGGGGAGGATTCGAACGAACAATCAAGAGAAGAGGCTTACGACAATCACAAGCGAGCTCTAGAAGCGGCTAAAATGATGGCTGAAACATGCGGTGGCCATGTTGCGTGGCTATCAGAGCCAGATGATCTTTTTGCTGTAAGCAATGGCTTTGGCGGTGAATACGTAACGCGGATTCTGATTCCGTTCAGTCATGCCGAGCAATTTGGTTGCTACTCGATTTGGGCTAGTCACCTGAAAGGTATCGATTACTCGGTGCTCTACAAATTTACTAAGTTGAAAGCAATACTTCCTATGCTGGTACCCAACGCTAAGTTTACAGATCAGGAACTCAACGATTTGTGCAGCAGTGAGGACAATTTGAAGGATGCGATTAATCGCTGGCTTAACAAGCAGCACGTAACCATAAAACCTCTTGTATCTCACGTGCATCAAGAATATATCGACTTTGATATTGACGGTGCAACTCGAATCCGACGCGCTAAGATGCGATTAGACCTGAAAGATGGCGATGTGTTTAATGTTTACTATGACGTTAGCTCAAAATCCGGGGCCGAGTGGAAAGGTAACTTGGTCAACTCTATCACTCTCGCCAAGCTGTGATGAAATAGCAGACACAATTTAGGTGTAGGTAGAAACAAGACATAATTAAGGCTCCCGAACGGAGCCTTTTTAATGCAACCGGTAAAAGTAATTACTACGGATGCGTTACGATAACTTCACCTTCTCACCGTGGGTGCTTGGGTCAAACAAAAATAGTTTGGCTTTACCATCGTCAGGAAGCAGTTTATTAATTGCTTCTAGTAGCTCCTGAGAGGAATGCCCGGGATCCAGAACAATGATTGGGGAGCCAGATGCAACCCATTCATCAAGTAAGGCTTTCATGTCCACCAGCGGCCTTTCTTCATCTTTCTCTGACTCTGAATTCAACTTGTGGCCTTCGACCAACCTAACCAGTTCGTCGCCATCTGTAATGGAATAAGCGCGATTAATTAAAGCAAGAAAACGAACCTTTTAGGGTATCGATTTAGTACCAAGTTCAATACCGGAGAGTAGGGAAGAAGAGTAGCCAAGTGACTTGGCCATGTCTCTTAGAATGACATCGTGCTCAATTCGTAAAGCTCTTAGAAACTTTCCAAGAGGCGTTACTTTAACTGAGTGTTTACGAGAGTTGAGTGCAGGCAAAATAATTCTTTCTGATGGTTCAGACATGTCTAAAATCCCATATATTTAATTTACAAGATTATTAAAAAGCAGTGGCAACAACCACTGCTTTAATTTCAATGATGACCATCATAAACATAATCTGGTAGATGGTCACAAAACAAAATTAAAAAGCTAATCCTGACATTTTAAAAACAATCCAATACTAAGCTTGATATGAATGCGAAAGAAACTTGATTTGACTATCGACTGTGAATGCTCTCGGCTCAAGTTTAAATCGTTTGTTTTTAGATAACTCGTCGAGATAGTGGATAGTAAAATTCATAGCATCGAGTCCGTGCTTACAGATAGCTTGTTCAACTGTGGACAATGATTTAAACGCTTTACACAAAACATCTGACGACAAAGCCTCTTTATGAATAAAGATGTCCTTGTAGTTCAGGATGCGTTGCAGGGAATAGTTGATATACGTTTTTCGTTCAGCTGTCTCTAGGGCGCTGATTTCGCTGCTTAGCAGCTCTACTTGATCTAGGTATTCCGACATGGTTAAGCCTTTTTGTATTGGTCGAAATGTAAAGTGGGTTGCATACGACATGCTAGCCTACATGCGAACCAGTTAGATGAAGACGATTCAGGAATAAAAGATTGCCATAAGGCATAAGGCGCGCAAGTAACAGGAAGTAGAGCTTATATACTATTGCAACTATCTGACATTGCTAATGTAATTTGAAAAACAAACAGATATGGTACAAATGAAAAGAGACGGGTTACATATTCATGCACGTAATTGTTCTTTTTAACAATTATAAAGTATGTATAATCCCGTCTTTCTTGAAGTTGCCGTATGTTGTTTAAAACCGATTTTAAAACGTAGCGTTTACGGTTTTTACAAAGGCAGAGAAGCGGTCTAAGACGTTTAAAGTAGATACACCATACGTTAGATAGAACGCTTCCTCAGCCAAAATGTTATTGCCATCAAGATAGAACTTGGTGTTTGGGTGAGTGCGATTTAGCTCGTTCAGGTGTTTAGGATCTACAGACAGAATTGCTCTAAGAGCGAAGAAGTCAGTAGTCGAGTTAGCGTCCCATGTTTGATATGGGTCCAAGTCACCTACAGCGATCGAGCCATTGACTCCGTTAATATCTATTAACAGTGTCATGGTTTCCCCGTCGAACGAATAGGTTAGATCACCGTTTCCAAACTCCGCTGCAATGTCAGTGAAAAGGTTGATGACGTTTGAAGGTGTTACCTCTACAACAAGGTCGTCAGATTCAATGTTGTTAGGTTGGTGATCTATTAAGTTTTGTGTTGTTTTAGCGTTAAACATAATTTTTTGGCTCATGTTTATTTTTGTTATATGTCACAAGTAAGCGATGGTCAGTTATCAACTGTTGTTGATTATTTATAGTTATTTGACCTAGTAAGAACCCAAAAATCGATACAATCATTTTTGGGAAGAAGGTCACAATAATTGAAAATGATAACTTTTCAAAATTTGTACGTTCGGAAAGTTAAGAAATGTGCTTTAAATTCTGCTGCTGTTAATGAATAGTACTTTAATAACAATCACTTAAATTTTTTTTGGTTGTCGAAAAATATTAGGTAAAATGTCTTTTTTGAATCGAAACTTCGTTAACAATTTGCTTCAAAAGCAATCAAATTTGCACAACTGGTTTAATAGAGCCTTGTTGATATGCCGTGCCTTGGTGTTATATGGATGTTTGTCATTTGTTAGCGCACAAGCTTTACCATATGAAGAAGTTTCGAGGGCTGTTCACCCGTTAAAGGTGGGTGTCATTATTAGCAGCAGTACTAACAAATCCAATTTCATAAACTATGAACGTTCATGCATTGTTAGAGGTATGGCGCGTTCATACTTCCTGAACAACAATGACGCTCAGATCCGTTTTATATTTGAAGAAGTAAGCGACATTTACGCGATGGCAAGTGGCAAAGTCGCTCAAGATCTAGTTAAACAGGGTGTTCGACTTGCGGTGCTCCACTTAACGTCAACTCAAGCAGAGGCTGCAGCTGATGTGTTTTCAAATGCTGGTATACCCTATATCACAAGTGCAACTTCACTGAATACCATCAAGCCTGGTTATAAAGGCGTTAGCATTTCATCTTCAAACATAACGATGTCTAAGATTATTGCTCGTTACTTTATGGCTAACTTCCAATATCGCCCAATCGTCGTGGTACCGAATCTTTTAAATAACTACTCAGATGAATTTAGTGAGTTGTTTAAAAGGGAAATCTACAGCCTTAACCATCGTAAACACATCAATACCTATCCGTTTGGCCTTGAAAACGAACTACTTGATGATCTGGTGGCCCGTATCCCCGATGGAGCCTTTGTGTTCGCACCGTTATACAACCCCAAGATAGGTGTGCTTTACAACCGTTTAGTAAGGGCCGGGAAAAAGGACATTATTTTCTTTGGTGGAAACGTGCCAATGAATAGAACTGAATTTTTAAAAGTGTCTGGTGGTATCTCCGAGGATGTACGAGCTCTGTTTATATCTGATTGGGACATAGACCATCCAGCTACTAGCAAAAGTACTCTTGAACAACGTAGAGCACAAAGCTCTATTCAACGCATTGTGGATACCTATTGTGATGTCGACGGCGTAACAACACATGTAACGGTTGCATACGACCTAATGAAAATGCTGATGGCAATAAGTGATGATTTCAAGGAAGGAACAACACCAAAAGAACTTATGCGGATGATTAAACAGTCACCCTATAACACAGTTACTACGGGTAACCAGTTTTCATTTGATGATGATGGATTTGCTTATAAGCCTATGTACCTGTTCGAAATGACAGGTGAGAAGCTTATTCACCTTGAAACATTTGAACCGCTTAAACCTTAAGTGAAGGCATAATGAATTATCTTAAACATAATGCGATGATTATATTCTCAACAATCTTTATTATTATCGCTAACTATGGGCTTTTCTTCCTTTCAGGAGTTGATTCTACGAACCGCCTGAGAATTGAGAAGGGTGTGTTTGTTGAAGCAGCTCATTACAGGTCCACTTCTGACTTAGTGTATGAAAATGCATACTACTTCAATGTGGACGGGCTTGAACGTCATATGAAGGCGTTCATTGAGCGATTTGAAAAGCAGGCACCGTTTATTAGTGCATGTATTAGCTTGAAGTTGAGTTCCGTTGATGGCCACCAGCAAGCAGAAAGGGTGGCGTGTACGCGTGAAGATACGTTGGCCATGATCAGTGCTATGCCAACTCGGGAGACATCACGTGGGCAATCTCAATTAAAAATTGGCGATTTGGACTTAGGTAAAATCCAATGGGTTGTTTCTAACCGGGTGGGCATGCCTTGGTATGAACATATGTCCCCAAACCCTTATTTATTCTTTCTCTTTGCGCTGTGCCAGCTTGGGGTGTTTTGGTATGTTCATCGATACTACGAAATGCGCCGTGACCGCCAGATTGCTGCGTTAAGAGAAATACCAGCGTCACCTGGTGAGACAATTTCCGATGTCCGTTTGAGGAACATTCAAAAAATCATATCCAAAAACAAGCGTGGGTTTGTCCTGAACAAAGATTTTCTATACGCCACGTACAAGCATCCATACGCTACATTGCACTTCACGAATGGCACGAAACAGAATATCCGCTGCTCAATGGCCGAACTGGAAAACTCATTTAGTGACCAGTATTTGAAAATTAGCCGAGCGTGCGTGATCAACACGGAGATTATTGGTGAGTACAGCCAAATTAAACTCGGTCGAAGCGATAAGGATCACGTGTTGATGATTGACGTAAAAGGGGAAACCACAAGGCAGGAAATTGGCGCGGTTTACTTTGCCTCACTAAAAGATAAGTTGATGAAAGTTAGTTCCAACAAAGCCAAGATAGAACCAGATAACAACAACGAACAAGTTGACGAATAAAGAAGGGAGCATGACGCTCCCTTTTTCCATTATATGGCGCCAGAAGATTCAGTACTGAACGCGCCTTTAGGTAGTGTCCAAATCTTATCATCCGGGACAAAGATAGGCAGAGTGTATTCCTTTTGGAATGATTGCTGTAACGCTTCCTCGTCGTCGATAATAAACGGGGTAGTGCTGGTGGCTCTATCAAGCACGTTCTTGCCGCTACGGGCGATTGTGACGCCAAATTCGTCCTCGTAATCTGCAACCTCTAGGATTTTTTCTGGCCAATACTCATTAATCGTTGCAAGCACCCGGTCAGAAGAAAATATACAAAGCTTACAGCTCGAGCGTCCCCAGCCTAATCGATAGGGTACAGGTGGTGTGATTCTCCAGTCTGAAAGTATTTGCCACACATCTTCTTCGGATAGATGCAGCACGTTTCTCCAAGAGTCGATATAACGCGGCTTTTTCGGATTTTTGCTCTTACGTTCTGTGTCTACTGCGTGGGGCTGGAGTTGTGAGAAACGATTGCGACTCGAGCTTTCTTCTCTACGTTCACCAGTTATGAATAAAACACGCTTGCCGATGAATCGTTCTTGATTGGTTAAGGCTCTTTTAGCCGGGTCCACCTTCAAAGCCGAGGAACACCAACGGGTGGTTAGCGAGGCGCTTTGTTGAGGAAACTTTCTACGGGTGCCAGGCTTGCATGTTTCGCGGCCAAGCTCAATGATGCCGGCAGGCGTTTCAAATGAGTGAGGGTGGGGAATGGAATTATGTTTAAGCATCTCCCCTCGAAGCCCTTTATTTAGCCAGCTGCAGTACAAAGGGATTCCGAACGCTTCTGCAAGCTTCTTGTTGTAGGAATACATGAAGTTCCAATCAAAGAAGATGTCATCATTTAGAGGATCGCCGTCGACATGGTTGTGCCAAAGTTCAATTTTCTCTTTGGGGTACCCCATTTCCAATAAGCGGCATAATCCCGCGATACTATCTTTACCTCCACTCATGCTCACGATGGCAAGGTCATAATCACTCAGATCTAAATCTGGACAGTCAAATCTTACGTGAGGGTCGGCAGGTTCAAGAGCTATAAGACTGTCACTTCCGAAAATATCTAATTGAACATTGCGACGAATTGAAGGGATGACGACGCTATCATCATAGTGGTCAGTATTGGTCATTTTCATATGATTTTTACCAGAGTGATAATGAATTGAATTTAAAAAATCATATGTCCAAGTTCATTATCTGCAATGGTAATAATTATTTAAAACGCTGTATTTTGAATGTGATTGTTTATCAGGTATGATTGATGGGTTCTTATGAAGGCGGTCTGTAGTTCACTGGGAGAACGCTCATAGCGTGAGTGGTTGGCAAGGTGAGGGATAGCAACCCGAAACCATCTCCAACCGGCTTGCAAGCCGATGCGGGTTCAAATCCCGTCAGACTGTCCCCATAAGAATAATGGCCAGCTTATGCTGGCCACTGTTCAACTCCAACCACAACCCCTTGGGATCATCCAAGAGTGTTCCGGTTTACCCTTCTTCATGTCAGGTGTCATTGGGAACGTTTTACCCGTTATTTTTTCTAGGTCAGCCACCGACACCAAGTATTTATCAAGTACTGCTTTTTTCATGCCTGCCTTGTTTGGCAATATCCAAGCAAGCGCCCGGTCTTTACGTACAATGAGTTTGTAGAAGTAACCTGGTGTGACTATGCCATGAGATTTGAGATAGTCAGAATTGGCAGGTGTCGCTCCTGCTATGATACCGCCGTAAATCTCAAGAGGCTCTATATCACGGTAGCATTCAGCTATTAACTCAGTCTGCTTCATCGCGCCCCGGTTTAAATCTCGATGTTGTGGCCAGATGTTTACCATGAAATTTGTCTGTTTAATGCCTAGTTCTGAATTATCAATATGATTCGCTGGTACGCCGTGGCCGCGGTCAAATGTACTCTTGCCGTTTACCTTGTACGTCGATGTGCTTGTTTGCTGGCAACGGGCAGGTACCTCCGGGTCAAACTCAAAATCTTGTTTGCGGTCTATGTCGCCTTTGTCTCTCCCAAGGGTGTAATGATATTGGACTGCCCCGCGTAGATCACAGTCGATGTCCAAATCAAAACCTTCATATTGTCGGTGGATAATCTCAGCATTTGCTATGCCGGCAAAACTTAACAGCATAGTAAACAGAACAGTTCTCATGTTTTAGTTCTCTCCGTAGATGGTATGCATGGATGATTGATTTCAATGACTCACAAATAGCGCCAACTCAACTGATGGCTAAAGGTTTTGCGAGGTAACGGACAAAAGCGGCCATAAAGCCGCTCTTACCGGATGCAACCGTAGTTAGGCGCATTTGATTGGTGATGTTGCAAGACTCTCTTTCACTGAGATCACGTTTGTGATTTCGAATGTTGAACCTTCGTGATAGCGTGAGCGGATTTGGGCATTAATTTCACTTTCTATATCGCTATGGGCTGGTGGTACACCGTCAAGAGTTTGTATGTGGAACGTTTCTTCGTGGGAGTCATCGATCAGGATGTCTACGGCAAATATGTTCTTCAAATTGTCGCTGCATAGGTCACGCAGAAATATAGCGCGAGTCTCTTCTACTGGTAGTTCATCTACTGGCAGTTCTTTATTTTGGTTGCCAAGTTCAAAGCGATAGGCCATCAGTAAAGTGGTAAGGTCGTTTTTGCTGATCTCACAAGTACTCTTATCCGATTCATTTCCAAGTGCTGCGCGGGCTAGGCGGGTGAACACCTGAGAAATATTCGTCGTATTAGTTGTAACCATCTTCTTCATGCTCTTCTGGTAATTGGTTAACGAGCTGGGCCAGTTCGTTAAACTCGTTAAAGCCCAGCGGTTTTGTGCTTAAACGCGGTGGCCGCTTATTCGTTAATGACAAGGGATCGCTTTGGTACTTCGGGCATGTACTGCCAACCTGAAATTTTGTGATATGTCTGGTCAATGATTTCACCATTACGTGAGTAATTAACACCATCCCACACTGCTTCGAGTACTGAATTAGGAATGTCCTTGTGGTCATACTCGATCAACACTAACAAGTTCAAATAGCGTGCGTGGCCATTTAGTTGTGGTTTTAAGTCCATCGAATTGAAATGGTGCTCAACGTTAATATCTTCGACTAGAGATTCAATTTGCTCTGCCGTAGGGCATTTCCAACCATCTTCAATGAAGTCTGAAAAGTGGTTAACGATGTTCTCTGAGCCACCTTGTTTCTGTATAAGCGATTGCATTAGACGCAAAGCGACAACAACAGTGGTTTGGTTTTGAGGGTTAAGAAGCTGCGTGTCTTTCATGTTGATTACCTTGGATTGAATTAGTCATTCCAAGGTATTCGAGTTCGCCCAACGCGCAATAGATGAAAGGGGATTCAGGAATACGGTGTACCAGGGTGAAGTGTGGGTAATTGGTACACCGTAAGAATATTATTTAAAAGTCATCAACTAACTAATTTTTTTCGGAATAGCCGGGCAAGTTTCTTACCACTAACCCCGCTTTCTTTGAGTAATCCACCGTGTGGCCAAGAGAAGGGTTATCGAAACTTACGAATAAACCGTCATCAAAAGCACATAGAAAAGACGTTCTCAAGTTAAAGTCCTTCTGCTCTTCGGTATAGCTTAACCCAGTAAAATGAATATAAGCGCCTTCAAATGAGGATGCTTTGTCATTCAGTTTAACCACATCCTCATAATACGGTTGCCCATATGCCATGTAGTTAATGGATTTTGCGTATTGATCTACGATTTCGATAATGCCTTTTTCGCATTGATCTACAGTACTGTTACTGAAACTTTTAAAAGCGATTGGTGAATAAACAACTGCAATACTCACTGCTATGCAACCACCGAGAAGGATTCCAACTCTTTTTATACTAAATGCCATTGAATCAACTCCATGAAAAGGCAATGAATAATTGAAATATCCTATCAAACAATGTTCATAAATTAATTATTAAGTGGATATTTAATCAGAATATTGTGAATCCAGTATTGTGACAGTATGGCGCGGGATTTCTTTGAGTAATGCTGTCGGAATAAATTGAGCCAGTTCGTCCCAGTCTTCACCTGCACAAATACTACCAAACGAGTGGGCAGCAAATGGCAGCTGATCAATTGACTCAAAGGTCGTATATGCTGTGCTGTCATTTTCGTAGTCAGTCAAAACCCATTGGTCGCCGTTGTGTGAAACGCTTAAGGTTATGACGTTTGAATAGTCTATTGTTGGGATAGCTAGTATTAGTGGGCTGTCAGTAACTTGATCCACAAAGGCAAGAGCACGCTCTTTCGTATCAAAGCATCCGCAGAAAAGAGGGGATATACACCAATTTGATTCGAAGACTTTCTCAATAAATTGCTTGGCCAACATTGACGGCAAAATGCCGTGTATAGCAGCAATATAGCGTGGATTGTGGCTGTCAGTGATGTACTGAGTAAAGTCGTAAGTAGTTGTCGTAGATGTCATTTGATGCTGTCCTATTTGGTTCAGATAGCACCAGTTTACGGATTCAGTAGAACCCGCAACTGGTATGGCTAATTAGGCAAATAAAGTGAATGGTGGAAGTGAATCAATGAGCTGCGCACCATACTTTTTACTACTTAGACGGCGGTCGAAGATTAGCACTTCGCCGCTGCAATCAGCTGATCGAATAAGACGACCCACTTGCTGAATGAGCTTTGCACTCGCTTCTGGCAGGCTCAATTCAAAGAAAGGGTTACCACCGTTCTTACTGATGAATTCGCTCTCAGCTTCATCTACAGGCTCTTTAAAGTTGGCGAAAGGTATCTTTGCAATTCCCACACAGGTCAAATATTCACGTGGTAAATCAAGCCCTTCTCCTAGCGATGCGACCCCGACTAAAATCGATTTGAGGCCATTATCGATACGCTCTTTGTGTCTACGAATCAAATTAGGTCGGGTATCTTGCCCTTGAATAAGCATGTCAGCTTTAAGTTCCGGTGATACCAACTCAATGTAGCGATTCAACTGACGGTAGGAGGTAAACAGCATAAGCATCGCTTTGTGTTTTTGTGCCATTTGTCCTGTGTAGTGAACAATTTCAAGTGTGTGCTGTTCTTCGTTTTTCGCTGTTGGTTCAACCTTCATTGGTGGAATGATTAGCTTGGCTTGGTTCTGATAATCGAACGGGCTACTCACGCGGCAATACTGGGTACCATCATTCGCGCTTAGGCCAGCTTCAAGCATAAAGCGGTCAAAGTTACCAAGGCTTGTCACGGTTGCGGATGTTAGTACCGCGCCAGCTGCTTTCGACCATAATGTGTCTTCAAGTTCTTTTCCTACGCTGATTGGCACTGCGTTAAATGAGAGGTCAGGTCGACCATTACCGCCGCACGATACCCATTTAGCGATAGCTGACCCTTTCTGCTCAATCTTGGTGAACATCTGCCACATATCTGCAAAACTCTCTGTATGTGCCTGTAGGCGATTTGACTCAGACAGAATTTTTTCAATAGCAGGAGTGGAAGGGATCTTACGTTTTTCAAGACTCTCTTGAAGCTTGCTTGTATGAGCTGACACGCAACGGTTAATCTTGCCCGACAGCGTTGATAAATTGCTAAGCGATGTATCTAACACTGATGGTAATAGACCGTCTTTAAAACGGTAAATTTGCTCTTGAGAGTAGTCACTAGAGAAATTGCAGTTTGCCAAAAGCATGTCAGTAACTGAGCGTAGTTCCTCTACACAGCCTTTCACAACTTCATCAAGCTCTTTGCCATCTTTAACGATAGATTGGCTGATCTCTTGACCATGTACCATCGAAAGCTTGGACACTGCTTGAGATACCTTTTTAAGCCAAGACAGGCTACCTTCAATAGTTACTTTTTGCTCAAAGGAAGAACGGAATTGCTTTGGGATATGATGCGCCTCGTCGATAACCCAAATGGCGTCTTCCGCTGGTGGTAGGACATTGCCACCATTCGCTAAGCTGGTCATGGTTAACGCATGGTTTGCAATAATCACATCAGTTGTATCCAGAGTCTTACGAGCGTTATGGAAAGCGCATTCTTCGAAGTAGGGGCAAATACGCTTAGTGCATGTGCCTGACTTGCAGTTCACTTTGTTCCAAAGCGTAGAGGCGATAACTTCACCCTGCACAGGCCAGTTATCCATAACCCCGTCCCAACTTTTGTTGTCGTAGTTTTCGATCATGCGCTCAAGCAGTTCAGCGTCGGCACCAGAAACTTTCTCTACAGGTTCTTGAGAGTCGAATAGGGTATCTTCGCTACGCGCTGGAGGCGCGCCCACAGCAACGGTTTCAACATCACGGCGGCACAGGTATCGGTTACGGCCTAAAGCCACCTTAAACGTCATGTCAGGTCGTATAGATTGAAGTAACGGTAGGTCTTTGAGTTCTAGCTGACTCTGCAAACTTACGTTGGCAGTTGAAACGATCAGTTTCTTGTTTAGCGCCTTGGCTAAGACAATCGATGGTATAAGGTAAGCAAAAGTTTTACCTGTACCAGTGCCAGCTTCCGCAGCGATGATACGGCGCTTCGCACCTTCATTTTGCGCGTAGACACCACCAAGCGTTTTAGCAATTTCTGCTATAAGAAAGCTCTGTTCTTTTCTCGGTTTAAAGCCAGAGAGAGCATCTTGAACACTTTTATATAATGTTCTGATTTCTTCTTTGATTTTGTCATTCAAATCCAGTTGCTTGGTAGGTGCTTTCTCAATCATGTGGTGACTCTCCATTAACTTTATACCGTGATGGTAAAACGGTTTAGTCAACGCGCAAGTCACTAAAAATAGTGGAATTTTAAATCTCAGAGAAGGGTGTGGGTTGTTAAAACCTGCCAGTACTGGGAGTAAATGGAAGACAAAAAGAAGAGTAGAAACGCAGCCACTTTGTAACTGTCAGTAATAGATAAACAAAGAGAAATTAAACCACAAAAAAAATGCACCCGTTGTTAGTAATGGCCATAAAAACCCCACTGATTACGGATGCATTAATGCACGTTATTTTATGATTTCACAATGGCTAAACATGTTCTCTTCCCCGCCTTCTAAATTGCCTTTTTTATCAAATTTCAGGCGAACAAATTTGCCATCTGGATATGGGCCATTGGCATCATACTGTGTTCTAAGTTCAAAGTACGCTCTTTCACTTTCACCATTATTTTTCTTTGTAATTACATCTGCTTCGAATCCATGAGGATTTTCTTTAATTACAGTAACCGTTCCCGGTGCATAAGAGAATTTAGTAAGGTCGAAGACCTTGCCAGTGTTTTGAAGATTCCAATACAGCTTATTGCCATTCTTACGGGTAAACTGATAGCCATACTGATCAGAAAAGCGCAATTGACAAAAAATATTCAAGTTCGGGTCATTTAAGTTTAAAGGCTGGTATGCAGCTGCTGCGTAACCTGAACTCAATAAAGATATTACTGCTAGTGTTTTTAATCCCAATTTCTTCATAATCATTCCTATACTCCGAAGATAACTGTCTTCGTCACTGTTCTACTTTTAATATTGTTAGGGGCTATGTTTTAGCACGGAAGCACTAAGTTAATCGAATGAAAAACATAGTTTTTTGTACAATGTTAAATTCCAATATCCCAAGAATTACCTTCTTGTCGACGCTCCCAAAGCAGCGCTATTCCTTCATCTCTGGTTTCACAACTATCGATCACTACCATGCCGTACCCTCTGGCTAATTCAACATCCCATTTCTTCGTTTTGATATTGAAACAACAGACACCTTGGCAGGTAATTTTATCTTCGAGAAAGACAGGGCAGTTTTCTTGGCCGCTTAACCACGGTTTTTCTGCCAAATGGAAATATTCATCGCTGTAAACATCAGTAAGGATAGGGGTCACTTAGTCACCTCGTTTTGCTTTGCTAGCTGTTCACGCTTTTCTACTGCTTGGTAGATTTCTTCGGTCGTTGCTCCGCGCCAAATCAAGTTACGGTGAATGGCTTCACCCATAAATTCAGGATTAATCAAATCACGTGAACCAATGGCATTCACAAGCTCTCTATCGGTCATATTCGACATCGCTACACGTACATGTTCACGAATAGGCATATCACCTACAGGAGTGGGGTAAGTTCGTGCAATTTGATCCAGAGGGTAAGCTGGTGGCACGTTATGCCAAAACAGGTCAACCTTCAAACTGTCACCATTTTGAAGAAGCCATGACCGACCATCTTTTAAAGCCTCGTTCTTTGTCATACCGAGAGTTTTGTATATCTCCAAACCAAAGTTGATTTGATCCACGCCCAATTTCTCAGCCGCAAGTTTCAGTGCCAACTTTCGTAGGTGTTTTCCCGGCAACTCGCCAATCGTTTTTGCAGGTCTTGCATAGTCACCATTCGGGCCACTTGCGATATACGTTGGAATTCGCTCTGGCAGTACATCGATTTCATTGGTGTTGTAAAAATCGCACTCATTCTGATAGTGAGTGATAGCAGGATTCAGTTTCAAAATGGGTAACCCTCAAATGTTTCTTCTGTAAATACCATTCCCTGCGCCGAAGTTTGGACAGTCACTGGAGCTGGGTGCTCTATAAGTAATGGCTGGTCATCTTCCTGCTTTTCTTCGCGTTCGCTTTCACAAGGGCCATTACACATCGCTTGCACGTTATGTTTCC
>NZ_JAWOTX010000048.1:0-25643 GCF_033339115.1 Vibrio sp. 947 | reverse complement strand
TGAACTGTCAGGAGCTGGCTGCACAACAGCCATTACGCCCAATCAACTGGTGCAGTCGTCTTCTGAAAATGACACATGGCATCTGACATCAAGTTAGGGTATGCCTCAATCTGACGGCTGCGAACCGCCAGGGACAGGCGCAATGTCAGATTCTGTCGCGGCCTTGGCGCGTGCCTGGAAGCGTTCATAGCAATCCAGCCCGCAGAAATGTTCGACGTATTCCGCGCCTTCCGGGGTGAAGGCGGCATCGAGCGGAATTTCTTTGCAGCATACGCAGCAGGTGGTGCAACTGGCAGTGTTCGGGGCGTTTGCGTTCATGGTGGTACTCCTCCAGATTGGTAGCGAAGCTCAAAGCTGCCCACTCTCGGCTGGCTGGGAAGCGGTCATGATCTTCCCTTGAAGGCCCGCAGCAGCCGCGTCACAGACAGGACAAACAAGCCGGTCAGCGTGAGGGCTGCAATACCCCAGTGCTCCCCGATGAACGCGCCGGCCGTCGTGCCGGCTAGCACAATGGCGAGAATCGGCAAATGGCAGGGACAGGTGAGCACGGCCAGCGCGCCCCACAAGTAGCCGGTGATCGGTTTGTGCGTCTCAGACGGCAAGTGCTCTGGGCTGTTCATGGCAGACTCTCCGCGTGCTGTGCCGGTTCGGTTGGCATGGCGGCCAGTTGCATTTCGAGGCTGGCCAGGGCCTCGCGCCGACGCTCGACGAGTTGCCGCAACACGGCAAGCTGCGCAGACGCACCGTCACCGTCCGCAGCATCCAGCGCCCGGCACAGCCGCGCCAGTGCGTCCAGGCCGATACCCGCTTCGAAGGCAGCCCGTACAAAGCGCAGCCGTTGCAACGCGGTGTCATCGAACAAGCCGTAGCCGCCCGTGGTGTACGCGACCGGCCGTAGCAATCCGCGCAGCAGGTAGTCGCGCACGATATGCACGCTCACCCCGGCATCAAGGGCCAGCCGGGACACTGTGTAGGCGCTCATTGAACACCTCCTTTTCCTCATCCGGCGCAGCACGAAAGCTGCTTCACGTCCTTGCTGAAGGTCTGCGCCGCGAGCTTCAGCCCTTCGACCATGGTCAGGTAGGGGAACAATTGGTCGGCCAGTTCCTGCACGGTCATACGGTTGCGAATGGCGAGCACCGCCGTCTGGATCAGTTCACCCGCTTCCGGGGCCACCGCTTGCACGCCGATGAGCCGTCCGCTACCTTCCTCGATGACCAGCTTGATGAAGCCGCGTGTGTCGAAGTTGGCAAGCGCACGCGGCACGTTATCCAGTGTTAGCAGGCGACTGTCGGTCTCGATCCCGTCGTGATGTGCTTCCGCCTCGCTGTAGCCCACGGTGGCGACCTGCGGGTCGGTGAACACCACGGCCGGCATTGCGGTCAGGTCCAGGGCCGCATCGCCGCCAGTCATGTTGATCGCCGCACGAGTGCCGGCCGCTGCCGCCACATAGACGAACTGCGGCTGGTCGGTGCAGTCGCCGGCCGCGTAGATGTTCGGGCTACTGGTGCGCATGCCCTTGTCGATGACGATGGCCCCCTGCGCATTGACGGCTACCCCCGCCGCTTCCAATGCCAGGCTGCGCGTGTTCGGTGTCCGGCCGGTGGCGACCAGCAGCTTGTCGGCGCGCAATTCACCGTGCGTGGTGGTCAGCACGAATTCACCGTCCATATGGGCGACCTGGCTGGCTTGCGTGTGCTCCAGCACCTCGATGCCCTCGGCACGGAAAGCGGCTGTCACCGCCTCGCCGATGGCCGGGTCTTCACGGAAGAACAAGGTATTGCGCGCCAGGGCCGTGACCTTGCTGCCCAGCCGGGCAAAGGCTTGCGCCAGCTCCAGCGCCACCACCGACGAGCCGATTACGGCAAGGCGTTCGGGAATGGTGTCGCTCGCCAGGGCCTCGGTGGAAGTCCAGTAGGGTGACTCTTTCAAGCCCGGAATCGGCGGGACCGCCGGGCTGGCACCCGTGGCGACCAGGCAGCGGTCGAACATCACGACGCGCTCGCCACCCTCGTTCAAACTAACGATAAGGCTCTGGTCGTCCTTGAAACGCGCTTCACCGTGCAGAACGGTGATGGCTGAATTGCCGTCCAGGATGCCTTCGTACTTGGCATGACGGAGTTCTTCGACACGGGCCTGCTGCTGGGCCAGCAGCCGCTCGCGCAAGATCGTCGGCGGTGTGGGTGGCATGCCGCCGTCGAATGGGCTTTCCCGGCGCAGATGGGCGATGTGGGCGGCGCGGATCATGATCTTGGACGGCACACAACCGACGTTGACGCAGGTGCCGCCGATGGTGCCGCGCTCAATCAGCGTGACCTGCGCGCCTTGCTCGACGGCCTTCAGTGCTGCCGCCATCGCGGCTCCACCGCTACCAATGACGACGACCTGCAACGGGCGTTCGTTGCCACTGGGCTTATCAGCGGCCCCTATCCAGCCGCGCATCTTGTCGAGCAGGCCGGCGCGGTTGTCCGTCGGTGGCGCATCGGCAAGCGTTGCCTCGTAGCCCAGTCCGGCCACGGCGGTAGTCAGCGCATCCGATGACGTGCCCGCCTCAATGGCGAGTTGCGCTGTGCCCTTCGGATAGGACACCAGCGCCGATTGCACGCCGGGCACTTTCTCCAAGGCTTCCTTGACGTGAGCCGCGCACGAGTCGCAGGTCATCCCGGTGATTTTCAGGGTGGTCATGTATTTTTCCTTTTCTGTGGTGGCTACGGCTGTTGCCGTCAGCCACGTTGTTCTGGCAATTCACAGCTGTCCGGCCCGCAGCGGCGATGTGCTGGCGAGATGAAATCCCAGACCGACACCCCAACCATCAAGGCCAGGCCGACATAGAGCAGTCCACCGCTCTGCCAGCCGTAAGCCCGCATTAAAAACACCGCTGCCAGCACCAAGATCGGGCCTATCGTGCCGAGCGCCGTGCGTCGCCACTGTCGATGATTGAGCCAAGCGATAGCATTGGCGAGTAACGCGATGCCGGCGAACATCGGCAGCAGGATGCCAATGAATAGCCCCTCGTACTGGCTCAAGAAGCCCAGTCCGATGGCCGCGCCAAAGCTGGCGATGGCAGGAAAACAGGCGGCGCAGCCCATCGCGGAAACGACGCTGCCGAGCGCGCCGGTTTTGCCAGCGATGCGCGTGATGAGTCCCATGTGTCGCTCCCGAGTTCGGTTAACGGATCAGCGTTTGAGGCTGGACGGATAGCCCGCGTCCTCGGTCGCCTTGGTCAACTTCTGGACGTTGGTCTTGGCATCGTCGAAGGTGACGACGGCCTGGCGCTTGTCGAAACTTACGTCGGTCTTGCTCACGCCCTCAACCTTGGAAAGCGCGTGCTTGACAGTGATCGGGCAAGAGGCGCAGGTCATGCCAGGCACGGACAGCGTGACGGTCTGGGTGGCGGCCCACACGGGGGCAACAACGGCAGCGAGGGCGAGGGCGGCAAACAGTTTTTTCATGATGAACTCCTGTGATTAATAGAAAAATGGCATGACGTAGGGAAATCCGAGCGAGACCAGGACCAGCGCGGCCACGATCCAGAAAATGAGCTTGTAAGTAGCTCGCACTTGGGGAATCGCGCAGACCTCACCCGGTTTGCAGGCTTGCGCCGGGCGGTAGATGCGCCGCCAGGCGAAAAACAGCGCGACCAGCGCTGCGCCGATGAAGATCGGGCGATAGGGTTCCAGCACCGTCAGGTTGCCGATCCATGCCCCGCTGAACCCCAAGGCGATCAAAACCAGCGGCCCCAGGCAGCAGGCCGACGCAAGAATGGCGGCCAGCCCACCGGCGAAGAGCGCGCCGCGCCCGTTTTGTGGTTCAGACTTTTGTGGTTCAGACATACGCTTGTCCTTTCAAATTTGGTTTGGATAGCTTAAGCTTACTTCCGTAGTTATGTACGGAGTCAAGCGATATGCAAATTAATTTTGAGAATCTGACCATTGGCGTTTTTGCCAAGGCGGCCGGGGTCAATGTGGAGACCATCCGGTTCTACCAGCGCAAGGGCCTGCTGCCGGAGCCAGACAAGCCCTATGGCAGCATTCGCCGCTATGGCGAGGCGGATGTAACACGAGTGCGGTTCGTGAAATCGGCCCAGCGGCTGGGCTTTAGCCTGGACGAAATCGCCGAGCTACTGCGGCTGGAGGATGGCACCCATTGCGAGGAAGCCAGCGGCCTGGCCGAGCACAAGCTCAAGGATGTGCGCGAGAAGATGGCCGACTTGGCACGCATGGAGGCCGTGCTGTCTGAACTGGTGTGCGCCTGCCATGCGCGGAAAGGGAACGTTTCCTGCCCGCTGATTGCGTCACTGCAAGACGGAACGAAGCTCGCTGCATCGGCGCGGGGGAGTCACGGGGTGACTACGCCTTAGCGTGCTTTATTTTCCGAATTCTGAGACGACCCCTCATTGGTTTGGTGGTTGCCGTCCATTCAGTGACAACGACGTTGTAGTGGCATGGTATCGACACACGGTATTTAGCATCTTTCTACAAAAAGCAGAAAACGGGTCACCTTACTATGAGTTGGCTTTGCAATTGGGCATAACGATTGAAGCGTTAATTGGGAAAGAGGTTAGCCCGGAGTTATACGTAGAGGTCATTCAAGACAGATCTCTTTTAGAGAAAATGATTACCCCGGACACACCGGCAACCGTTATCGAGATGGCGAACCGTTTCTTAAATATGGACAGCAAGTACTACAGCATAGTTCTTACTGCACCTATGGCCGTCTTATCTGAACACCTCCGTAGTTGCGCGACATCTTAGGCGTGCGAGCATTTCATAGAGTTTAATTATCAAGGACTACGTATGTCATACGTTACTTTACCGGTAATATCCCTTGATAACCTGTTTCGGTTATCGAGAGATGTTACATCGCTTCAATCTCTATTAGCCTTTCTATGTCATCAGGCAGCGAACCCAGGCACAGAAACTACGCCAGAACTTGCGTTTCAATACAAACCGTCTTTATCAGTATCAAGTGACATGTTCGCGCAAGCTCTTGGCTATGATAATCACGCACATGTACTCGAGCGCGCCAAAACTGTCGCTGGTACACATTATCCAGATTTTATGGACCAACAATTTGAGTCGCGGTTGCTGCATCTAGTTTTGGCCGAAATGAGTCAGCACTTTAAAGAAATGCCGCGCATCAAATTAGAGTTCGAAATGGTAGGGCAGATGGTGAATAGTTTTTGTCAGATCTTATCAAATAAAGAATCTCGTTCGCTTGAAGTCGTAGTCGGAGGTTCATGCACTGGAAAGACCCTTTACTTAGTTCAATGGCTGGTGGCATACGCCGAGGCAAACAATAAAGAGCCTCAAATTCCAGTTATAGTATTCGGGTTACCTTCTCTATTTGAGAATTTGGTGAAGCAGCGGCCCGATCTCTTTACTGGAGAGCGCGTTACTCACATCAAAGTCGATTTGGATTGCAACAACATGCCATCTTCGCCTACTGGTACACCAATCACGTTCATTGAAGTGGATTGGATGTCGAGCAATGAATTTGATGATGAAAGACTGTATTCACTCGCGTCTGTATTGGCTGAATCACCGAACCCGATGTGGACTGTTTTCGATGAAACAATGCAATTCACACCCGTCGTGGTGGCCTTTAAAGATTCTATTCACAATATATTGGCAACGGAGCAGGTAGGGTTCAGCAACGATGGACAAACTCTTTTCTCACCAACCCAGTTTACGTGGCGCTTGATCGACCCCAAATCCCTTATTCGATTTTTGAAAGCGATCGGCAGCTTCAAGGACGGGCAGGCAGACGCAATGGCAGAACGCTTGATGCCAAAACATCCATCAGGTGTCTCTGCGCGTATGGCACATACACTTGTTAAAAACAGTGGTCTTTTGACGCTACCTTATCAATTGAATGAGAGAATTTTTTATGTTTAAAGTTCTCGGCGTCATGGATTTGATGATGAACTTAGGGTTAGCCATTTTCATAGGCATCCGGGCAGAAGCACTATCCGCATCGCTTGTATTTCTAATGTGTTATGGGGTTTTGACCTATCTCTTTCACCAAGGGGAAGAGAATTATAAAGGAAGTCATTTTTACCTTGCTATGTGGGGCATGAAAGAAGGTATCACGGCAATGGTAGCAGCCTTATTAAGCAAGGTGGCTTATGCCGCATACAGCGCTCTGGCTAGCAGTGTAAGGAGTGGCAAAGAAATAACATTTCTGGATGCAGACAGGCTTCATAACGCATCACAAAATGGCTTTAGCGATTGGCTGTCGGGGATCTACCACCAGCTAGTTGTTTTTAGTGAAAGTTTTGGTTTAACAGATGTCGACCATGTTGTTTATGCATACCTTGCTATTAAAGGTTGTTGGATCTTTATCAAAGCATGTGACTACGCAGCCCATTCCCAAGTCATGGCTAGAATGAAAGCCGTATGAAAAATAAGAGCCTTCGGGCTCTTTTTTCTTGGACTGCAGACTCAATGCGTCCAACCAAATGAACTATAAAGTATTCGGAGAATATAACTGTGTCTGTACGTACTGACATGCCCGACTGGGCAAATGACATGTTGATTTGCAAAGGGCTTGGTTTCGAAGTGCAAGGGCTCAGCGAATGTTTATGGCAGGAGTTCTGCGCTCAGTTTGGGCTTATTGAATGTAAGTTGTCGGTACGAAAGGACTACTTTGCCCATTACATAAAACAGCAAATCAGAAGTGGCGCAATAACCAACAAAATTTCCAAGCTTAAGGCCCAGCAGAAAGCATCGATGGAACCAAATCGGAACTATCACTATGCAGCTCCGCGGCCAAGGAAATCAATGCTCCAAGAGTTTGAAGAAAAATACGCCGAATATCTCAGGGACGAATGATAGGAACGTGTGGAATTGTTATCGATGATAGTGCATTAAAACACATTGGTCTGAATCTGAAATTCAGTACCCCATACTAACGCAAGTGAGAGAGCAGCAACTGTAAGGTTCGTCTTGATGTGATTAGGATTCATAAGCTTTGCCTCGTTTTTAGTAGTTGTCTGTTTTGTGTTTTTCTCTTCGTTTGTGTTTCGAGTTAGTGGCAGGCTTGCTTTTAAACAAGCGTCGATCTTCAAGTGTTCGGTGATGTTATACGTCGCACAGATGCTGCCTTCGATTGCTCTTTCAGACCAATGGGCTCTAATTTAATGATTATACCACCTTTTTGCTGTGTATAAACATAGACCATAAAACAATATGCGTAGGAACGGCATACTGCTATTCTTAATTAAACCTGCACTGTTTTAGGTCAAGAATTAACGAACATGACTACTAGAGGCCCGGGTGAAAGCTAAATTTAAGCTACTCGCAATATTCTCTGTATCCTTACTATCGATGCTATCTATGGCGTCATTCTTTTCGTATGAGATTCAGAAAATAGAGCAAGAAGAGTTCGCCACCGATGTTTTAGGTAATGCCGAACTTGTCACGTCACAGTTGGTGACTGTTCTCACCACGGCTAATTCGATCGAAGGTTTCACCTGCAATAAAGACAACATCAATAAGCTTCGTGAACTTGTCATGACGAATTCGGAAATCTTCGATGCTGGATTTATGAAAGACGACACCGTGTACTGCACTGCGAACTGGGGAGAAATAAAACCGACTAAACTGAGGTACCAGGATTCGGGTGAGCAGAATGGTTACCAGTTTTATTCAAACGAGGAAAATTTGTATCGGATTTCGGAGCACTACAATTTAACCGCGAAAGGTAATTTCTTCGCAGTAAACATCACCACTTCTTATTCAAGAGTACTTAAAAAGCTACCACAGTTTCAGTTTCAAATTTACTCCAAAACTGTTGACAACATATTTGACGAGTACGCCCCAGCGAAGAAATCTAATTCCTATTTTGCCTTAACACTTTCAACGGATGCTTGCAGTAAGGTATATGGGTTTTGCGTTAGAACGATCAATGATAGGGCTGGCCTCCCATATTACAGCATCCGATCGAACACCATTGTCTTCATCGTCATCCTGACAATCAGTTATCTCATAACTCACCTTTTACAACTGATCATTTCCAACCGGCAAACTATTGAAGCACGTTTCAGAACGGCTCTAAGTGAAGAATCGCTTTTCATGGAGTATCAACCCATAGTCAGAATCGGGAATGGTCGTGTCGAGGCGGTAGAATCGCTTGTAAGGTGGACTGACGACGTATACGGGCGAGTATCACCAGAGTTGTTCATTAGTATTGCTGAGAAACTGTCGCTGTACCCGGAACTGGCACACTTTACGGCCAAGCGAGCAATTTCAGATATGGCGTCAGTGTTACGCAATGACCCTCAGTTTTCCTGTGCCATCAACATTTGTAGTTATGAAATTCGTGAGCATGCCTTTCTGGAGTACTTAGTTGCCCTTGTACGCTCACATGACATTAACCCAAGTCAGATAAAAATTGAGATCACTGAAAGCATAGATGTTGAGCTGATAGAAATCGCTGAGTTCTCTGCGCGAGCTCAAGCGCTAGGGTTTATGGTGGTGTTGGATGATTTTGGAACTGGTGTGTCGAACCTTGTTTGGCTAACAGAGGTTAACTTCGACTACATCAAGATAGACCGCGTATTTGTGAACGCTTTGAACTTCGACATTAAAAAGGGGATGGCAAGTGCTATCATGGACCTTGTTGCCAGCCTTGGCAAAGAGGTCGTTTTTGAAGGTGTGGAAACCAAGCGTGAATACGACATGATCACCGAGCACTGTAAACAAGGGTATGTGCAAGGCTGGTATTTCTACCGTTCTTTACCGCTAACTGAATTGCTTACTGTTTTAAATAATAAAAAGTCTTCCTGATGTTGGGTGTTTTCCGCCCGGTTTTTCCCCAGAAATAAACGCAAACTAGGACTGGATTAAGCTAAGCACGACTTAGTATAAGTAAAAATTACTTTGTGCTAGTTTACTAAGCAACTGCTCACAATAAAAAAGCCCTTGTTGTGACGGAACGGATTTAGCCCAGTGGAACATTGCTTCAATATATCACTATAGGTAAACCAATGATTTTACCCACTCACAAGAAAGCTCGATTAAGTGCAACTTCATTAAGTAAGTCGCTAAAAATAGATGACAAAGAAGCTCGTAGTATGTTGGCAGAGCTTTTCAATTTCAAATCTTGGGATGCGCTTATCAACTCCTTACCGATTCAAGAGCCGCAAGTCACACCAACGGTATTGAACTCGACTCACCAATTTATGGCTGAAAAGCTTTCGGACATTCTACAGGTTGACCAATACGAGGCGATTTTAGCGTTGGTGAAGTCAATCTCACCATTTTCGAACAAGCCAAAAGCGTATCGCGTTGACTTGGACGCAATTAGAGATAGAGATGATGATGCCATCGACTTTAGCGAACTTCGAGAGATGGTCGGTTTAATGGGCGAGGGGACTGCTGATGAAAACATGATGGCTTCTTTAAAACAATTGCTATCTATGTCAGACGACCCAGCACTTAAAGAGTTACAAGAACATTTGGAAGGCACCACTTTTGATGATTTCCAAAACCGGATGCGAATCTCTCACCCGATAGATCCTTGGACCTATGTTAACCTTTTAGATGGCTTCCTTGGATGGAATTTAAAGGAATACACAGAAGATGACATCCCCGACCAGGTAGAATTTGGCGAGCCGTGCTTTTATTGGCTTGATGAAAATGATGAAGAACATCCTGTGTTTGCAAATTCTATTGTAGTCTCACCGGGCGATTCGAAAGACGAAATGTTCTTATCAGTTCTGGACGCGATTTCAGATAGCTATGATGAATATTTTGAAAAGCCGATATTATTACTTGGGAATCCTATCTTTAAAACGTTTAACGGCATCCGCTTTAGCGTAATTGGGGTTTGGAATTCAGGCAATTCATGGCGTTGGCTGTTTTTATCGAAACTCAAACGGTGGGAGCAATTACAGGCTTATCCTGAAAGTACCATCGATGGACTTGAAAACAGCTTAGATACTCCACCACCGCCAGAGTCATTAGCTGAGTTCACAGTAGAAGACCGGTTTCCTGCATCCTTGGTATACCACAGCATTTTAAAGCCAACTCAGGAACCGGAATTTGGAGAAGATGGCGGCAGGTTTGTAATAGAAGAACGGTATGAGATGAAAGGCGTTACTGGCTGGAGTTCATATGTATAAAAAAAGGAGCCTCATGGCTCCCTTTTTTGTGATGTATTTCTATAGCTCAGTACCGTAAAAGTTCGGTCTATTCGACTGGCAATAAACCACGATGCAACCGTTGTACAGAAGAGTGTGCCCGAGCATAGCGCAACTATCGGCATGGTGACATCCGGGTGTAATGGCGCATTAAACACGTTAATGCTTAGGTACATGATGATGCCCATAGGTAGCAGGCCAAACGCTACGCTTAGTAACAGCTCTTTAAGGAAGCCGAATCGGTCATTTTTAAAGGGTGAAATCAGTACCAATAGGTGTATCACCATCATCTGGCTTAGATGGCCACCAATAATTGTACTCTTGAGTGCTAACTCGGCCGCGACTAACAACGCCATGTAGCACGATACAAAAACGAAGTAGGCTTTAAAGAATGTACTTGGCTTTGATAGGCCGCGACTGTCTAACTGCATACTTGCCTCATTTCTCATTGGATTGGTTTTGGATGGCTGATACCAGGCGAAGTACCAGGTCTATATCGACCTTGATTTCTGTATACCCCTCATTCTTATCGAATTCTGCCTGAGCCTTAAGCTCACTGATTGCTGCTTTAAATTCGACTGGGTTTTCCAGTTCATACGGCTTGGACACGTTGTAAGATTCAGTAGGGCTAATGGGGTCCAGTTTGGTAAATGTCTGGAACTCAAAGGCATTGGCGGCGGGTATATCAATCATCCACCCGCAATCAATGAGCTGGTACCGTTCAGGATTCGTATTGTGCTTGATGAAGCCTAAATATCTTGGGTACTGGAACAACTCGATGCCATGTCCTTTAATAGCCAGAGCACCACTTTCGTCAAAACTGACTGTATAGCCGTTTTCGAGCATTAGTGTACCGGTTTCCTGTACCGTCTGGTGACGGATCTCTTTATTAGTAATGCTTGGCATATCGCCCCCTTAGCTTGGCTTCACAACGGCCGTGATAATGGTTGTCCCAATTTCAAATACCATCGTTGAAAACCCCTGATCATAGGTTTGAGCGACTTTATCTGCATCAGGAATGGATTCGAACATGTGCGCCCGTTCAGGCACGGTAATGTGACCACCGTCTTTAGCGAGGAATTTGCCATTGCCATCGCAAACGACAAAACCCAAGAACTTGGTGATAGTAGGAAGATCGTTTTCGATAATGATGTCTATGGGGTCTACCAATCCATCTTCATAAGCCACATCCGCAGTTGCAAACGTTTGTGGACACTCAAGAATCACGTAGCTGCCACCTTTTCGGCGTTTGATAGTAGCGCGCTCCCCGGAACCTTCAATTTGTCGAATAAGCTCGTTTGCTTTGTCTTTATCTAACGGATGCAGATCATCAACAGAGAGACTTGGCTGGTGGACGAGTATTCCCCATTCAGCTTCATAGATGGTGCTGGTGGTATCTAGTCTGCCTGACATCTGATTCAGTTTCAGACTTTTGCTTTTCGCCAGTTTCTTCTTCTTCGCCTTTCTCTTTGCATCTTTTGTCATTGCCATAAACAATCTCCTGTAATTATTGCTCACATTATACGCTATTTGTTGAATGTGTAGTATTATTGCATTTGATTCAATATCCGCTATATCCGTTAAATGGAGTAAACATGGAGAAAAGTATCGAGTTTTTACCGGTTGGTGAGAAAGTTATTTGGTACGGCCGCAAGCAAGGCTCTTGCACCCACGATAGCCTTTTTATTGAGGGTGACGTTTATGTGAACACTGGGTGCCACCCGAACGGTGATATTGAGCTGCAGCTTAGTGACGACAAACCAGAAATTAGTATTCGCGCTACCACCGGTGAATATGGGCTTCTGAGTGAGTATGAAGAACAACGAGAACAATCAATTGCAGAGTATGGAGTGATGTTGAAATGACCAAATTCATAACCGTTGTGTATGCCATCAATGACCCCAAGGCATTTAAAGAGCAACAAGACCAAATTGCAAAACTACATAACGCTTATGACCCTAATAACCCACCAGCTTGGGGCATTAGTGCAGTATCGCATTCAGATGAAATCCGTCGTTTAGAAATCATTGAAGAAATTTCGGACCAAACATCTGATGAATCTGATTCATTTCAAATCGTTTTTGACATCCGCGATGCGTTGGCAGCAGATCAGTTGCCAGCAAAAGGTAGTTGGTTTGATCGAGATTCAATCGGAAATAAATAATTGCCCAATTAAATCAGCATTTTCTTTTTCATAATTACACTAGTTATTCCCAACGGGTCATTTCATTGATGGCCCAACATTCTAAGTGTAGAGAGACATATTAATGATTAGAGTAACGGTCAGTGATGAAGCCTGCATACAGCTTCAATCCGAAACGAATCCTACAGAGATTTCGACAGGTTATGTGCATTTCAAACGTAGCCACAAGTTAGATTTAACGGAAGCATACAATGAGTTCATCTATCTTTGGGTAGATGTAAATAAATTCGATGAATTATGGAAGACTTCGGCACCAGACCGTTACATACCCGCTGACCTTAACGACTTACTCAATTTCAATATTTTGGGTGAGATGTATCACCGAGAGCAGCAACTGATCAAGTCAGAAAATAAGGTATTTAAGTTGTTGGAGATATACCAGCAGATCAATGCCATTGAAATTGATACGCCAGTGCTAAAGACAAGAGCCATTGACTTCGAAGAGGGTCGACACCGGTTTTGGTTGTGTAGACACCTTGGATTGACCCATTTTCTTGCCGCTGTTAATGGCTATCAGTATCGCCAGCTTGTAAGCGCTGGAGTAGCTGGGCAGCACAGTAGATCCCGGGTTGCGTTTGACAGAAACCATAACCCTCTGTTTCAAACAAAGCGAACGTGAATGGACATAATGACTAAGCTTACGGATTTAACCAATACAGCGTTTGATGACTGCTTATATTCCCTTAAGCCACTAAAGAGTATTAAATCTCAGTTAAAGAGCCGGCTACATTCATTCTCTCTGGCCGAAATTACAGAGTTGCTTTCTGCCTTCCTGTTTGCAGAGGCACAAACGGCAAAATCACCGGGTTGTGTGCCAGAAAATGCAAGCCGGCCATTTTCTGATCTCACTATCGATGACCGTGCGAGTTATGCTTATGTGATAAAGGTTCTGGCTGAGGCCGAATTACAACATCGCATTGACCATCGAACAGTCACCGAGTGGTTTTCATTGTACAGCGCAAATGAGCTGGTGGCTGACATAAAAACCGTTTTCCCGGATTCCCTGATCCTTACTCATTGGCATGACATCGATAGGCTTGAACGCGACTTCTGCGTAAATATCCATAGCAATAGTCCAATAGCTGTCTTTCCTACGGCATTTTCATCATCGACAGGCTTACTGACCGCCGGCAGTTTTTTCATTATCCAAGACCATCTAACTGACGATGATGACCTCTCGGCGGCGACTTATCATGTCAGTTTAAACGTCAGTGATAAACCGCAGTATTTCACCTGCGATACTCTCTATGACAAACAGTTTCTTCAAGCACTCTTAATGAGTGGCTTTGATACCCAAGTACATCTCGACAAGTTGACCGCTGACGCGCTCCCATTTGATCAAGGTCGTGAGGCTTATTTAAAACGCATTCATCCCGACGATAACCCGTACTCGATATGTGATTGGCGCCATAGTGAATGGAATGAAGGTTGGGACTTTTCCGAGGAAGGCGATAGCGATAGCGCTTTCGACTATGCAAGCAACAAATTCATTAAATAATAAAAGGACAAACACATGCTTAAGAACGTCGCGGCGCTTGCGTCAGTGATCAGTTTTTCCCTGATGATGTCAGGCTGTGCAGAAACACCCAATGAGTATATTGAACTCAAAGGTAAATACGCTGATGACTACGAACTCGATGCAGAAGACTTTTCAGAACCAACACGCTTTCTTTACCCGCTAAAGTGGATTGAACCAAAACGCACGACTAACAACCTTGATGTGTTTTACTACGATGTAGACCAGAACAAACTTAAGATCGCAGGGCAGGCCGCGACATTAGCCATTGGTGCGATTGGCCACGTTAACCCGCTCGATATTGGTCTGAGTCTTTTAACGCAACAAGGAGCTAAAACCACTTATCACTCTGTTCTTGGCGATCAGTACCTTTATACGGTAGTAAAGGTCGACAAATCGAAGGATTTAGATGCCCAGGCACAAGTTGTGAACAAGATGGCCATCGATACGGTTGCATCCGTTTATGGTGATTCTGCCAAGACCGAGTACGTCCCGACAGGCACTAACTTCTACTTGGTTGAAGGCACTAAGGTCTACGACCCTAATTATGTCTTCTGTAAGCAAGGGGTAGAGTCTCTTTGTCGAACATTTACAAGCAGAATACCAATGTTGACCAGAGACAACGATGGATACATTCCGATAGCACCAACTGGTGACTATATGACGGCAGTGACACTTTTGCCGATAGGATTCCCGATCGACAAACTGAAATTCATTGGTAACCCTTCGGTTGAGCAGTACCTATACGTGCCGGCTATTAAGCTCAATGAAAACCGCGACTTGTGGAAGCAAGAGAACCTGGCCTACTTCAAAGAATGGTACCAAGAAGAGAGAGTGTCGGTTAACCCATACCTTAAGCGTTTAAGTGATGGAAAAGTGATGTACTTCAACCCGAAAATTACCGCGCTGCAGAAAGACGATTACTCACTCTATCGAGTGTTTAATTTAGGTGAGTCGGAGGATGCACAGTAATGAAAGATTTACTTGTTTCCGTACCGGGCATGGTGGTCAATGAGGACTATTCGGATGATTTAGCTCATGCTGCACGCGTCTGCCATCAGCTTCACGTGAACCTTGGCCACATGAAATGGGATGTGGAATGCATCACTGACATGGCACCAGATGCTCTCTGTAGCGGCCTGATTGCTGACCAAATTAAAAAGCTTGAGGATTTACTTGCTTTCTCCGGTGAACGGTTTGTGTCGCTACTACAGAGAGAATCGAAACTTGAGTTAACCTTTCAAGATGAATACCCGTTCATAAAAAGCTATCCAGAATGGATCGATGGTTTATTCCCTTACATCAGAAAGAAGGAAGTCGACGAGCAGATCATCGCAGCTGGTGGCCACATGGTTTTCAATAGTCTTGAGGGAATGAGCAAATTTCCTAATGTGTGTGTTCCGCAGGAAGTTACAGATAACTTCATTGTTGTTTGGTATCCCATCGCCGCGCAGTTCGATCAACCAGGTTATATCTGGAAAACTTCCGAGAAGAAGTGGCAGACATACAGCTTAGAGCTATAAAAGTTAACGGCATTTTGCCTTTATTTTAATACAATGATTTATATTCGTTTTGTGATAGCTAGAGAGGCAGTTCATGGAATTCTATTGGATAACACTACTTGTCGTATTTGCCTTTGTTTTGGGATCGGTGAGCACCTTCATTTTTTACATTGCTAAGAAGGGCAGATCCCACAACAAAGTAAGCGTACCGCCGTTTGATGACAGCAAGCCATACTATGTTGCTATTGACCATCAAGGGGACATCTACGGCTTTAGACGCTTTTATCCGGTGTCCGATTTTACTAAGTCAACAATACTGCAGGAATGGGCAGATGAAGCGGCGATCGTTGAAGCAATGTCATTCTCTGAACTGCAAGATAGATTGGGCGCTGGCAAAGTTACTGAAAACAGCTTGGCGCATCAATTGGCAGCGTTAAAGGAGGATATAAAAACGTTAGAGATCAATGGCGAACATCAAGCTGTGTATGATTTGTTTGTGGAAAGAACCAGAGAATTGATTGGCCACAAAGCAAAGCTTCCCGAAGGGTTTAATGGTCGAAGCTGTGAAGAGATAAAGGCTGACTTGTATCGTTGAAATGTTTTCACTGTTGATTTAGATTTATAACTCGAACTGCAAAACGCGCCACTCAGTTCCCTTACGGGAGTTGAGTGGCGTTTTTTCTTCCCGTAGGGCGACATACCTATAGGAAGAAACTATGTTTACCACTTTCATTGAAAATCTCAACGACAAAACACAACGCTATGAAGTTGAGGTAGTGTGCAAAAATTCATCATTAATTTTCTCTTTGGCTGATTCTACTCAGTATGCTTTTGTAACCAACCTAAATCTTCTATCTGGGTTAGGTGTAACCCGATATGGACAAGGTGCGTCAAATACTGTCTATGCTTTTTCAATATCTAACACACTGAAATTCCGTGTAGAATTGCGTGTTTATTGACATCGTATTTAATGACTATTCACCCATAACCATAAGAGAAATCATGAGTGTTGAAAAGATAACAGTTGGCGGTTTAGTTTCCTTTGTATTAGTTGTTGGCCTATCCACCATTTTTGTAGGTAGCCCCCCCAAAGTATCCACGTCTTTAGATTGTAATTCTGAGGATGGTTTAACCAATGCAGCGATCGTTGATATTGAATCCAACTTAAAGACGTACCAAACTTATGCGAGTCTATCGAACGGTATCTACGATAGTCGTCCAGACCATTACGCAGCCGTGCTAAATAAGTTTTGTAGCGATTCTGGTGTTTCGTGTGAGGTAGAAGAGAAATCAAGTGGTTTACGCTCTCTAACAGCGATTGATGAATCTGATCCTGATAACCAGAAAATCACCATAGTATTCCGTGGTACGGGCGATGACACAGACAGTGGTATTGCTGCTAATGATGTCTCGACAGATATTGCTCAGCATCTAGGCAGGATGCCACCGATGTATGTTGATGCAATCGACTTAGTTCAAGATGTCAAAGCACAATATCCACACGCAAAGATCACAACTACTGGTCATTCTCTTGGTGGTGCTTTAGCTAATGTTTCAGCGCTAAAAAACAACACAGATGCGGTTCTATTTAGCCCTGCAACTCTAAATGTATATAACTATGTTGATGCTTCTATCCAATCCGGTTATTCGAGTAAAATGATAACTATCGTCAATGAAAATGATAGAGTTTCTGGAGCAAAGTTATTGTCATCACCAACAACATATCAGGGTGCTGTGTTCGTTTTGCCGGGGCGAGCATTGTGCTTTGGGAGATGTAACCACAAGATTTCTGAACTACAGTCAAGACTTGAGGAAATAAGAAAAGACATGAACCCAAGTCGAAAACTATGTGAAATTTATAAAGGGATGTCGAGCCTTAAAATCAATTGATTGCATCCGTTAAGAGAAAGGGAGCTTCGGCTTCCTTTTTTATTTTTACGATTTCATCCAGCACTTGTTGATACCTGAATAATTTTTAATCTATCTAAAAACACTTCAAATTATCTTTTGAAAAAGCTTCTATTTCTAAGTTGCGCGTTGTAATAGCTACGGTAATCTTAACTACATAAATTGAACGCGACAGACTAAATATTTAAAGGAAACACGTATATGACTAAGCAACTTGTTCTAGCAGCAGTAATCGCAACAACTTCATTAGCATCTGGTTCTGTACTAGCTATGAAAAATGAATCTACAGTAAGCGAGTACAAACCAAGTATCAGCAATTTCATTTCTCCATACATTTCATCTGTTGGTATGGGTAATGGTCTTGATGGTAATGGTCTAGGTATTCGTCTTGGCTATAAACTGTCTGATAATTGGGGTGTGGTTGGTGATGCTTCTTTCTATGATGTTGACGGTAATTTAACTGAAAACGGGAAAAAACTAGAGACAGATTATGATGGCTGGATGGCAAGTATTGGTCCAAGTTACTACATCAACGAACGTTTAAGCGTATTTGCTACGATCGGTATCGCTCAACTAACTGGTGCGAACTATACATACGGCGACCCGTACACGGTAAAAATGTTCAATCCTGAGATACATCAACTAGTTGATGTCACTACACGCGACAAAGAAAATTTGAACACCACAGCTAACAAAAACGTTGTAGTTGGTTTGGGTATTAATTATGCGCTTGGTGACTACTATGTAATCAATGCGGCTTATAAACGATTTTCAACTGATATTACTATGTCTAGTGGCAATAACACGCAAGCTGTGGACGTATTTGAAGTCGGATTTGGCTTCCGCTTCTAAATCAATCGCATAAATAAGCAGGGTAGTCCCTGCTTATTTATTGTGTCTCTATACTCGGCACCGTTCAATCAAGTCTACCAACTGAGAGAATTTTCTGTTCTTTCCAAAACCTTTAAAAGCTATCATCTCAGGTGCAGCCTGACGTCCATTTCCGTTCCGACTGATACTTCTTCTTACATCCGTCCTGTAGATACTGAATCCCCTTGCTTTATATAATTTTGCCAGCTCTAGGTTAAGGCTGTTGCAAGCTATCATCGGCATACTGTGGTCTGCTAGCCAGTCAGCCACTTGTATTTGATGTTTGAATGTGAATCCTTTACCTGAATAGTTTGCAAATGTTCCAGCATAAGGTGGATCTGCCAGTAAAAAATCCACACCATTTAGGTTCAGATCTTGGAAACTACCATTTGTAAACCTCCAATTTTTAGTAACCTCTTGGAACTGGGTAAAACCAGATGGTGTCGCAAGTTCATCATATTTACCATAGGGAACGTTGAAGCCTCCTTTTTGATTGAACCTCATTAGCCCGTTAAAGCAATGATAGCTCAGGTACCACATTGCCCCTGCCGCAAACTCTGAATCTGCTTGATTACTGACAATTAGCTGATTGAATCGCTCACGAACGCCTAAATAGAATGCTTTATCGAGATGCCAATCATCTTTATTGGGGACGAACCCTTTTTGTGCATGCTGGTAAAGATTAATGAGCGGAGAAATGAGGTCGTTAGCAAGGACTCGTTCAAACTCATTGTTAAGGGAAAATGATAGGCCGCCACAGAATGGCTCTGCAACAAATCGTGGCTCCAACTCAGAAATCAATTTTTTTGAACGAGTCGCAAGCCATGATTTGCCGCCAGGATATTTTAGTATGCTTTTCATTTACGCTCCCATTTGATAGGGAGGTAGTATAAAACAAAATGTATCTGTACTTAACCTGTTTGGAGTTTGAAAATGCTCGAGTTTTTAATGTGGTGCACAAACCGAGAAAGGTTTAGAAGTGAGTTTGGGATAAAATATCCTGCGCTGCTTGCTCGATGACACTCAATGTTTTTTTATCGACCAATAACCTTGTTGCGGCAACAAATGCAGCCGTTAATGCTGGTGGCCGGCTATGCATTTCACGGTTGATAAGCACTGTATTTCTCTTAATCTCAGCTAGTCGCCTAACTACCAACTCTCTTTCATCAGCTAGAAATGCCAGCTTATCTTTCATTCTTCTTATCGCAGCCTGACGACTTTCGCCTTTGAGAACCACTTCACCTGGTTCGCTCGATAATCTTGATAACCGACTTGAAACCGACCTTTTTGTTGAGTCAATTTCATTCAGCAGAGAAAGCAATTTCTCTTTGTCATAGCCAGCCAAACAGAATTCGCTTTCAAACTGGGGATTTAACTTCTTACGCATTGAAATTTTTGCCACTGAGAAACATGATTTTCAGCGTAAGGATAACACATAGAGAGTTATCAAAAGATAACGATTATCACTTTAAACTAAAAAATCTGACCTTGTAGTATTTATATGGTTGCGGAAAATTAAAAACCACATAAATTAGTTTTCGACAGCGCAAGAATGAAAAATAAAAGCTAAACGCTTTTTATTGATTCGAGTGTAAGCAGGTGGTATTTTTATACCAAATAACCGTATGTGACGGATTTTACAGTCTTATGCATACCTATTCTGGAGAAATGTTTTGGATCTTAATGTAGTAACAAAAGCACTTCTTGAATCTGACGAAGGATTCAATGTAACTCAATCGGATGAAAGCCTGATCATCACAAACGATGTAGGTATTAATGCAGTACTCGTAGTTCAGGGGTCACAGATCATCGTTGAATCCTTGCTGTTCCAAGCAGACGCAGTAGCTGACCAAGCTGCGCTGGACGATTACATCTTAAAAACACATAAGTTAGTCCCACTTACAGCAGTCGGTAAATCAGAAGTAGAAGGCCAGTTTTATTACTCCGCTTTCGGCGCTCTATCTTCTGAGTCAAAAGTTGAAAGTGTTGTTCTTGAGGTCGAAGAGCTTTTCCGCAATGTTGCAGAACTGCTTGAAGGCTACTCTGAATTTCTCATTAAGTAAGGACTCCATATGTCACTAAGTAAATTGTTCCGCATCTTCACTGGTAATGTAAACAAGGCAGCTGAGAGCGTGATTGATGCTAACGCAATCACCATTCTTGAGCAGGAGCAGCGTGAATCGAAAGAAGCTGTTCGCAAAGCAGAAGATTCACTAGTAACTATCGTTGCTAAACGCAAATTATCTGAGGGCAAAGTAACTGGTTTTGATAAAGCGATTTCTGAGTACACAGATAAAGCTATTAAAGCGAATGAAGCTGGCCATGAAGATTTAGCGCTGGAATGTGCACAGAAAGTTGCAGACTTGAATGAAGAAAAAGCACTTGAAGAAGCGCAACTTAAGGCATTCAAAGAAGCAGAAGAAAAGCACAAGTCAAATATCGCGGTAGCTCGCAAAAATATTACAAGCATCGATCGTCAGATTGACCTTGTTAAAGCTACTGACAGCGTTCAAAAGGCACAAGCTGCAACTCAAGCTAGTGTTGTAGGTGCTTCATCTAAAACAAGTACGGCACTGGATTCGTTAAACCGAATTAAAGCTAAGCAGGCCGAGCAGTCAGCAAAACTAGAAGCCCAACAAGAGCTAAGTGATGCTGAAACTACTACAGATCTAGATCAGAAGCTTAAAGCTGCAGGTATTGGTGGCGGTACAACTGCCAAAGACCAGTTGGCAGCGATCCTAAACAAGAGCAAATCAGCCGAATAATTCAGGCGCGAAACTCTATAACACGAGCCCGCTTTCATGCGGGTTCATTTTTTCAGAATAAGGGACTTTTATGTTGAAAAAAGTTTGTTTAGCGCTGAGAGCTGTTTTTGGCAAGAAAAAGCCAGTTGAACAACCAAAACCCGTAACTCCAGAAATTTGCGGCTTTCGTCTTGGTGGCGCGTTTGAAATTGACAGCCTGATGTTACGACTTGCTGAACCGAAGTTGACCATCGAAGGTGCTGCAACATCGCAAATCATTGAAGCGGTCGGTGTAATCGATATGGGTGCTGGTACTCGCATAGTTCGGTACTACACAGATGATGAAGGGTATATCCAAGTGCTAATCAATGGCGATGATGACTCCGGTATTATGGAAATCAGCCTTTGGTATTTCTATGACTCTCGACCAATTGACGGGCAACAAGCGTGGGACAACCTACTTAACAATGAAATTGTTAAAGATGAATACGACTTGGAAGGTACTACGTTTGCCCCGTATTGGGAGAACGAAAAACCCGTTTGTCTGACAGAGAAAGTTTACAACAAAAATGGATTTGTCAAAGAACTGGACTCTTTCAACATGCTCTATTCACGCAATTTGCAAGACGACAAAACAGAAGACCTTCTATTACCACACGATAAAACAGAAGAACTTCTTGTCGCATGTGAAGAACGAATCGCAAATAACACCCCGGACCGATTACTTTCTCGTGTTACAGGGATTCAACTAAATATTTCTGACTTTAAAGTGGTGGCATAAATGATCGAACTAGCAAACGAAAGTGCAGCGGCAACAGCATTTATGAATGGGATTACTTCATTCATCGGTTACTTCGCATTGTCCTTGGTATTCTTGATTGGATTCAAATTCATTTACATGGCCATGACACCATACAACGAATGGAAGCTGATTAAAGAAGATAAAAACGTATCTGCTGCGATCGCGCTCGGCGGCGCAATTGTTGGTTATGCAATCGCTATCTCAAGCGCAGCTTCTCACTCTGTGGGGATTACTGATTATGCACTATGGGGCGCTGTAGCTCTAGTCGCCCAGGTTGCCGGTTTTGTGGGAGTTAGAGCCATTATGATGCCGAAGATCGTGCAAAGAATTGAAGAAAATGAAACTCCTGCAGCCGTGCTATTGGCTTCTGTTTCTATCGCTGTTGGCCTTCTTAACGCCGCTTGTCTGACATACTAGTCGAGGTAGCTATGACTGAATTAAAACGTCGAATGCGTAGCCGCATTAAACTAGAAGGTAAACGCAAAACATTTCGTCACTTTGCATTAGCGCCGCTGGCACTGGCAACACTTGCTGGTTGTCAACCAGACAGCCCACTTCGCATTAAGGTGTATGAAGACGTTGATGCTTGTAAAGCTGATGGTAAAGCAGAGCTTGGTACTCAATGCGATGCAGCATACAAAATTGCGCAACGTGAAGCCGACAGAACTACTGAGAAGTTCCGTAAACAGGCCGAATGTGAACTTGAGTATGGTGTCTGTGAAGCGATGCCAGCTGGATTAGGCTATCGTCCTAAGCTTGACGCATTTATGGTTGCGCCAGTTAAGCCCGAGCATTACGACAACTACGACATCTCTCGACAATATGGTGATTTGTTTGTGCAGCCATTGTTTACGTCGACATCTTCATACTCGGATAAATACGGAAAATTGTTCTTTGCAGATGGAATGAAAGTTGGTGATGCAAACAACATAAGCCATTTGAATTTCACTATGACCGACAGGTATCTGCACCCGTTACCAACAGTTCGGTTACGCAACGAGGATGACGGTTTTTACACTGGTAACTCTGGCGGTAACAATAAATCAAACTATGGCTCCAGTATCGGTCAGGGGATTGGTCAAGGAACGGGAAGTAGCGTAGCAAACACAATTGCGAATGCATATATCGCTGGCCGCGTAATTGATGCTCTTGATGACTCAAGCGAACGACGTCACAAAGAGCGCATGTATAACGCAGCCCGAGACGCTGAAAAGAAACAGCAAGCAATGAGTGGCGCAGGTTACAAGACAAGTTCGAGTTCAACTACTTCCAGTGGATTTAAGTCTGACTACAAAGCAAAACCAGTAGTGAAGACTTCCTCTCGTGGTGGTTGGGGTTCTTCTGTCAGCTCTCGTAGTAGCTGGGGTGGATAAACAACTCTCTTACATCATCCAAGCCGGTGGTTCATCACCGGCTTTTTAGTAACTGAGTAAGTGCTCTTGCCGATTATTTAAGGGGTGAGATGCTACTAGAACATTTACTTAGGCACTAACAAAGACATAGAGGTCTAAATGCTACAGATACCTACACAACCACGTCATGATTGGAAGAAGACAGCGCAAGAGTTCAATTTCGGCTTCCATACTTTCGACGACGAGCCATATTGGACAGAGGACCGCTACTTCCAATTCACTCTAACTCAGATAGAACGCGACATCGAGCAACCGACAGAAGAAATTCATCAAATGAGCTTGAATGCGATCGCCAAGGTTATTGAAAGCGATGAACTGATGGCAAAGTTTCAAATACCTGAATCTATGTGGGGCTTGGTTCGTGAATCTTGGAAACGCCGTGACCCGAGTTTATATAGTCGTATCGATTTGGCATATGACGGGAAGAACCCGGCAAAGCTCCTAGAACTAAACAGTGACACGCCGACAAGTCTCTACGAACTGGCATTTTTCTCTTGGCTGTGGCTTGAAGAAAAGGTTAATCGCGGCGAATTGCCACAAAATGCCGACCAGTTCAACCTGTTGGAAGATTTGCTTGTAAGACGTTTTATCGAGTTAAAGCCAACACTGGCATTTAATACGATGCACTTCGCATGCTGTAAGGACACCATCGAAGATCGCGGTACGGTACAATATCTTCAAGACTGTGCCAAAGAAGCCGGCATCCACAGTGAATTTGTGTATGTAGAAGATATTGGCATTTCGGAAGATGGAAAATACTTTACGGATGCCAATAGCAAACCGATCGATACGCTTTTTAAACTATATCCTTGGGAGTACATGTTACGCGAGGAATATAGCCAGCATCTAGAAACAGCAGAGATCAATTGGATGGAACCATTGTGGAAGTCCATCAGTTCCAATAAAGCAATTTTGCCACTGTTATGGGAGATGTACCCAGGCCACCCGAATTTGCTTGAAGCTTATTTTGAAAATGACCCACGAGTAGCGAGTATGGACCATTACGTCGTGAAGCCAATTTTTTCACGTGAGGGTGCGAACATCTCGATCGTAAAAGATGGCGAAGTGGTTGAATTTGTAGATGGCCCTTATGGTAGCGAAGGGAAAATTGTACAGGCTTACACACCATTGCCAACATTTGGCGAAAACCATGTACTGATCGGAAGTTGGTTAGTGAATGGTACTGCGGCAGGAATTGGAATTCGAGAAGATGAAGGGAAAATAACCAAAGATTCTAGCCGATTTATCCCGCATATCATTTTAGGGTGATATGTAATGGGGTTCTAGGGATTTTCCCCTCTAAAGTAACATAGAACGCTACAGGTATTATATTATATGGTCTGTGGCGGTGGGTTACCTTCCAATATTCTGCCATCTTATATAAACACCATCAATCATATTGGCGTTTATTCATCATGGCAATTAGTAATGAACTCTCGATTCTGACTCAGGCAGAACAACGAGACTTGTATTCAGCACCTCAGTTTTCTATTGAGGAACAACGTTTGTATTTTTCGCTAAACGATGTAGAACAGGCCGAATGCCGTACTATCAGGCTTACTAAACATCGTTGTTATTTCGTGGCGCTTCTGGGCTATTTTAAATCTAAGCCAGTGATCATTGCTCCGAGTTTCCGTGATATCAGTATCGACATGCAGTTTATTGCCTCCCAAATTCAAAGAGGTAAAGGGATCAGGCCTTTCAGTGTCAGTAAAATGCAGCGTGACCGTATTTACTCAAGGATACTGCGTCTACTAAATTACAATAAGTGGAATGAAAAACAGCACCTCAATGCTCTGTGCCACCACCTGGTTTACATTGGTCATGCCTGGCTGGAGCCTCGACACCTCTTTGATGCGGCCATTGAATACCTTGCCAGCCATAACATTGCCATTCCTAAGTACTCCGTGCTTCAAAGACTGATAAGCCGCACAATGCAACAGGTCAGAAAAGACCTGACGCTCCAACTGAATCAACTTACCAGTAATGAACTTAACGTCTTTCTGGACAACATAATCACTACTAAAGACGACGGGCTGAGTCTGAGCCATCTCAGGGGTGGTGCCAAAAGTCTGACCGTGCCTGAGCTTAAAAAAGAGCTCGCCATTTACCACCGGTTAGCACCATGGCACACGCAAATAAATGACGTTGTGGACAGGCTCAATCTGTCGCTAAAAAATCGACAACACTTCAGCGGCCTTATTGATTACTACGGCAGTAAAGTGCGGCGCTTCAAACGCTCACAGCAGCACCTGTGGTTACTGTGTCATCTGACAGAGCGCATGCAACTTGCACTGGAGCGCCTGACGGATGGGTTTGTTTACCATATCCGAAAACAACAGGAAGCCGCCAACGCCTTTGCACAACAAGCAGTGTTCCTGTCCTGGCAGTCAGCTGCGGACAATGTCACGAAAGCGGCAGAGCTACTTCACCTGTTTGTTGACGAGAATATTGATGACAATCAGCCCTTCTCAGTAGTCAGACAACAGGCATTGAAGGTCATGAATGACAGGGATATCCAGACCCTCTGCCTTTACCTGAA
>NZ_JAWOTX010000047.1:0-26069 GCF_033339115.1 Vibrio sp. 947 | reverse complement strand
TTGCAGGCTCACTGGTATCTAGAATTACGGATAATTTTCAGATTTTGAAACCAGCATCTTCAAGTTGAACGGGTATAGTTTTAAATAAAGACGATTTATATAAATTAATCTCTTATTTAAATCGTAAAATTTTGTATTGACAATATGAGCATGATTGCAAATCAAGTATATATCATTCTGTTTTCTCGATCAAAAATCAATTTGACTTTAAATTGACCTGTTTTTGTTTGATTATTGAACATATTTGCTGGTAACATTATCCCAACTTATGAATTAAAGCGTATTCTATACTCCTGTAAAAATGGAAAACGTAAAATCATAAATAATATCATGTAAACTTAATAAATACTTTAACCTCCTCCTTTGAGATAATAATCTAATTTATTTTCTACTTGTCGAATTTGTTCGTCACGGGAAGTTATTTTTATAATTTATTCTTTAACTAAAATTTTATAGGTATATAAGTTGGAAAAATTAAAATCTACTCAGTCTGGCAATAACAAGAACAAATTTACTAAACTTTGCGTAGCTGCTATAGCTCCTTTTTATCTATTAGCAAATCCCGGAATATCTATTGCAGCAACAGACAATTTACTAGCTGTAAACGACTACGTTGAAATAACAGAAATAACAGAAATAACCGCGACTACTATCAACGTATTAGTCAACGATACCTATGCTACAAAGCCAAATATCACCGTCACTAAGCCTTCTCGCGGAAAAGTACGTATCAAAAATAATGGTAAGATCAGGTATATACCTAACGGAAAGTTTGAAACAACAGATTCATTCACATATACCATCAGTGACGGTGTTAATAGTTCGACTGCGACGGTTAATATCTCTCTAGTTTCAGACGAAATCATTATTGAAAACGGAACTGATAACACTAGCGACGGTACAGAGAGCACCGACAACCCTGGAACTGATAACACTACCGACAATACAGGTAGTACAGACAATACGGGCACTAGCAGCGACAGATGGATACCTGCACCGGGTACAACATGGTCGTGGCAACTTGAAAACTATAGCAACGTAACCATTGACCCAGAAGTAGAAGTTTACGGCGTCGACCTTTTTGACGGCATCGACGAAGGTGTGATTTCAAATCTCAAAAACCAAGGCAAAAAAATAATCTGTTACTTTAGCGCTGGTACGCGTGAAGATTGGCGACCAGATGCTGGCGACTTTTCTACGGATTCTGTAATTGCAAACGGCGAAATGCAAGACTGGGCTGGTGAAGTGTGGCTAGACATCAGCAACCAAACTGCATTAAACAACAGCATCAAACCAATTATGACTGCGCGTTTAGAGCTTGCCGCGCAAAATGGATGTGACGGTGTAGAACCAGACAACGTAGACGCATTTGAAAATACTGAAGAAACTCAAGGTTACATCAGCTCAGCAGATCAGCTAAGCTACAACAAATGGCTTGCGACCACTGCGCACGAGAAAGGATTAAGTATCGGCCTTAAGAATGATATTGGCCAGACTGACGAACTAGTCGACTATTTTGATTATGCGATCAATGAACAATGTTTTGCTTACGGAAATGAATGTACTACGTACGAAGAAAACTTCCTAAAACAAAATAAAGCGGTATTTAATCAGGAATATTACACTCGTGGTAGAGGTGGAGAAATTGACGAATATACGTTCCAATACTCAGCATGTCCTTACTTTACAGAAGTGAAAATTTCATCAAACTGGAAAGTTGGCTACGCATTAGATGGAAAAGATGTTGTTCGTTGTGAATAAATAACATTGTTATCTAAGCTATTGATACTCGACCATCATCCTATTCTGGTCGAGTATTAATAGCAGAAATGAAAGTCTTTGATTCGAGAGTTTTGGCTGCTTCAGGTATCTACTGCTGAATGATGAAGATATGGCACTCAGAGATATATCTAACCACTGCATGAGTGATAAAGTGTCCCATTCGTAAATACTATTGTATTTATTAATGGTGATACCTTCTGAGTTAAGTTTACTATCATGGAAGAGGTAGTGATATTCAAGTTTTAAAAATCAGCAGGTAGTTATGGAGAATCAATGATGGAAGTACTAGTTACAGGCGGTATGGGTTACATAGGCAGTCACACATGTGTACAGATGATTGAAGCAGGTATCGAGCCAATCATTCTTGATAACTTGTGCAATTCCAAAGTCGAAGTCCTAAGTCGAATTGAAGCGTTAACAGGGAAGCTTCCTGAGTTTCATCAAGGTGATGTACGTGATGAAGCTTTCTTGGATTCGGTATTTGCTAAGTACAATATCCAAGCTGTTATTCACTTTTCAGGTTTAAAAGCGGTAAGTGAGTCGCTTGAGAAACCACTAGAATATTACGACAACAACGTGAATGGCTCACTGGTATTGGCCCGCAGCATGCGTAAAGCGGGAGTGAAAAGTCTTATCTTCAGTTCTTCCGCAACCGTATACGGGGATCCGGACGTTGTGCCTATTACTGAAGATTCGCCAACTGGCGCAACCACTAATCCTTATGGTCGCAGCAAATATATGGTGGAAGAATGTCTGAGCGATCTATTCCATGCTGAAAACGATTGGAGTATCACTTTACTGCGTTACTTTAATCCGGTAGGTGCCCACCCATCGGGGTGCATGGGTGAAGATCCACACGGTATTCCAAATAACTTAATGCCGTTTATTGCTCAAGTAGCTGTCGGCCGCCGAGAAAAACTGTCTGTTTTTGGTAACGATTACCCAACCTCTGATGGAACTGGAATTCGCGATTATATCCACGTGGTGGATTTAGCTGATGGCCATATTGCTGCGCTTAAAGCAGTAGGAAAAAAATCAGGATTACACATATATAACCTTGGTACAGGTAAAGGCTCAAGTGTTCTTGAAATGGTAGAAGCATTTGGATCAGCTTGCGGCAAGCCCGTTCCTTATGAGTTGTGCCCACGTAGACTGGGTGATATTGCAGAGTGTTGGGCGAGTACTGAAAAAGCAGAGCGTGAACTTGGCTGGAAGGCAACGCGCAGTGTCGCGGAAATGACGGCGGATACTTGGAAGTGGCAATCAAATAATCCCACAGGTTATGAAGCTACGTCCAAGCCGTAACTCCAATATAATGGGAGAATGCAGTGAAAAGAAATGTTTAGGAGTTGAGCAAGCGTTCGATCCATATATACAAGGCAATTTTCACTCCGAGTCTACTAAGTTTTTAAGAAATGCAGCTTAAAAAAACTGTATTGATGTGGTTGCGATATTTACTCAACTTGCCTACGCTTAGTCTATTAGCTTTACGTTGATGACGGTTTAGGTTGCCGAATCTGCTCCTCGTGTCAATCGAACGATGTCAGCTGACAGATAGTAAGCTAATAAGTAATTTGTAATAGTTATATTTCGCATAAAGTAATTGTAATTTATAGTGTTTTCATATCTGTATATTTTATTAAGTTAAAGCCCATTTTTACTGGGCTTTTCATTTTTGCCCTTCAAACTTTGCAGCAATGAAGGGAATCATTACAAAAATGTATCTTGTAGGCTTAAGCTCATCTTTAGTTATGTTAATGGCAGGATGTTCTACATCACCATCAGAATTAAAAGTAGTGGGCTTATATCGGGTAGTTTGTTTGACAGTGATCCATAAAGGGGGAGTCGATCAAACTAGAGAAGTAGCTCTTTGGTCAGTTCATCACTACAGCAATCAAAGAGCTGAGTAATTCGGCTAACAGGTCGAGAATAGGCTTCGATAGTTTTAGACCGTTTAACCTTACAGTTTTAGGTTGTAACGTGTTATTCGTAAAGCGCATCATATCGTTCAACTGCATTGAGTGGTTTTGCTCTGGCGCAGTTCTGTTTCGTTTAACAATTGAGACAAGCGTTAAAGTTGACATTTGGGTAGTTGGTGCTGACTATACTTAACTCTATAGCGTAGAATAATTTAATATTAATGGTGTGGTATTTATTTCATATAATATACATCTATTACCCATAAGATTTCTATTAGATTATGAATGATAAATTGTGCTTTTCATAATAAGTAGAGAAAGACAATGAAACTTATCGAGCAGTATAGCAAAGACATAACTTTTGCTGTTGTTATCAGTCTGACTTTATTAACAGCTTGTGATTCAGGAAAAATTGAAACAGATCCTCCAAGTCCTGAAAATCCACCCGTTGTCGACCCTCCACCTATAGAACCACCGCCGGTAGAACCCCCTGAAATGTGGGTTCCTACCCCGGGATCTAGATGGATGTGGCAACTGCAAAACTATGGCGACATGACGATTGATCCCAACATTGGCATTTACGATATCGATCTGTTCGACGGTATAGAGGGTGGCACCAATAGCCTAATTATGAAACTTAAAAATGCCGGTAAAAAAGTCATTTGTTATTTTAGTGCCGGGACGCGAGAAAATTGGCGCCCCGATGCTGACCAATTCACTCCCGATTCCGTCATCGCTGATGGAGACATGCAAGACTGGCCGGGTGAAACCTGGCTGAATATCGGCAATGAACAGGCGTTAAACGATACTATCAAGCCTATTATGGCTGCTAGGCTCGATTTGGCCAAAAATAATGGCTGTGATGCGGTTGAACCGGATAACGTTGATGGATTTGATAATACTGATGAAACCCATGGGTTAATTACCCCAGAACACCAATTAAGCTATAACAAGTGGCTTGCCAAAGAAGCTCATGCCAGGAGCTTAAGTATCGCATTAAAAAACGATATCGACCAATTAAATGATCTGGTATCGTCGTTTGACTTCGCGATAAATGAACAGTGTTATGCTTATAGTAATGAGTGCCAATCCTATGAAATTACGTTTTTAAATAATAATAAGGCGGTATTTAATCAGGAATATTATACCAGCGGTAAAAGTGGTGAAACCGATCTGAATACGTACAAAAATTTGGCTTGCCCATATTTTATCAGTGTTAAAATTTCATCTCTGTGGAAAATGAGCTACGAGCTAGATGGCGTAGGGGTGATGACATGTGATCAATGATACCTAATTGCTGTTTACCTACTGGCTATGGGCGTTGCAGCATAAATGTCTGATACTCAAGGTCTTCAAATTGCTTGTCGAGAGTTATCATGCCAATAACTGATACGATAAACATAGTGATGGCGAATCCATAGCCATAGAAAATCGGTCCAAGTATGATGGTGATAGCGGATAGTGTGACGTTTCCAATTGCCATTAACAATATCAGCCATAGTGCTGACATTCTTTTGTCCAGATAATACATGACATTCAGTATGGCCATAAATAACACTTGTAAGCTAACACCGACTAAATCAATATAAAAAAGATGTAAGTAGGTTAAGTCAATATTTAATAAGTTCAGAATATCTTCCGCCCATAGAATTAAAAGTAACAGTGTCATTCCTTGAACTTTAAATATCTCATACAGGCTTTTCTGGCAGGCGACAACCATATTATTTTTCAGCGAATGAATTTTAGTCAAGGTTGCCCCTTTGCGTACAGCATGATAAAAACGGATGCACGCATCAGCAAATTCTGTTTCCATATGGAGCATAAATACCGCCATACCAGGTACGACCGCCAAATAAGCGATGAAAATTGGCAGGTCATATATATAGGAAGCTCGGAATACATCGATGACTTGATGAGAGGTTCCCGTGTTGAACCAGAACACAAATTTATCCAACCATACCCCCAGGTTATAAAGTACGCCGCAGAATATCAGTGAATAAAACGTTTTTTGGGGATTAAGAAACTCAAACGAAATCAATCGCTCAGCAGGAAACTCCCGGATAATGTCATACAAGAAGGCAAACGTGAGGATGCCCTGGCAGAAACAAAAGATCAGCATCAGCCCCAACAGACCGGAGGGTGGCAGAGAAAAACTGAGGCCGAGCATCAAACCGTAACTGATTGCCATTGTTATCAAAATGCGATAGTACTTCTTCATGCCACTCAACAGTATAATGGCTAGCCATTGATTACTAAGCAGAATTAATGTGGTGAAGATAACAATCTTCAGCGTTGGCTCGAGAGTACCGGCAAGGTTTAACACAGCAGCACCGACGGCAGCTGCCAACACGCTGATAATCAGCATAGCACCAAGCAGGTTCGGTAAAATGCGATGTTCTTGCCCGATGGAGACTAGATCGGAAATATAGCGGGTAATCAAGAGTTGGAGTAGTCCGCTGATGATAAGCGACCCTGCCATCAAGTAGGTGACAATCACCAAAAACTGAATCACGACTTCGGTGGGAAAGCTCATACCAAGCGTCACCAGGCCGATAACCAGCATGGCAAGGATCGTCAGTATCCAGGGGCCTGAACTGATAATACCTGCCAGGCCGTAAGCTTCTATGATCGACAGCAGCGTGTTTTTTTGCAGAATCTTCCTTATTTCAAACCCAATCCCCGCCATTGATGGCCTCCTGATACAGCTTTTGATAAGCACCGTACATTCTGGTTTCGTTGTAATAGCGAAGCACTCGCTTCTTGCCGACATCACCGGCTTTTCGCCACGTTGCAGAATCTGCCAGAATTTGGGTAATCGCGTTGACCCCTTCCTGAGGGCTGGCTATGGGAATGACTTCTCCAGCGGAACCGAGCGCGGCATCTTCCCCCTCAGCGCCTTTTATTATCTCGCGGCAGGCTCCCACCTCGGTTGCAATACAGGGGATGCCTGAAGCCATTGCCTCCAGCAGCACCAGTGGCTGCGCCTCGCTGATAGAGGTCAGCATCATTACGCCAATGTTCGGCATGATTTCCGCCACGTTCTGACTGCCAAGCATTTTGATATTGTCACTCATGCCCAAGCTTTTGATCAGCAGATCGCATTCGTAGACGTAGTCTGGATCTTCTTCAGTTGGGCCGATGATCCAGCCTTCCAGGTCAGGCAGCTCTTCCACCGCCATTCGTATGGTGCGAATAAAGGTTTTGATGTCTTTGATCGGTACCACTCGTCCCACCAAACCTACGACTAAAGGGGGGTGCAAAGGTCTTTGTTGATAGGCTCTTTCAAAACGATCCACATTGATGCCATTGACTATCACCAGAGTGCGGTCATCCGGAGCTCCATCTTGGTGTTGTCGCTGTCGGTTGCCTTCAAACAGGGAGATGATTTTATTGGCCTGGTGATAGGCGGTGAGTCCGAGCTGCTCAAAAAATTGCACCCAGGTCTTTCGTATTAGATCCATCCCTTTATACATAGAGACATCCAGTGTGGCGTGGTGGCTATTGGCCCACTCAGCCTGCGACAGGTCTATTTTTCTTTCCTTGGTATAGATGCCGTGTTCAGTAAGCAGTAGAGGTTTTCCCGTGATTTGGTGGCATAGCGCACCAAGAAATCCAGCGTAACCGGTTGAAACACTATGGAATACTTTCGCATCCGGTAGGTTTTGCGATATTTTCGATAAAATGAACAACGGTTGATAAATGTTCCGGTAGGTCCAGAAGTAGTCGACGAACGATTCGGTATCTGCATAAGAGGTATACTGATAGGTCAACATGTCCCAAGAGGCGCGACTGTAAAGAAAGTCCTCCATTGTCAGATAACCGTGTTTGCCAAGTATTTTGGAAACACTGAGAAGCAACTCACTCGGGATAGGCGTCGAACTGTTGTTAAAATAGGACAGGAAAGCACGTAATGTTGCAAAATGTGTCTTGTTGCCTGAGCAGAGTCGGGGTTTGTATTTTTTTGCATCTGACAATAGGAAGTGAATCTCAAACCCGACAACATTGTCAGGTAACTGATAGGCCGGTTCTTTGTACAGGTCAGGATGCCCACCAAGAAAAATAAGATAAAACTTAAGTTCAGGCAGACCTAGAATGATCTGGTGTACCCAACTAGAAACACCACCTCGTACATACGGGTATGTGCCCTCAAGTAGCAGGCAAACGTCAACAGATTCCTTGGGCTGATTCCGTTTTAAGAATTTCATTTCCAATACTCTCTTATCTGGCTAGTTAACTCGCTATGTTGATCTGGAAAGTAAGTAATGAAATGTCGTACATCGCGGTAATTGCCAATCATATAGGCTGCTTCCGCCAGGTAGGGAGCAACTTGCTTGGTGATTGCTCCTTGGTTTTTGGCGCTGTTCAGTACCAGGATGGCGTCTAATGGACGCTTCTGCTTAAGAAAAACTCTCCCTAACAAAAGGTTAGATGATGCAGACTCTTGGATTTTATTGGCCTGAGTCAGGTACTGTTCGGCCTGTTTTAAGTAGAGTTGAATCAAAACGCCTTCAGCAATGCCAAGATAGCAAAGTTCCCAATACTGTTGGGCAAGCTCATATGCTTTGTGCGCTGTTGCCTTATGCTCAAATTGCTTTTTTAATAAGCTTATTGATTCATTTATTTCCGTCTCTATTCGTTCCAGGGAGGCATAGGCCTGTAACCTTACATCATCGGACAGATCTTTTGTTGCAAGTTGCAACATGGGCACGGCGTATTTATTGGGCAGATTACGAATCGCCGAGATAGCGAGTAAATGCCTTTCTGGATCGCTGTCATACAGCAGAATTTCACGCAAAGCCCCAACACCCAAATGTTCGACGGGGATATTTTTCGGATTCTTCGGCAATGGATTTTCTTCATATGCTCGCCAGGTGACGTTGCTTACTTTACGTGGCAGATGCAGTGCGACCATCAGCGAACCGAGCGTTCCCAACATGCCAATAACCGGAAGTAACCAGTTAAAAATAAACAGAAAACCCATCGAACTTTCTAATGGGTACTGATAGTTAGTTGGCATCATTAGCCAGCAGGCGGCACTCAAACTGACGCAGGCCAAAGTGTGGTAAGCCAGCGCGTATAGCTCAAAATGAGTTGTAACAGGGTGCTGGATTACCATGTATATACTGATGCCCTCAAGCACCAAAGCACTAAGAAGCAGCCATATTTTCATAGAAGTCTCCTAGTCGCACCATAACTTGTTGAATTTTATTCCAATCCTTTTCTACTGACAGTGGTCCGATGATTTTGAAATCGGCGTTAAGGGACGGTATTTCTACTGGAATCACTTCGATGAGGCGATTAGCAAACTGCTGCGCTCCATACAAGGTTGTCATCGGCAGCAACACGGCAAGTGCCTGCTGGCCGTTGACAGTCTGACAGTACCAGTAAATATCGGATCCACGGTGATGCTCGATTGCAGAGTTGAGTGCTCGTCGATGCTTGTTTTTGATATCGATACAGACGATCAGAGAGCTGTCTGTTCCGTAGTGTTTGTTGTTATTTCTGGCCCTGCCCAGATAGTCGAGAAACAGCGACCCCTGATTCTGTTGTAGAGTCGGGGCTATGATCTCGTCAGTCAACAGGTCAGCAGAATAGTTAGCAATGACGGAGAGTAATGCAATATTGGTCGGATTAAGCATGAAAAACTTGGTGCTTTCTGCCAAAACAGCGGCCTGGATTTCACCATGAGTATTAACCAACGGAATGCAGAGTTGGTAGCGAGACTTATGCTCCTGTTGCTCAGACAATTTGGCAACGGAAAGCAGTTGCTGCTCCTTCAACATTTCTTGCAGCATTGGGTCTGCGCGGTCTAACAGGTGCTGTTCGCCCCGAACCGCTACTGCAGTAGGGGTAATATTTCCCCCGTTAACCTGATAAAACCCGGCAACTTCTATCCCACCAATTTCTGCCATTAAGTTGAGGATAGGTTCAGCAAGGTTTTCCTGACGATGGTCAGTGTACTGGCTCGCAATATTGTCCAGGGCTTTAATACTTGATCGAAGACTGCTGCTCTGGCCAGCCGTGCGCTGTTCGAGCTGGTCATGAGACACTTTAAGCAAGTGGTAGTTTTTGGTGAATAGAGCCAGCTTATCACGCATATACTGATGCTCTATCGACAGACGACGGCTGGTGTTGTTCCAGTGATTTTGAAATTCACCGGCCAGCAAGGTGGCGAAGACAATACCGATCCCGTGAGAGAGCGGGAACTGTTGAAGATTACCGTCTAGCTGCATGATATAAGCGATGGCAATGTTGGTTACGACAGCGCAGGTTAATCCTTTGGCGAGCCCATAACGCAATGCGATCAGTATCGGACCAATCAATGGCCAGAAAAAGTTCTGCTCTACAAATGGCGGCATCAGTAATTCCGATTTAGTCCAGATATAAATAACGATCAACGTGACAACTGACGTCTCTAGCCAGGCCACGCCGTTGCTTTGATATCCGTTTACCATCTGTCTAATGTTCCGTTTACTCATATAGCACCATTGAGTCTTAATGTGTTTTTCTTGTCGACAGAAAACTGGCTACTATGGCCGAGTGATGACTATGCCATCGAGCAAGTTTTCAATTACAACCTGACCGGTGCCTGTAATACTCTCGCGTCCCCAGCCGACTCGGCTGCCCGACGCCCGCCAGTACACCTCACCAGTTTTGGCGGATTGAATTTCTAACGTTAAACCCACCGCAGGCTCGCCATCTAATCCGCTTTTGTAATGCCACTCTTCGATAGAGCCGGTAATGACATAATCTACCGGTTGGGTTGCTAACCACGCTTGGGCGTTTTGCTGCTTAACGCTTGAATCAAGCACACTGCGGAGATCATTGCTGTTTGTCGCTGGGTACCTAATCGTTCTGATGCCTTTTGCATAAAGCTGCGTGGCGACCAATTGTTCCGCTTTTTCTGCCGCCATTGGAGTATTGGCATTGTTGGTCATTGGCATGATGGCCCATGAGCTTGCCGCATTAAAAGTTGGGCTATCCGGTATTTGGTAATTGCTACATGAGAACAGGGTCATGCTCATTATTATCAGTAGGATATTCTTCATCTTATTGTCCTTTTAGAAACTGTAGTAGTAGCCCAGTGATAGTCGCAGTGACTCAGTACCGTTTCGATCCCGGCTTTGCCAGCTAGTCGTCAGGTAAAGCTCATCATTACCGATAATTTCCCAGCCCAGTCCGGCACTGACAGTGACATCCGGCTTTGAAGTGACCGTGTTGTAGCCGAGTGAAGTATCAAGCCAATATCGAGGTGAGGGTACTGTAGGGCCCGGTAGACCTGGTGTGCCGTGATACAGACGTTGACCAATGGACAACCGCTGATACCTGTCTGCAATGAAATCGCTGCTTGTGATAGGCGTGTTGCCCTGGTACCACTTATTGAACCCGGTTAAAGGTGAGTTGTCGTGTTTTATCCTGTGTGTTGAAATATCGGCGTATGCCTGCCAGGCGGGATCGTTAAAAAATAGCTGCTCGGTTGCGTGCAGATTCATGTCCCAGCCCTGGCCGATATTGTCATCAAATCGAGTTTTTAAATCATGATAGTTGAGCCGTAAAAAGAGGGATTCTCGGCTGGTCAGATTATAATGGGTGCTAAAGCCCAGGGTATTGTCTTGACCGGCAACGGTTAACAGTTTGCTCGCTTCTGTGTGTGAATTCAGGCTGAAGCTGAATTTAGCCTGCCAATCGTCATTAATGGCAAACTGATAATGTCCTTTTAGCCCGAGCCGTTGGTCACCAATACCATCTGCGACATCAAAACCTATTTCGGCACTGCTATCGGCAAATTGCTGGTGGTACGAACCTCTCAAGCGACGTTCGTTCTTAAGATCATTACCCTTAAGGTTGTCTGTTGCGCTTGTTTGCTGGTAGTCGCTGCCAAGTCGCCAGAAGCCATAAGGGTGCGGAGCATAGAAATCCAGGCTGTAACGGGTGATATCCCATGAACTAATCGATAAAACTTGGCCACGTAGACTGCGATTTTTATCCGGATTCTGCTGGGCATGCATTTTAAGTAACTGCGCTTCAGAGGCTTTATCCTGTATGGTGCCGAGCTGATTTTCGCCTTCATCCCATGCGGCTTGCTGCTGACCAACTTTCTGCAGCGCGGCATACTTGTCGGTAACGGGCAAATTAACCGAATTTTCCAGCAGGCGTTCTATGGCATCTTTATCGTTCTGCTTCATCGCCAGGGCTAGTTTCTGCCAATCAGGCAGAGGGTACTGGCCTAACGCGGTATTCTGTTGCCAATAAAGCAGGCGATCGGTTTGATTATTGGCCAGGTAATGGCTGTACAGCTCGGCAGTGCGTTCCGGGCTCGGTGCCGTCGTCGCCGCAAACTCAATCATCGATTGTGCAAAAGCAGGGCTGGTAAACATGGCGATTAGCGACCGGTAGCTGGCATCGCCCCCCTGGCTGGCCAGTAGTTCTTGTTTCCTTTGATTGAGAACGAATTTGCGCAGCTCGTACGCTTTATCTGACTGGCCGGTTTTTTCCAGCAATGTCGCGTAATTGAGCAGGATGGATACGTTAGGATCGTCGCTATTGAGCAGCAATTGTTTGTACCAAAGACCAGCTTCAGCCAAGTTGCCCAGTTGTTGATTGGCGGTAGCAAAAGCAAGCCATAAATTCTCATCGTCCGCCAATACCAGTTTATAACGGTCATAGAGTTCTGACAGGCGCTGATGATCGTTGGTTTCAATCGCTATCCACATTAAGTTGTTTATAGCGGTCGGGTCAGACGGAGAAATTTCCAAAATAGTCTGCAGCAGTTCAGTCGCCTGATCAGTTTTCCCCTCTTGTAAAGCAAGCTGAACACGGATATTTAACACGCCTAAATTACGGGCGAGCGATGGGGCACTAGCGGCCAGATTAACTAACTGTTTCAGACTGTCGCTATCGCCCCGTTGTTGGCTTTCAGCGATTAACATCAGCAGAATTTGATCGTTATCCATCTGTTTAAAAAGCGTGACCAGCATCGCCCTACTTTCGCTATCAAGGGGCGAAAGGACTTTTACGTATCGATAGATGTCGAGTTGGTCACTCTGGCGAGCAGCGAGTTGGTTAAAACTTTCTACCGCAACAGGGCGGTTACTGCTTTCCCATGCGAGCGTCGCGACGCTTTTCAGATATAGGTCCTCTGCATTCAGCCAGTTCCGGGGGGCGGTCAGAGCATTTAAGGCTTGCTGGGGTTGGTGCTGCATTAAATACATGTCTGAGGCTATCAGTGCTTCTTCTTGGGTAGGTGAGCGAAGTCGACGCAGATCACGCCATTGCGAGATAGCCGCCCGGCTATTGTTCTGATAGCTATAAAGCCGCATTTTATGGCTGATCAGTTGCGAGTCGTTAGGGCGTGTTTGTGCAAGTTCGATAACGCTTTTTAACGCAGCATCTGTTCCCTTAGACTTTTCAATCGCATCTACCCACTGTGAGTATTCATCCTGGCGAAGCAGATTCTGTTTGGCCAAGGCATCCAGAAAAACCCCTTCATAGTAGATATCACTTAATGCCTGAGAGTCTTCAAGACCATTACGAAGCTCCTCTTCTTTTGGGGAAAGAGGCAAGAGGGCAATGCCGACCGCCTGAGCATTTTTGATATCATCCTGCCAGCGGTAAATTTGGTGCAGTGCCTGATAATCTTGTGTGTCTCCCTCAAGTTCGATTGCTTGGTTTAATGAGGACGCTGCTACGGATAGTTCTCCCAAAGCGACGGCAATTTCAGCACTATGGCGATAGTGGCTCGCTTCCGGCTCGACTTTAACCAGCTTGTCGAGTTGCTCGAGGGCGACATCCAAATTGCCGACTTTCTCTGAATGGTCGCTTGATGCTTTTAGGAAATCAGGGGCGTTAGCGAGAGTGCCTTGATACTGCTCGATGAATTCTTTACTTAGTTGTGGTTGATCTATGGCAGTAAACAGGTCAAACAGGGCGTTCGCATGCGGCATATCTTCAGAATGCTGGAACGCTTGTTTGCTCAGCGATAATGCGGAATCGTAGTTTTCGCCCTGTAATGCCAGAGAGATTAGCTCGTCGTAGTCGGTCACACCACTTGCAAGGTGCGGATATAAATAGTTCAGTCCTTTTAAAGGCAGGTTAAACCCAATGGCGGCATCGGCAAAACGACGGGCAAGTTCGTCATCAGGGACAGCATTAATCTGATCAAAAAATGCGGTTAACTTCTCTGCAGCTTGCTGCTGTTGTTCTGGTTTTGCATTGTAGTAGCGGGCGAGCAGCACCGATAAATAAGATTCAGTTGCCTGCCAGTCTCGCTGGCCATTACTGTCAATTAACATCGATTCCAGCAGACGGCTGGCATCGTCAAGTTGACCAAGTTGGACGTACTTATCGGCTATTTGCCTCACGATATCACGATTTTTCGGATCGAACTCATACAACTGATTCAGAAAAGCCAGGGATACCTGAGGAGAGGCGGACTGCTCGATAAGTTGAATTAACATCAGCTTGGTTGGAGCAACAAACCACATCGTGCCGAGCGAAAAGACCGCGATAAGTGCCAGAGCAGACTTGCTGATTAGCCGAGTTCTGGGTTTATTCTTCGCTATGTAAGATTGCTCTTGTGGGTTGTCGCGTACTTTCATCATGAGCTCCTCATATTCTAACTATCGTAGAGGTACACAGCGAAGTGTCCCGGACAGAACTCCGCTTTTCGATGAATGGAACTGGATGGAACCTTTTGAGATAACGCGCTTGCTAAGAGGTTCTCCTGTAAGTGGCTGGCAATCTTGAGCGCCATAGATTGTCAGTTCTAGTGGCCGGTGAGACTGTATTGACCAATTGATAGCACTTCCGCTCTGCTGCCATTTAAGCAGCACACCATTAGCACTCTGTAGTCGGACTGCTTTTGTATCGTTTGGATGAGTCGAAAACACCGTGCGAGGTTGCTTAAGAATAAGGAATTTACCATCTTTAGCTTGATTCCATCCTGCTAAATCCAGCCCTGCTGGATAACCAAGTTTATCGGCCAGTCGAATGCTTTTTACGCCGGAAGAGGTGACCTGCCAGCGGCCATCCAACGTTTTCGCTATTCCCGTTTCGTATAGACTTTGGGCTCGCAAGGCATACTCACTGAGAAAAAGTGGTGTTGTCGGTTGAGAGATTGCCCAGTCATAGACTGATTTCAGAGCTTGGAGTGAGGCAGGGTACTCCGCAGAATACATGTTGAAATAAATACTGATGGGTTTTAATCGACGAGGTTCGCCCAGAATGGCAAAAGTCTCAAGCACACGACGGTAACCATCATAGTTCGCGGTCCACTGCCGGGTATAACTTAGCTCATTAGCGATGGGGGCGTAGACTTGCACAGCATTGGGATACCATTGAATTGCAGCAGAAACTCGTGACAAGTCATCGGCACCATTAACGGCATAACTGTTGCCGCCATTCACATTTAACAAATGTGCATTAGTGGCCACCGTTAGCGCTTGTTGGTCCGGATCAGCCTGACCAGACCAAAGTATCAGTTTGGCTTTTTTACTAGCAGGGGCGAGTTGAGCATTAATGTACTCGGTACTCTCGACTATCTCATGTCGGATGTTTGTTGAAGAAGATGGTTGTTTGGCATTCTGGTCGCCAGAATCCGGGTACCAATATTCTGGGTGACTATAGGTATGCGAGGCAATTTCAACATTGCTTTGGCTGAATATCTTTTTGGCAGTCTGAGTGAGCGCTTGTCTTTTTGCCTCTGCTATTTCGCGGCTGGCTATGTCTCCGGCAACCACAGAAACGGTAACAGGAAGCGAGTATTTGCGCAGGATTTGCTGATAAACGACTTCTCCGGCAGTGGGCGTATCTGGTAGCCAGGTTTTGGACCCAAAACCATCACCATCAATATGGCTGGTCAAAATACGTTGGCCTGATTCAGTGGTGATATCGGCCGAAGGAATCACTGGAAGATTCAGTGTTACTGCGATCAGGCGGAACGGATCAACTGCCCAGGACTGCTGCCCATTGGCAAGGTGATTCATGGGTAGTGGGCTCAACGCCGCGCCGCCCCAAGGCGCACTAAATAAGAGCGTTGACTCATTGCCAGACTTATCAACGAAAGACACCAAGGTTTTGACATTGGAATTGTTAGACTGCCAGGCAGGGGAGGAGTCAAACGCGCTGAATGACACCGGGTAGTGTCCCGCCGTCCAATCTTTGCCTTTTCGCTGTTCTGTTTTCCCGGAAAGTTTTCCATCAGCTTGAATTCCGAGCTTGGCTAGCAATTTGGGGTCGGTGGGCAGGGCGTTAATAAACAGAACCGGAACGGAACCGATCAGTTGATTTACCCAGTTTTGTACTGCTGGAAACTGCTGGAACCCTCCTTCATCTAACCAGATGACTACACCGGCATAGCGACTAATGTCCAGGTTATTTAAGGAAACAAACTTTATATCAACACATTCAGGCACATACCCAAGATATTCAATAGGCATTGCCAGGTTACGATGACATGAAGAGGCCGCTGGATTCATGTCCGAGCTATCATAGAGCCCCAATACTCGCCGGGCAATTGGCTCGACGCTACTTGTTCCAAATTCATACAGTAATCCGTCACTGATATAAGGTGTGTTTTTTTCATCGATGAGGCGCTGAGCGGCCCGTTTTTGATCGGCTCTTCGTGAAGCAGGAATATAGTCAATGACTATGGTTTCTATCCCTTTAGCTTTGACACGATCGAGCTGGTTGTTGAGCCACTTGGAATCATTGGCCGAGGTTTCACTGTATGCCTGACTAGCAGGGTCATATTTATGATATAGAGATTCGGCGACCACGGCATAAGGTTTAAAAGACATTGAATCCAGTAGTTCAAAGCCGCGATTAAACATCAATTTAGGCTTGTTGGGAGAGTTGCTTAATGCAGTCAAGATATTGATCAGGGCACTTTGTTGTGCTGGCAAATCGTAGTCACTTTGATTAAGCAGGGTGTAACTATCTAAGGTATCCAGAAACAAACCATCGAAGTGTTGATTGGTGAGTAAGGCGGCCTGGTCGAGTAAGTAAGTTTGCCAATTGGATGAAGTCAGGTTCATCACATAGCTATTCCAATTGCGGTTTTTTAATGGAGAGTCTGCGAGTAATGACGCAGGCAGTGTCGCTCCACTGTATTCACCCACACTAAGATAGGCGAATACCAATGTTCCGGAAGTTTGAAGAGTTGCTATCTGTTTTGGGGTAATAAGCATTGGATTGACGACCACCCGGTCATAATTCATTAACTCACGTACTGAATCAATCTGATTGTAATAGAAGGCAATAGAGGAGGGCATACTCCCAAAAGCGGTAGCATTGAAACTTCCTATTAAAAGAAAAATCATAATCGAAGATCGCATGCGACACCCTAGCCTCATATGTGAACTGGGTAAAGTGTGTATCCGTTCTGTATATATTGCAAAAAATAAACTTGGCTCTAAATATTAAATACGATTTCTTAATTTTGAGAAAATTTACCGGTAAGGAAAGTAACAAAACCATTGCACTTTAGACATAGAAAAACTTGGTTATAAATAGACTGCGATAGATTGATGCAGTTATCTGATTGATTTATAAAGCGAGCTGATTATAAGATTTAATATTTGCTCATTCACAGCCTCTTTATTATTACAAAGACGGACCACTTTATTATGCGATATTGAACTCTACCTGCTATGTCAAGCCATCTGGAAAAGGCGTTAAAAGTGTTACCGCCAATGGCTTACTTTTGCCACGATATTAGCTAGAAAGTTTTTGCATAGCATTAGATTTCTGTGCCAATGAGTAAGATGCCAACTCTCTAGAAACCCACGTTGGAAAAGGGCTCGCTTCATTACCCTCCAGAACGATCCAATGTAATTTGTCACGTTGTCACATTATAAGGAACCGAAAAAATAGACTATTGATAGTATTATTTTTAAGACTTGCCTAAACTGTGACCTTGTCTACACTTGAACGCGTGAAACCGTGCTCATTTAAGACATTGGTATAACCAAGTCAACTGGGCGCTCGCAGCATGGGGCCGACGTCGTAATAAATCAGAATCTGTGATGCAGCTGTACAGCTGATGGCCTGGGGTTACAACGGCTTAAATCGAAGCCAGACACTTTCTTAAGGATAAGCAATTATGTTTTCTAGACACATTGCTGAAAAGATATGCGTTAAACAGATATTTCTTTTGTGCTTATTGTCGTCGTTTTCAGCTTCTTCATATTCGGCAGACACACTTCCTAATGTTGCCTTAAAGGTATTGGTTATCTCACCTACTGCGGACACAAATGAAACCACTTCAGATGGTAATCTGAATCCAAATTATGCGCGCGGACTGGACACAATCGACGATATGCTGGATGAGATGGGAGTGCCATACGATGTTCTTGATGCCAGTACTGAAGTCCTAGACTGGGGTAAACTGGTCACTAACGGTCAGGGCAACTATAACGGCATCATTCTAACTAATTCATTTCTTTATTACCCAAATGAAGGCAATCCATGGAACTCTGCCTTTACGTTGGAAGAGTGGCAGCTACTTCATGATTATGAGCGGGAATATAAAGTGCGCGAATCAGTGATGTCTGGTGACCCGATCCCATGGTGCTGGGCGAAACAAGATTTAGATCTAGATTACGGCATGCACTGGGAAGGAGTAGATCTTACTTATAGTGATTTAACCGCTCGTTGGAATATTCCCGTCGGCTCTAGCAACGATAAAGAAGTATTTGAATATGTTAATCGAGACCAGCCTGTAGCGTTGATAGGAGAAAAATTTCTGGCTACACCAAGAGGTAGTGCTCTTTACTGTAGTCCAGAAGTGGTACTTGATGCGACCGCAACACCGTTGTTAATCGACCAAGCTTCAGGCAAAGCTCTAATATCCAGAGTTGAGTATCCTGATGGGCGTGAAGTACTGCTTTCAACAGTGACTAACTCTTGGTATTTAATTAACTCCCAAGTATTGAACTATGAGTTCCTAAACTTTGCAACTCAAGGCGTATTTATTGGTTCGCGTAAAGTCTATCTGGCTGCCCATATAGATGACATATTTATCGCAGATGAAATATGGGATCCTGTTTCGAATACAACCCCAGGCAACTTGAGTTATCGCACGACGCCAGCAGATATTCAAAATGTCGTAAGCGCCAACGCGAACTTCATAAACAGTAATTCTGGTCTGATGTCTGATTACAAACTGGATTTCACCTTTAACGGTATAGGAGCTGCAAGACCACCTTTAAAATCGCAGCAGGATACCTATATTGATTCTTCAAGACGCCGTGCTAGCAACGGCGATCAAAAAACCGCTTATTCATTAAATATTTTCAAAATATACAGACAACATGCATTGTTCGATTTTGGTAGCGTTCAATTGCCTGCTGGAATTGATGGTAATCCGGAGGCTGCGAGAGCAATACTCACTATTACCACAGCAAATAATGTCCACTCACCTAGCGGGCATGTATGCATGGTAGACAGAGCTTGGGACGAGTCAGCCAACTGGCGAGACAGATTGCGGACAGGATCATGTGTTCGTTATACCTATAAGCCGAGCAATGGCACAGACACCAAAGGTATTATTGAAGCTGACGTCACTTCGATTGTAAATCAGTGGAAAGAGTCTGGTGGATCCAATAATTTTGGGTTCCTTGTTAAAGCGAAGAAAAACACTTGGGTTGAACTTTATACTCGAGAAGCAGATAACGAAAGTTATCGTCCGAAACTCTATATAGAATATTTGCCTGATTCTCAGCCTCTGACTGACGCGATAGTAGCGAATGCAGATCATTTCCGCTTTATTAACCATACGCTGACTCACCGGGATCTGTATACCAGTTCTGGTGCGACTTTCGGTATCGCGTATGATGAAATAAACGAAAACTTTAAAGTTTGGGAGGAACTAAATTTCCCAAATTATATAAATGATTCAAAAGTACTGGTAACCGGTAACCACTCTGGACTCGAAGATGCCGAAAACTCAGATGGGGAATATTCGCCTGATTTGGTGACTCCGTATCCTCTGGGGTTGAACATGGCGCTTGTCGATGTGTTGGAAAATTTGGGCATAGAATATCTTGCATCTGACTCGTCTCGTGTATGTCAAAACAGTGCTCAGTTTTTACCATCAATACCGGTTGATACTTGTGAGGACTTAGCATCAGCGCCAAAAAGTCGTGTGGTGTTGTTGCCGCGTTATCCAACATCGGTATTTTACAATGTAACTACGCCTGCAGAGTTAACTGATGAGTATAACTATATATTTTATGAACGGTATAAAGAAGATCCTACTTCTCCACTTTATGTAGAGGGAAGACCATGTGACGTGTATCCAGGATCAATTTGCGAGCCTCGCAACTATGACGAAATATTGGCAGCCGAAGCCGAAACAACATTGCGTCATATGCTGTCGTTTAAACCATGGCCTCACTACTTCCATAGCTCTAATCTGCGTAATTATAGCGGTGGAGATACACTGGTTTATGACTGGCTAAATGCCGTCGTGAATAAATATAATTCCTATATGCAGTTACCAATAATAAATATTGATTACTTGAGTAACGGTGAAATGAGTAAAGAAAAACTGCTCGCAAGCGAAGCTAATGTAAGAGGAGTATGGGATCGAAATGCCAATACAGTCACCGTTACTGCCGATAGTCCTGTGACCGTTCGAATGACAGGGCTGGAAAGCAGCGACAATTATGGCGGCCAATATCAATTGAAAGCTACAGTGGATGAAAATGGTGAAGTATTTACCGTAAACCGCTCACTTGATTAAGGTGCCGTAAGGTTAGTTTTTTCAATTTAATAAAAACCCCGAAAGCATCCCGTCTTTCGGGTTTTATTTTTCCAACAAACTGTTTATTTACAAACACAGCAAAGCATTGTTTGTGTTGCACACGCATTGCTTTTCAACGCTATGAAATTAACGGAGTAAATATTATGTGTGGAATAGTAGGAGCAGTCGCACAAAGAGATGTCGCAGAAATTCTTGTAGAAGGTTTACGTCGCCTTGAATACCGGGGTTATGATTCTGCCGGTATCGTGGTGGTAAACAACGAACACCAACTGACCCGGGTTCGCCGCCTGGGTAAAGTACAGGAATTGGCGCATGCTGTAGAAGCGGAGCAAGTCATCGGTGGCACCGGTATTGCGCACACCCGCTGGGCTACGCATGGAGAACCATCTGAAGCCAATGCACACCCTCATATGTCAGGTGATATTGCAGTGGTACACAACGGCATAATTGAAAACCACGAAGACCTGCGCGAGCGTTTACTCGATAGTGGTTACCGATTTGAATCCCAGACTGACACGGAAGTTATTGCTCACCTTGTAGAATGGGAGTTGCGCGGAGCAAACTCTTTGCTTGAAGCAGTACAAAAGACCACGCAGCAGTTGGTAGGGGCGTACGGCATGGTAGTGATTGACCGTAATGATCCATCACGATTAGTGGTAGCACGTTCTGGCAGTCCAATCGTCATTGGTCTTGGGGTGGGGGAAAATTTCCTAGCCTCTGATCAGTTAGCTTTGCTAAGTGTGACACGCCGCTTTATTTATCTGGAAGAGGGTGATGTCGCTGAAGTCACCCGTCGAGAAGTACAAATCTATGATGCCAAAGGCAATCCTGTCGAGCGTGAAGTCATCGAATCTAAGGTTGAGCAAGATGCTGGCGAAAAAGGCGGTTACCGCCACTTTATGCAGAAAGAGATATTTGAGCAGCCGCAAGCACTGGCTAGCACCATGGAAGGCCGCATCAATATAGATTCTGTTGTGACAGAAAGTATTGGTGTTAATGCGGTTGAAATCCTTAGCAAAGTAGAGCATGTGCAAATCATCGCCTGTGGGACCTCGTACAATGCAGGCCTGGTGGCACGCTACTGGTTTGAAGGTATTGGTGGAGTCAGTTGCGATGTAGAAATCGCCTCCGAATTCCGCTACCGAAACTTTGTTACTCGCCCTAATAGCCTGTTGATTACTCTGTCTCAATCCGGTGAAACCGCCGATACGCTGGCAGCAATGCGCTTGGCCAAAGAGCGCGGTTACATGGCCATCATGACTATCTGTAATGTGTCTGGTTCATCTATGGTCCGTGAAGCTGATATTGCCTTCATGACCCGGGCGGGAACCGAGATTGGTGTCGCGTCCACAAAAGCGTTCACTACTCAACTGGCATCGTTATTAATGCTGGTTACTGTTATCGGTAAAGAGCAGGGGAGAATAAATAGCACTAAAGAAGCCCTAATAATCGAAGCTATCCATGCTCTACCGGCCGATGTCGAGAGTGCCCTGGCATTTGAGAAACAGATACAGCTGTTGGCAGAGGATTTTGCAGACAAGCAGCACACGCTGTTCCTCGGTCGAGGAGAGTTCTATCCAATTGCCATGGAAGCAGCATTGAAGCTGAAAGAGATCTCTTACATCCATGCGGAGGCCTATGCCGCCGGTGAATTAAAACATGGCCCTCTGGCCTTGATAGATGCTGATATGCCGGTAGTGGTGATTGCGCCAAACAATGAGCTATTGGAAAAACTGAAATCCAATGTTGAAGAAGTACGTGCGAGAGGTGGATTGCTGTACGTGTTCGCTGATGAGGAGTCCGGCTTCGAAGAGGATGAACATATGAAAATCATCTCAATGCCACATGTCAGTGACGTAACCGCGCCGGTGTTCTATACCATTCCGATGCAGTTACTGGCTTACCATGTGGCTCTTATCAAAGGAACTGATGTTGACCAGCCTCGTAATTTGGCTAAAGCAGTAACGGTTGAGTAGCCCCTAACGTGATAATTTAAAAATTTGTGTGAGAGTAATAAAGTATTGAACCCGAGAATAAAGAATCATACTGACGAGGTAATAAAGTTTCATACCAGCTAAAAATCAATAGGTTAATGTCTTGAACCTGAAGTTTTTATGCTAAAACCTGCCTTTTAGTATGATACTTTATTTTTGAAGGTTGCATTTACGACAACCAACTATCAATAACTTACGCGATGTTCAGTATGACTCTTTAAAACTGTCTGACAATAATAGCTAGGGCAGTGTGAGTATGATTCTTTGACTAAATTAGCTTAATGTTTGAATGAGTTTACTTAATTTGACTTTGGAGCAGTGAAAGAAGTTAACCTAAGGATGCGTTTGTACTTATATGTACTTTCTCGTGTTGTTAATCTCGTTATTTTCAGTTCTAAAAGATATTTAATAGATTAAGGAGCTTTCATGGAAAAGTGGTTAACTGAGATTAACGAAGTAATGATAGAAGCGCTGGACTTAGTTTCAAGAGGCTTTGATGTGATGGACGCACCTCCCTTCTAGCACCGATGTACCAAACTAATGGTGCAACCAGTAAGAACAGGAGTAATCATCATGTCTATTAAAGTTGTCGGCATCGATATAGCCAAAAACCTCTTTCAAGTATGCGTGTTGAGTGCTGATGGACAAATCTTGTCAAACCGAAAGGTAAAGCGTGACAAGCTTCTTGATACAGTCCGTCAATTTCCAGAGCAAACGGCTATTGCGCTGGAATCATGCGCAACTTCGCATCATTGGGGAAGAATATTTCAAGAGCTGGGCCATAGGGTCGCTCTTATCCCAGCTCAGCACGTAAAACCATTTGTTGGGCGACAAAAGAACGATGCCAACGATGCGAGAGCTATTTGCGAAGCCTTTTCAAGACCCGATATTCATTTTGTTCCTGTTAAGTCTGTTGAGCAACAAGACCTCAAAGCTATACGCAGTGTTCGTAAACGTTTAGTGGAAAACAGAACAGCGCTTGCTAATCAGATCAGAGGACTTGCCGCTGAGTACGGAGTGGTTTTCCCTTTGTCTATTAAATCACTGCGGAGTCATTTGCCGTTAGCGATTGAAGATGCTGAGAATCAGTTGTCTCATGTTATGAGAAGCTTACTGCAAACACTGTACTGTAACTTTATCAATATCAGCGACGAAATTGATGAAGTTACTCAAAGCATAACCAGATTGAGCCAACAACATCCGAGGTATGAGGCAGTTAAGAATATCCCTGGTTTTGGTCCGATTTTGACTGCTGCAATTATTAGTGAAGTAGGCTCTGGCAAACAGTTTCAAAATGGGCGGCAATTCTCAGCTTGGTGTGGATTATACCCGTGATCATTGAAGATGCTTGATTTTCGATAGAATCAGGATCATGCTACGAACCATGAAAATTACACTGACTCCTCAACAGAAACTGCAACTCGAACAAATGCACGACATTGAACGTGATAGTCGAGTTTGCGACCGTATTAAGGCTGTTTTGCTGGCTTCTGAAGGCTGGAGTCAGACTATGATTTCACAAGCTCTTCGTATTCATGAATCGACCGTTGCTCGTCATCTCAGCGACTACGTTCTTTCTGAAAAACTTAAGCCTGAAAATGGCGGAAGCCAAAGCAAGCTTTCTGCTACTCAAACCATGCACCTAATCGAGCATTTGACTGAGAAAACCTATTCTCATACGCATCAAATTGTCACTTACGTTAAAGAGACATTTGGACTGGATTACACGGTTTCTGGTATGAATAAATGGCTTCACCACAATGGTTTTAGCTACAAGCAACCGAAAGGCGTACCACACAAGTTTGATGAAGCACAACAGCAAGCATTTATAGAGGCTTATGAAGCGTTAAAGGCAAGCTGTGGCAAGGATGAATCGATAGTCTTTATCGACGCAGTTCACCCAACACTATCAACAAAAATATCTCATGGCTGGATACGAACTGGTCAGGATAAAGTGATTGAAACAACGGGTAATCGTAGCCGATTGAACATTATTGGCGCACTGAACTTGTCGGATATTGGAGCAACCATTGTTCACAACTATGAGAGCATTAACAGTGAATCGATTGTTCGCTTTTTCTGTGAGTTAAGAAAGAGTTATCCCTTAGCTCATAAGCTTCATATCATCTTGGATGGTGCGGGATATCACCGCAGTGACTTAGTCAAAGATGCGGCGTTTGTCCTGAATATTGAACTGCATTATCTTCCACCTTACAGTCCAAACCTCAACCCAATCGAGCGGCTATGGAAAGTAATGAATGAGAAGTCGAGGAACAACGTTTACTTCAAAAGAAAACGGGACTTCAAGGCGGCAATAGACCAATTTTTTGCAGTGACTCTTCCAGAGATCGCAGGCTCTTTGACATCTCGAATTAATGATAATTTTCAGGTTCTCAAGCCAGCATCTTCAAGTTGATTCGGTATAGTTCCCAAACAAAATAGCTCGGGTGGGAAAAGTAGCCTAGGGACGTTGTCAAAGAGTGGCAACCGCGACTTGAGAACCTTGCTTATTCACGGCGCACGCGCAGTTGTACGGTGTAGAACAAACAGCATGGATCCTATGGGCGTTTGGCTCAGAAGCCTGATTGCACGTCGTGGGAAAGCTAAAGCTATAGTCGCTTTGGCAAACAAGCTCGGTCGCGTGGTCTGGCGTGTTTTATCAACCGACTGTGAGTACGATATCAATCGTGCTTTTAAGCCACTGTAATTAATGAAATATAGCATTTTAAATAGCAACTGAGTTTGCAATAGCTGATGAAGAAACGGTGAATCATCCTTACTACACTCTGATTAAGCAACAGGTTTATCGAAACCGAGGCTTTGAATAGACAGTTAGGAGCGGATTACATCATGGCGCTGGTCTGTTATTGACCTAGATAGACGTCGGATATATGTTAGCGACCGTACCATTCAATTAGCAATTGCATCCAGAGGTGCGTCCATATATGTTGCTTAAATCGGTGGAACTAAATCAAAAATCTACGATCTGATCGTGGCTATACCCATCAATCGTCGTAGCCTCATGCCTAAACCTCGTTACAAAACAACTAACTGGAAGCAATACAATAAAGCCTTAATCAACCGTGGTTCTCTGACCTTTTGGATTGATGAGAAAGCGATAGCCGAGTGGAAGCAAAACAAACAAGGCAAGCGTGGTAGACCTCGCCGATTCAGCGACTTAGCCATTACTACCGCACTGATGGTGAAACGCGTTTTCTCTATGCCATTGAGAGCGTTGCAAGGTTTTCAAGACTCCGTATTTAAGCTGGCTAACATCACGCTTGTTTGCCCGCACTACACCTGTATAAGCCGCCGAGCTAAGGAAGTTGAGGTTTCATTTAAAAACAAAACCAGAGGTGCGATACAACATCTGGCAATTGATGCCACTGGCCTCAAGGTTGATGGCGAAGGTGAATGGAAGGTCAAGAAGCATGGAACTGATGGGAAGCGAAGAGTCTGGCCTAAGCTGCATATCGCGGTAGATACAAGCACCCACGAAATAGTCGCAGCAGAGCTGAGCTTATCTAACGTAACTGATGCCGAAGTGCTCCCCAACTTACTCAAGCAGACACGTCGTAAAATCATTGAGATATCAGGCGATGGCGCTTA
>NZ_JAWOTX010000046.1:0-27153 GCF_033339115.1 Vibrio sp. 947 | reverse complement strand
ATAAGGCTACGTGGGACAAAGATTATAGAGCAAAAGTTCTCTTTACATCAGCTTAACAAAGTACGTTCGCGCCCTTGTAAGTGTGAGGTTTGCACTGCCATCACTTGAAACTTCTTCGTAAGCATTTCCCCAGCATACCCAAGGCCACTCCATTGATGACGCAAAGCGTGTTTTAGTTACTTCCAAGCCGTAGGTTGGGAAGAATGCGCCTAGTCTGCTTGAAGTGTTCTGGAAGGAGAACAAAATCTTAGCAGTTCGGCTGATACTTGCCTGAGTCATGTTATAAGTCATCAGCGCTCCAGTAGTACCGGATCTTGCGGCTAGTAGTGTGTTATCCAATGATTAAGCGCCTACTAAACTCGACCCGCACATATTGCTGAAAGTGTATATATCGACGTTTTCGAACCACCAACCATATTGCTCGCCATCATTGAGATCACTATATTCAGGAACCCAAACAACTGTGTTCATTTTACAACATATAAAAATATTTACTGTTTAAATGCTCATTTAGTACTCATAAATAGTTCCATAAATTCAACACATTCTCTCTGTTGCTCAAATACGATCAGTTTTTATTTTGAGTGTTGGTGACAGAATGACTTCTAAAAAAGTGCTAGTGGAAAGGAAGATTAAAAGGAAAGTGATGGCCAGAGTTCTTCTAAGCTCGGGTATTGGAATTTCCATCACGGCTGCTGTTGCAGGTATGGTTTATGCACAATCGGTCGAGCACTTCAAAACGATGGAAGATAAAAAGCTGGAAAGGCCAGTAAATTTTGATTCATTCCCGGCATTCATTAGAGGTATGAACCAGGAGCCAGCACGAACTGACAGTGACAACAATGGCCTCCGTGATGACATACAGTTAAAGATCGCCTATCAATACCCATTTGATGCCAACAAGAGAGCGGCCCTAATTCAGTATTATGAGTCCCTAATTCAGCTTCTACGATTAAATACTGAAATGCGTGAGTTGAAGATTTCATATGGAATTATGCAAGTGAACAAGGCTCTAAAGTGCCTCCAGAGTGAAGGGGTGCCAGAAGATGTATCATTAGCTATCAAGGAAATGGCACTTGATAGGGATGCGCTTCTAGTAAGGCATGATGAAATATTGGCTATGGAACCGAACTTACCCCCTGAGTTATTCCAACGAAGAATCGAGAGTGATTGTAATTTGCTGCTACAAAACAATGAGCAGTCGTTACAGAGTTGGGTACCTAACGATTAAAGATTGCTTACTGTACAACTCACTAATTAACGGTGAGTTTTTGTTGCATTAAGATCACGATTGGTCGTCATTGATAGTTGAACGCTAAGTTTTAATATCGTAGTATTCCTTTGTTGTTTTTGCGTAAACATAGCATGAAGCGTATATTTTTTGACTATATTGCATTCTCGTTTGACTATTGGGAAGTTACATCACCTTTTCTCATAACCCGCTTCGGCGGGTTTTTTTTATCCAACCATCACCTAATATCGTTCTACATCGGACCAATCCGTTTACCTCGCCTCTATAAACAACAATCAGAGTTATACCGCCTGCCTTAATTTGTGGCCATTAGACTTACCTGTTATGGGTCATCGCCACGAAGGGATAGAAGATAAATTTTGTCATTTATATATTCATTAACACTAATGAGTTATTTATCATTAGTTCAAAATAATGTATAGATCCACGCCAATGTTTGCATGCCGAATAAAAATGAATGCATGTTCGTATGACTAGTTGAGGGGCAATGAATTAAAAATATTGTGGTCGCTTTTTATACCTATTCACTTAAATGACTGCGCATTCAAAAAAAAATGTATTGCCCCCGAATTTTTTCAAGCCTGATGCTTATCTATGCAAATGTTATTCACAATCATATAGAAACCCACGTGCATAATAAGGTAATATTTGTAGTCGATAACATTGGAACTATTACATGGGCTATTTCATCGGTCATCGCCAGTACGTAAAGTCTGAGCTTCAAATTCAAATAGAAAGTGAGAAGCTAGAGTTAAAAAAGCGATTAGCAAAGGAAAAATGGGATAGCCAATGGATCACTGTTTGGCGCCTTAAACGCTTTAGATTGTGGACAGATCAAGCAATCGTTAGGTGGTTAGGCAAACCCAAAACAAAAGGGAAATATAGGGTTTTCTCTGTAGATGATGTGCGAATAGTTGAGGCTGAGAAGGATTTCAAAGACTGGCTTGCCCCACGGTTAACGCGCAAATTATTGAAAGATGAATTTTTTAATATCAACAAGTTGTAACATTAAGGTTAGATGTGAAGCGCTTTTTAGTCAGCTTAGTTGGATTGGGATTTCTAGTAGGCTGTAACAAACAATTCGAGACAATCAAATTACCTCATAATTCAGTCATTAATGAGGGCAGTTTTGTTTTTGCTGAACTTGGTACTGAATATAATGTGAAGGTTTCCAAAATCGGCGTCCATGCACCAGAGAATTGTTTTTTTGACACATTCTCGACAAGGCTGGACAACCATTCTCACCGTATATTTTATGATTTTCTCTCTATGACGTGCGGTAGTAGTACTTTGTCATTTAGGGGGTACGCGATAGGTGGCGATGAAATAAGAGGGTTGAGACTTGATCCTGAATCTGGTGAACCAATATCAGCAGATTACCACTTTAAAGTAAAAGTGATTAAGGATGCCTACATAAGCGATATTGAATTAGTCATAAAGGAAATTTAGCCTTTGAACGATTTGTGCGTAGGACGTTATCCACTGGCGCGCCTACGTTGCAAATGCATTTATCATCAACAAGTTGTGGTTTTGTGAAGGGTGCTCACACTCTCACGATTTTACCCAGTAAACAAACAGTCAGCCTTATTGTTGTACTAAAGCAATTGTTTAAAAATGTGGTTCACATTGATAAATTTGGGCACTGTTTTGACTTACAGAGTGGTAAGAATCACCGAACTGATGGACTATGAATTCGGGCAAGTTGAGGGTGATATTAACCGTTTGGAAAAGCGGGATATTTCTAATCTGCCAGGTGGCTATTCGTTTGAGAAGCTGGTGGATAAATTAAAAACCGGTGAGTTGGCTCTATTAACGGATTTCCCCTCAAAGCCAGTCCTCTCACAAGATAGTATGACTCGAACATGGTCATTAACATCAGACGCTAGTGACTTACTGACAGATAGTGCTAAATCTGCATTTTCAACTCGAGCAAATATGGCCGGCGGCCCTCCAGTATCCACCAGTTCTGCAGCTGGTTATTCCTATGTACCCAACATTGATGAAACCTACGTCCCGGAACCTATTGTCATCGACAAGCAATCTGAACCGGAGCTTAAATTTGAATATTGCTTTGAGATTGTCGGTTCAGAAGAGTCATTTAGGAGCAATGTAGGATATTGGTTTTCATTGGCAAAAACCAAGGCTGAGATCTCTCGTGGACGTTGGGGCGCTGTTCGTACTGAGCATGGTATGAAATACACTACTCAGACCGCGGTCGATGAACCAAAGAGATTATTAGCATCCGTGGGTGATAGGGTTCTCGGCATTAGCCTGCCACATGAGGTTAAGGTGAAGCCCATTGGTTCAGGGCAGGTAAAAGATTCGTTTATACCGATAACGCCCACTGTACAGTTAGGTGAGCGACTAGCTTTCCCGTCAGAAGGTTATTTTTATCATTTTGCGAATGGTCATCTGATCCAGGAATATAAAATGCTTGGTGATGGCCACTTCGGTTTCTATGCGACCCGAACGACCCAAAATAGGCTCGATGACGAGCAGTTAGCTAACTTGTATCAAAATACTATCCTAGTGTATTGGAAGATTGATGGTCAGCTGGTCACTGACCAAAGCCTTGTGTATTTAGATCATCAAATCACGAAGGAACAATTAGCCAATATCAATGACGAATGGGTCAATGAGAATGGGAAGGTTCTGGATGTTAACGCACTACTATCAGCCCCAAATCTCCCTGTAGATGAAAGGCTCTCAGTTACTTCTAACGCAACACCTCCACCTCCACAAGCAACACATACGGTTTCAATTAATCCAAATACCAACAGTCGTGAATTGTGGCCAGAGATCGCAGAGCAACATAATCTCAACGCAAAACAGCTATTAGACCTTAACCCTGAATTCAACGATGACCCAATGAAGCTAAAGGTTGGTGACGTATTGAAGGTTTCCGCACCACCAGCACCAGTTAAAAGTGACAAAAAGACGGAACTACCACCGACATCACCAGGTACCTACAATTGCGCTTCAAATGTCTTCTACCGCCATACTGACCCACTAATTTCAGGCACTAGCTGTCATTCAATCAACCAAGAACGGTTGCTCGAGAAAGACTATCCGGTAGTGAACGTCAAAACGCTTAGTAAAGATAGTAAGGCAACTGACTACGGCAAGGCCGCTATTCTTGCTTTGCCGGCAAGTGCTGGGGCTTCTAATTTAGGTTTGATCAGTACCAGTACATCAAACACTATGGGCTCTTGGGCTATTTCCGGTGAGGCGGTCGGTGCATTTGCTCGAGTAGGTGGCTTTCTACTTGCAGCATTATGGCCATCTCAATTAGCGGATAGCACGCTGGATGCTCACCCCGAATACCATGCACATGACTCTGGTCAAATGCGTGTTCGTTTCAATATGTACACCGATGAAAACGGAAAGCAGCAAATCGTCGGGATTAAAACTGGGGATGGCGCCGCGTATGGTGATCGGGTTTCTAAGCGTGCCGCAGAGAAAAGTGGCCAGAACTTTGTCGCGGAACTGGACTACGGGATCACGTTAACATGGACACCTGATGGTTCCACGGATGTACTATCTCCCGATACCGTGACAACTGAAAACAACGAGCTGGACGTACAAAATATCTGGGTCCGTCCTATTGAAGAACATGAGCAAGAACTTGGGACGGCGCTCTATCCAGAAGATGATCTAGCCGAGTACATCATCACGTTTCCAATTGACTCTGGGTTGCCTCCACTTTACATAGTGTTTAGGAAGACTGCACGTGACGAAAGTGGTGTAGTTACCGGTCATGGTGAAGAGATCGCTGGTATATGGCTCGAAACGGCAGGGGAAGAACTTGGGGCTCCAATTCCTAATCAAATCGCTGACAAGTTACGAGGGGAGGAATTCAAGAGCTTTGATGCATTTAGGAAGGCATTTTGGCTAGAAGTGGCAAATGACCCTGATTTATTGAGCCAGTTTAGCAAGGCTAATCAGCGCATCATTAAGCGTGGTAGCTCTCCATTCCCTATACCAACAGAACAAAAAGGTGGACGGGATCGTTATGAGATACACCATGTTGAAGAGGTTCAGCACGGTGGTAAAGTGTATGACGTGGACAATTTAAGAGTAATGACTCCGAGAAGACATATCGATATTCATAAAGGCTTATGAAATGGAACTAAAAGGTAAACTCCAAGACTACACAGAATCAGAATTTAGACGATTTCTGGATGAATTTTTTGAAGACACTGAGACTAATAACCTCCCGGACTCAGAATATGATGAGTACATTTCCAAGCTGGCAAAACACTTCTCTACTATTGTTGAACACCCAGAAGGTAATGGTTTGATTTTCCACCCTGCCGCAAGTCGTGAAGATTCAGTTGATGGTGTGATTGAAGAACTCAAATCATGGTACAAACAGCAAGGGAAGGGGTGTTTCAAAGATGAATAAAACCGATGGTTATGGGATACTTCACTCTTAAACAATGACGTATATAAGTTCATAATGAGTGGGGTTGTCCTGGATAGAATGCAGATAATCGTAACCGGTAATGGAAGATTCCAGCCACTAGCCGTAACCGAATCCGTTCTTAATGCATTGCTAGAGAAGGGGATTACTGTACCTATTGTTGAGATCGCTGATGATGCAGATAACCTTTTCCTTTCACCATCAGCTGGTGGTGATTTAATACATGAAGAGTATTTGCAGATCCAACGAGATGAAAGTTATTTCACTGATAGCCCAGTATTCTTCGTTGAGATTTTCGAACGACAGCATAGTGGTGGCGATATTGGGTTGGAAGAATTGCTTGAGTTTCTGCCCAGCGAATCTGAACAATTCATCAGTCAGATTACCGCGGCTTACATAACACATCGAGGGCTATGCCTATCATGATCTATAAGCGGATTGCAAAAACGAAAGGCGCAGAACCTATTAACCAAGCGCTAAGAGTTCTTTGGCCTTGCAAGGTAATCAGTGGTCTGAAAATTAATAATGCATCAACTGAGCTTAAAGCACGGTTTCTAGACGAAGTAACGGTGAGTGCAATGGCGTTTCTTGCTCTTGGTTTCTGGTTGGGCCAAGGAACAGTACTATTTACTCTTCCTGTCTTCACATACCTTGGCTTTCGTTGGCGCAGAAAGCTAAATTCTATTGATTGAAATCACTATAAACGCCGATAAACAATATCGATTTAATGAGTAATGATTCGCATGAAAAATGAAGACCTGATTAATGCACTACGACACGAAATCGAAAGCAATAAACTGGGCTTGGTAGCTGACTTGATCGCTCACCTATCAAGTAAAGGTGATGAAGATTTAGACCTCTACCGTTATCTAACCAAAGCTACTGAAATTGAATACGAACTCCTAATCGATGTTATTAGGGTGACAAGAGAAAAAGGCATTTATATGTTCAATGGTCTTGTATGTGAGTAAAAAGCGCCATATTGTCATCTAATTTGATGTTTAAGTTATACAGCTAATCCTTGTGTTGTTATATTTGATCTGAATCCTAAATCGACCATTGGTGAACACTTGAATTTTCAAACTTCAAATACCACCGTAACGGTAAACACACTTAAGGTAGATGGTAAGAAGCTAACTAAGTCCGTCCTGTCTAACTTGGCTGTTGTTGATTTTTACGATATTTATGAAGGCGCCCTTTCAGGGCGTTATCAATTTATTGCCAAGTTCCCTATCGAAATTTTTGCCAAGTTAGCAATTGCTAAAGAAAAGATCTTACCTGTTAGGTTGACGTTGCCATCAAAAAATGATTTATCTGACTCTTCTGCCGAAGTTTCAGGTGTTGTTATTTTTGACACAAAACTTGAGGCTTTGGTGATTGGTTGGTTTTGCAACCGGTATGCTCATAAAAGCACAATTGAAGCTAAGAAACGCCATGAATTGTACCGAGAATTAGCTGACCTCTCTGATAATGACTTGCTCAATGAGTTTCAAAAACATCCTGAGACTTACCTGTCTATTTCTAACTCGCGTGAGTTAATAGAGTTTTTGTATGTTTGTTCCAAGCTAGAGAATGAACGGTGGTCAGTTTCCTATGGCGACGGCATCGAGCATTTGCAGGGTTTAATGGATTATGAACAGACAGAAAAATGGTGGAATGAAATGGATAGATCTGATCCGAATTTTCATATGCATGAATACATTTCCGATATACCTAGTGGAGAATGGGTACACGAAAAGATTAATCAAATGTGGGAACGAAACAAGGAGGATTATCTCCGAGATGTTTCATCAGATGAAGCGATTGCTTATGAAAAATTGATGGCGAGTACTAGTAACGATTTGAAGGTACACAATCAATATGAAGCTTCTCCGTTTATTTACCTGTAAGACTTATTAAAAAAGGGAGCACATTTGCTCCCTTTTTCATCCACCGAATATTAAGAAGATTAAATTGCAAAATCTTCTAGCTTTTTATCACCGCTATCGATCGCTGATTGAATGATGGAAGGAGTACGGCCTTGGCCAGTCCACGTCTTCTCTACACCAGCTTCATCAGTGTATTTATACTTTGCTGGTCGAGGTTGGCGGGTACCTTTCGCTTTCGCTTTAGTCGCGCCTGTTAATGCAGAGATCAGCTGTTCTACATCTAGGCCTTGCTCTTCAATTTGCTTAGCGATGGCACTCATTTTCTCTTCTTGTTCTTTTTGCGCTGCGCGCTCCAATTCTTCTGCTTCTCTGCGTTCTTCTACTACAGTAGTCAGCTTATTAAGCGCGTCCTCCAATTGTTCCAACGTCATTTCTTCACGAGCGTAAGCACGAAGGGAACGGATATTTAGTAGCACTTTAGTAAGTTCTGTCATTGTAACCTCTAGTTTAAGCCAATAGGGTAGGCATCAGTGTTCATGTTTAATCGGACTGATCGGGAATGCATCAGCAGTAGTATTACCAGTTTTATTCAAGAGGATTCAACTTCTTAGTCTTAGCACTATGATGTCGCTCAGCTCTTGTTGTGTGTAAGTAACGTGACGTTACATCAATACTTTCGTGTCCAGCATCCGCTTGAACGTGTTGCAAAGGTCGGCCATTAGCAATGTCATGTGAGATACCAGTGTGACGAATGCTATGGACAGTTAGAACTCTTATCTCTGCAGCGTCTTCCATCAAACCATCTTTTTCAAATCGCGCAGCAGTTTTATCGAGAACTTCTTGAATTATTTCGCGTATTTGTCGAATCCCCAAGTTTGCATTCAACACGCCTTCTTCGCGGCCATGTGAAGCTGCTCTGTGACGAACAAACAATGGTTCATCATCCGTGGGACTTGGCATCTCCGGGAGTTTACGGAATGTCCTGTAACGGATTAGTGCCTCTTTGAGTTCATCCGACACGGCTACTGTGCGTCGCTTACCGCCCTTAGACTTAGGGATGTAGAAGCCCAGATAACCGGTTTTTTTGTCACGCCTGAACTGGGACATGACTGGCGCATAGCCGGGGCGAGCCCCGATCTCTGAAATACGGCAGTAGGTTCCGTAAAGCAGCCTCACCAGGAATAGTGTTCTTTCGTGAGTTTGAGGGTCTTCTTGGGCCATCTCTTCGACGGTATCCATTACATATGACCACTGCAAATCAGAGAAGAACTTCATTTCGTCATCATCTTCACCGGCTGCAGTAGATTGAGATTTTGATTTGTACTTCCCAAACTTTAAGACTATCGCTGCAGGATTTGCATCACAGTACTCTTCGGCATTCAAATACTGAAAGAATAAGCTCAATATGCTCAGTTTTTGATGTGCTGCATTAGCAGAGAGTTTGTATTTAACTTCGTTTATATCGGCATTTGATGACTTAGGTTTTGATTTTCGGAACAGTCGCCATTTGAAATTAGGCACATTCTCGCCAATACCCTTGTTAAATACGAACTGTGCCGCGTTGTAGGTGCCGATCAGTTCTTCTGGCGGGTTCTCACACCATTCAATGTATTCGCGCATTCTGGCGCGATTCACCATCGATACAGACATACCTTGAACAGACCAGCACCAATGAAGAAACGTATTAATCTCGGCGCGGTAGGCTTTGAAGTTATTGTATGCTTCTTTTTGCTCTGATAGCCAAGCAATAGCATGCTCATATAACTCGCCGGCATCTTCGACAAGGTTAATCGTCAAATGTGCAACGAACTCGTTAATGTATGGGCTAGGGTTATCCAATTCCTCAGCTGAGCCAAACAATGGCATCGCAGGAGGCAGTGGAATCGAATGTCTTATATTCAACGTATTATTCACCTGTTATTTCGCACATAACCATTTTACCACTCTTTGTATTTCTCATGCTGCAAACCTGAGTCTCGTTGTAAACAGTAAATGTTGATAGTTTTATACATCAATTTAACGCCACATATTAAACATGTAAGACATTTATTGTATTATGCGCCAAGAAATTGATTTATGAAACGAACATTGTTTGAAAGTGCTTGTTTTTGAATAACAAATACTCACTTTTGGACTCTAAGGACAGTTAGATGACTGCGATCATTGAAATTCATCAGCAAGATAACCCGAAAGATTTCGATTTGTCAGATGGTAAACAAGAAGCAAAAGCACGAGTAACAGCAAATCGAATTACTGGCTTAATGGGTAATACGTCTACTAATTCAGTCCGTGTACACCTATCAGATATAGAAAGAGGTTTGCTCGATACCTCCCCAAATCCAAGAGGAAACTGGCGCACCTGCTGGGTGATGTATCTTAGTAAGCAGCCATGTAGCTGCAGATTACCTCGCGGCTTTGGACAGTTTAATGTTTAAGAACACGGTCAATACTCACCAAATGTATGACACAAACTATCATGAACATCTCGATAGCATGGTCACGTGGGCAACCGGCATTTATCCCGATTCTGGATTAATGGTGATCGGCACTGCAGATAAGCGTTGGTTTGTTGAGGTCGACTTCGGTACCGATTTTGATTATTGCAATGGTATCTCAAGACCGCATATCGCGCCCTATCAAGAGCCACTGTTCTTTAAGAGTGAGAGTGAAGCCCGAGACTTTGCTATTTCGCAAATACGAGCGATAGACAATACCTTCGAAGTTCTGGATCTACATGGTTACTTCGAGCAAAACGGGGAAGACGAATGACACCATACAAAAAATCTTTTGGCCAATGGGTATCTGTAGGCGAATCACTGCCGACTACGGATGGTAAATACATGTGCAAGATTGAGCGCGCTGGAGTAGAGATAGAAGCTCTTCGCCTTCTAAAAGGGAATCATTGGGGTCGTCTCAGAAAACGGAAAATAAAGCACGCTAAGCCGGTGGCAGCGGTCGCAATGGCCTAAACTTCCCCGCACCGACCTTGGCGCTGCTGCGCCATAGGTAATCGCCGGTCAGGTTGATGTGCTCCCACCCCAGCGGCGACAGATATTGCAACAATGTGTCGTCCAGCGCCGTGCCGTTGCCACGCAAAGCACTGGTGGCACGCTCCAGATATACCGTGTTCCACAACACGATGGCCGCCGTCACCAGATTGAGGCCGCTGGCCCGGTAGCGCTGCTGCTCAAAACTGCGGTCGCGGATTTCACCCAATCGGTAGAAGAAGACCGCCCTGGCCAGCGCGTTGCGCGCCTCGCCCTTATTCAGCCCCGCATGGACGCGGCGGCGCAGCTCCACGCTTTGCAGCCAATCCAAAATGAACAGCGTGCGCTCGATGCGCCCCAGCTCGCGCAACGCCACGGCCAAGCCGTTCTGGCGCGGGTAGCTGCCGAGTTTGCGCAGCATCAGCGAAGCCGTTACCGTGCCTTGCTTGATGGAGGTGGCCAGCCGCAGAATTTCATCCCAATGGGCGCGTATTTGCTTGATGTTCAGCCTGTCGCTGCTAATCATCGGCTTGAGCGCGTCATAGGCGGCATCGCCCTTGGGGATGAATAGCTTGGTTTCGCCCAAGTCACGGATACGCGGCGCGAAGCGAAATCCCAGCAAATGCATCAAGCCAAACACGTGATCGGTGAAGCCTGCCGTGTCGGTGTAGTGTTCCTCGATGCGCAAGTCCGACTCGTGGTACAGCAGGCCATCAAGCACGTAAGTTGAATCACGAATGCCCACGTTGACCACCTTGGCACTGAAGGGCGCGTACTGGTCGGAGATATGGGTGTAGAAAGTCCGTCCTGGACTGCTTCCATACTTCGGGTTGATATGACCAGTGCTTTCTGCTTTGCTGCCGGTTCTGAAGTTCTGGCCGTCCGACGATGACGTGGTGCCGTCACCCCAGTTGCCGGCGAAGGGTTGCCGAAACTGCGCATTCACCAGCTCGGCCAGCGCCGTCGAATAGGTTTCATCGCGGATGTGCCAGGCTTGCAGCCAAGACAGCTTGGCGTAGGTGGTGCCAGGGCAGGACTCGGCCATTTTGGTCAGACCCAGGTTGATCGCGTCGGCCAGGATCGTCGTCAACAGCAAGGTTTTGTCCTTGGCCGTGTCGCTGGTCTTCAGGTGTGTGAAGTGGCGGGTGAAGCCCGTCCATTCATCGACCTCCATCAGCAACTCGGTGATTTTGAGGTGCGGCAGCAGCATAGCTGTCTGGTCGATCATGGCTTGCGCGGCGTCTGGTACTGCCGCGTCCAGCGGCGTGATCTTCAGGCCTGACGCGGTGGTGATGATGGCATCCGGTAAGTCGTTGGCCGCAGCCATGCGGTTGACTGTGGCGAGTTGCGCCTCCAACAATTCCAACCGGTCATGCAGGTATTGGTCGCAGTCGGTGGCCACTGCCAGCGGCAATTCGCTGGCCAGCTTCAAAGTGGCGAACTTCTCGACCGGCACCAGGTATTCGTCGAAGTCCTTGAACTGGCGAGAACCCTGCACCCAGACATCACCGGAGCGCAGCGCGTTCTTCAGCTCCGACAGGGCGCATAACTCGTAGTAACGCCGGTCGATGCCGTCGTCGGTCAGAACCAGCTTTGCCCAGCGCGGCTTGATGAATGCGGTTGGCGCATCGGCGGGCACCTTGCGCGCGCTGTCGCTGTTCATGCCGCGCAGCATGTCGATGGCATCGAGCACACCCTTGGCGGCGGGCGCAGCCCGCAATTTGAGCACGCCCAGGAACTGCGGCGCGTAGCGGCGTAGCGTGGCATAGCTTTCACCGATGTGGTGCAGGAAATCAAAGTCGGCAGGCCGCGCCAATGTTTGCGCTTCGGTGACGCTGGCGGCGAAGGTGTCCCAGGGCATAACGGCCTCGATGGCGGCGAACGGATCGCTGCCGCTTTGCTTGGCCTCAATCAACGCTTGACCGATGCGCCCATACATCCGCACCTTGTCGTTGATCGCCTTGCCGGAAGCCTGGAACTGCTGCTGATGCTTGTTCTTGGCCGCGTTGAACAGCTTGCCGATGATGCGATCGTGAAGGTCGATGATTTCATCGGTGACGGTGGCCATGCCTTCGATGGCCAGCGCTACCAGCGTGGCATAGCGTCGTTGCACCTCGAACTTTGCCAGATCAGCAGGCGTCATCTGGCCACCTTCACGAGCGATTTTGAGCAGGCGGTTCTGGTGAACCTGCCGCTCGATGCCTGCGGGCAGATCAAGTGCTTGCCAGGATTTCAGGCGCTCAATATGTTCGAGCATGTGGCGAGAGTTCGGTTTGGCAGGCGACTGGCGCAGCCATGCCAGCCACGTCACTTTACTGCCGTCCTTGCGCTTGAGAAGTTCGTCCAGGCGCTGACGGTGGGGTGATAACAAAGAATCGGTCAGCGCCGCGTAAATGCGTCGGTTGGCACGGGTGATGGCCTCGGCGCTTGCGCGCTCGATGGCATTCATGGCGGGCAGGATAATGCTCTGCCGCCGCAGATTCTCGACAAGTGCGCTCGCCAGCACGATGCCTTTGTCGGTCTGCAAGGCCAGCTCGGTCAATGTATGCACGGCTTGCCGATAGTGGCTCATGGTGAAGGGCTTGAACCCAAAAACCGTTTGCAGCTCGACCAAGTGCTCCCGCCGTGTCTGTTCGCGCTGGCCGTACTCGCTCCAACTTTCCACTGGCATCTTGAGTTGCGCGGCCACCATGCGCAACAGGGGCGGAAACGGAGGCTCATCGACGCCCAAAAAGGTGCCAGGGAATCGCAAGTAGCAAAGCTGCACAGCGAAGCCCAATCGATTCGCGGCGCCGCGACGCTGACGGATCACCGACAGGTCGGTTTCGTTGAACGTGTAGTGCCGTATCAGTTCGTCTTTGGCATCTGGCAGTGCCAGCAGGCTTTCGCGCTCGGTGGCGGACAGGATTGAGCGGCGTGGCATGGTCAGTCTTCCCGCAGGTACTGGTACAAGGTTTCGCGGCTGATGCCGAAGTCACGGGCCACCAAGGTTTTTTGGTCGCCTGCCGCAACTCGCCGTTTCAACTCGGCAATTTGTTCGCTGTTCAGCGATTTCTTTCGTCCCCGGTAGGCACCGCGCTGCTTGGCCAGCACGATTCCCTCGCGCTGACGTTCGCGGATCAGGGCGCGCTCGAACTCAGCGAAGGCTCCCATGACCGACAGCATCAGATTGGCCATCGGTGAGTCCTCGCCGGTGAACTTCAGCCCTTCTTTGACGAACTCCATGCGCACGCCCCGTTGTGTCAGCCCTTGGACGATGCGGCGCAGGTCATCAAGGTTGCGTGCCAGCCTGTCCATGCTATGCACCACCACGGTGTCGCCCTCGCGGACGAAGGCCAGCAGCCTTTCCAGCTCGGGACGCTGGGTGTCCTTGCCAGAAGCCTTGTCGGTGAACACCCGCGCCACCTGAACACCCTCCAATTGCCGTTCCGGGTTCTGGTCGAAGCTGCTGACGCGGACATAGCCGATGCGTTGACCTTGCAAGATGCCTCCAAAGGCAAAAGTGTCAGGATGAAATCTATTACCTTTGACGGAATATGTCAATCAATAGGAAATTTAACTCTATTCTGACATCGTTTGTCGTTTTCAGAAGACGGCTGCACTGAACGTCAGAAGCCGACTGCACTATAGCAGCGGAGGGGTTGGATCCATCAGGCAACGACGGGCTGCTGCCGGCCATCAGCGGACGCAGGGAGGACTTTCCGCAACCGGCCGTTCGATGCGGCACCGATGGCCTTCGCGCAGGGGTAGTGAATCCGCCAGGATTGACTTGCGCTGCCCTACCTCTCACTAGTGAGGGGCGGCAGCGCATCAAGCGGTGAGCGCACTCCGGCACCGCCAACTTTCAGCACATGCGTGTAAATCATCGTCGTAGAGACGTCGGAATGGCCGAGCAGATCCTGCACGGTTCGAATGTCGTAACCGCTGCGGAGCAAGGCCGTCGCGAACGAGTGGCGGAGGGTGTGCGGTGTGGCGGGCTTCGTGATGCCTGCTTGTTCTACGGCACGTTTGAAGGCGCGCTGAAAGGTCTGGTCATACATGTGATGGCGACGCACGACACCGCTCCGTGGATCGGTCGAATGCGTGTGCTGCGCAAAAACCCAGAACCACGGCCAGGAATGCCCGGCGCGCGGATACTTCCGCTCAAGGGCGTCGGGAAGCGCAACGCCGCTGCGGCCCTCGGCCTGGTCCTTCAGCCACCATGCCCGTGCACGCGACAGCTGCTCGCGCAGGCTGGGTGCCAAGCTCTCGGGTAACATCAAGGCCCGATCCTTGGAGCCCTTGCCCTCCCGCACGATGATCGTGCCGTGATCGAAATCCAGATCCTTGACCCGCAGTTGCAAACCCTCACTGATCCGCATGCCCGTTCCATACAGAAGCTGGGCGAACAAACGATGCTCGCCTTCCAGAAAACCGAGGATGCGAACCACTTCATCCGGGGTCAGCACCACCGGCAAGCGCCGCGACGGCCGAGGTCTTCCGATCTCCTGAAGCCAGGGCAGATCCGTGCACAGCACCTTGCCGTAGAAGAACAGCAAGGCCGCCAATGCCTGACGATGCGTGGAGACCGAAACCTTGCGCTCGTTCGCCAGCCAGGACAGAAATGCCTCGACTTCGCTGCTGCCCAAGGTTGCCGGGTGACGCACACCGTGGAAACGGATGAAGGCACGAACCCAGTGGACATAAGCCTGTTCGGTTGGTAAGCTGTAATGCAAGTAGCGTATGCGCTCACGCAACTGGTCCAGAACCTTGACCGAACGCAGCGGTGGTAACGGCGCAGTGGCGGTTTTCATGGCTTGTTATGACTGTTTTTTTGTACAGTCTATGCCTCGGGCATCCAAGCAGCAAGCGCGTTACGCCGTGGGTCGATGTTTGATGTTATGGAGCAGCAACGATGTTACGCAGCAGGGCAGTCGCCCTAAAACAAAGTTAGCGGTAATTTAACCAGATAGGAGTACAGACATATGAAAATCGTAAAAAGGATATTATTAGTATTGTTAAGTTTATTTTTTACAATTGCGTATTCAAATGCTCAAACTGACAACTTAACTTTGAAAATTGAGAATGTTTTAAAGGCAAAAAATGCCAGAATAGGAGTAGCAATATTCAACAGCAATGAGAAGGATACTTTGAAGATTAATAACGACTTCCATTTCCCGATGCAAAGCGTTATGAAATTTCCGATTGCTTTAGCCGTTTTGTCTGAGATAGATAAAGGGAATCTTTCTTTTGAACAAAAAATAGAGATTACCCCTCAAGACCTTTTGCCTAAAATGTGGAGTCCGATTAAAGAGGAATTCCCTAATGGAACAACTTTGACGATTGAACAAATACTAAATTATACAGTATCAGAGAGCGACAATATTGGTTGTGATATTTTGCTAAAATTAATCGGAGGAACTGATTCTGTTCAAAAATTCTTGAATGCTAATCATTTCACTGATATTTCAATCAAAGCAAACGAAGAACAAATGCACAAGGATTGGAATACCCAATATCAAAATTGGGCAACCCCAACAGCGATGAACAAACTGTTAATAGATACTTATAATAATAAGAACCAATTACTTTCTAAAAAAAGTTATGATTTTATTTGGAAAATTATGAGAGAAACAACAACAGGAAGTAACCGATTAAAAGGACAATTACCAAAGAATACAATTGTTGCTCATAAAACAGGGACTTCCGGAATAAATAATGGAATTGCAGCAGCCACTAATGATGTTGGGGTAATTACTTTACCGAATGGACAATTAATTTTTATAAGCGTATTTGTTGCAGAGTCCAAAGAAACTTCGGAAATTAATGAAAAGATTATTTCAGACATTGCAAAAATAACGTGGAATTACTATTTGAATAAATAAAAAACTACCGCTAACACTGGCTCATAGGCAATGGCGGGTTGAAGTGCAATTTGCAAAGTCGGTAGCCCGCCCGAGCGTTTTCTCGGTTTGACAGGAAAGGCTCACGCAAACCGCCACTGCCCATAGCCCAAACCGTTAGGCCGCATGGACACAACGCAGGTCACATTGATACACAAAATTCTAGCTGCGGCAGATGAGCGAAATCTGCCGCTCTGGATCGGTGGGGGCTGGGCGATCGATGCACGGCTAGGGCGTGTAACACGCAAGCACGATGATATTGATCTGACGTTTCCCGGCGAGAGGCGCGGCGAGCTCGAGGCAATAGTTGAAATGCTCGGCGGGCGCGTCATGGAGGAGTTGGACTATGGATTCTTAGCGGAGATCGGGGATGAGTTACTTGACTGCGAACCTGCTTGGTGGGCAGACGAAGCGTATGAAATCGCGGAGGCTCCGCAGGGCTCGTGCCCAGAGGCGGCTGAGGGCGTCATCGCCGGGCGGCCAGTCCGTTGTAACAGCTGGGAGGCGATCATCTGGGATTACTTTTACTATGCCGATGAAGTACCACCAGTGGACTGGCCTACAAAGCACATAGAGTCCTACAGGCTCGCATGCACCTCACTCGGGGCGGAAAAGGTTGAGGTCTTGCGTGCCGCTTTCAGGTCGCGATATGCGGCCTAACAATTCGTCCAAGCCGACGCCGCTTCGCGGCGCGGCTTAACTCAGGTGTTACCGCAGCGAAATGGCCGGGCTGGTCAAGCGGTACGGTGACGACCTCAGCAAGTGCGACTTTATCGCGGCCATGAAGCTGGCCAGCAAGGGCCGGGAGCCGGACGAGATCGGCAAGGCCATGGCCGAGGCCAGCCCCGCCATCATGGAGCGCAAGACGGGCCATGAGGCCGATTACATCAAGCGTACGGTGCAGAAGGTGATGGAGCTGCCGCAGGTGCAGGAGGCCCGCGCCGAGCTGGCGAAGCAGGCCGAGAAACAGCAGTACCGAGGGCCGACATTAGGATAAAACACTTGCATTAGAGCTAATGCCTGTTATGGTGTTAGCTCTAATGCGGAGGAAATATGAAAGACCAACACGACAAGCGTACCGGCAACCTGCTGGCCACCCCCAACGCTATACGACAGGCCCGCTTTGCCGAGCAGCAGCGAGCCATGGGCCGCAAGGCCCGGAAGATATGGGCCACAGACGCAGAGGCCGAGGCGCTGCGGCTGTATCTGGAAGAACTCAGGGCGGCGCAGGGCGGGGGTAGTGACCCCGCCAGCGCCTAACCACCAACCGCCTACACAGGAGGCAAATCAATGGCTACCCATAAGCCTATCGACATTCTGGCGAGCTTCACAGAGCTACCGCCACCGATTGACTACGTACTGCCCAACATGGTGGCCGGCACCGTGGGGGCGCTGGTGTCCCCCGGTGGGGCCGGCAAGTCCATGCTGGCCCTGCAACTGGCCGCACAGATCGCAGGCGGCCCCGACCTGCTGGACGTGGGCGAGTTGCGCACCGGCCCGGTGATCTACCTGCCCGCCGAAGACCCGCCCACCGCCATACATCACCGCCTGCACGCATTGGGGGAACGCCTGACCGACGAGCAACGGCAAGCCGTGGCTGACGGTCTGCTAATCCAGCCGCTGATCGGCAGCCTACCCAACATCATGGCCCCGGAGTGGTTCGACGGCCTCAAGCGAGCCGCTGAGGGACGCCGCTTGATGGTGCTGGATACCTTGCGCCGGTTCCACATCGAGGAAGAGAACGCCAGCGGCCCCATGGCGCAAGTGATTGGCCGCATGGAGGCCATCGCCGCCGATACCGGGTGCTCTATCGTGTTCCTGCACCATGCCAGCAAGGGCGCGGCCATGATGGGCGCAGGCGACCAGCAGCAGGCCAGCCGGGGATCGTCCGTGCTGGTGGATAACATCCGCTGGCAATCGTACCTGTCCGGCATGACCACCGGTGAGGCCGAGGAATGGGGCGTAGACGACACGCAGCGGCCCTATTTCGTCCGCTTTGGAGTCAGCAAGGCCAACTATGGGGCACCGTTCAAAGACCGCTGGTTCAGGCGGCATGACGGCGGGGTACTCAAGCCCGCCGTGCTGGAAAAGCAGCACAAGAGCAAGGGGGTGCCTCGTGGCAAAGCCTAAGAACAAACACAGCCTCAGCCACGTCCGGCACGACCCGGCGCACTGTCTGGCCCCCGGCCTGTTCCGTGCCCTCAAGCGGGGCGAGCGCAAGCGCGGCAAGCTGGACGTGACGTATGACTACGGCGACGGCAAGCGGATCGAGTTCAGCGGCCCGGAGCCGCTGGGCGCTGATGATTTGCGCATCCTGCAGGGGCTGGTGGCCATGGCCGGGCCTAGTGGTCTGGTGCTAGAGCCAGAACCGGAGACCCCCGGCGGGCAGCAGCTCCGGCTGTTCCTGGAACCCAAATGGGAAGCCGTTACCGCTGACGCCATGGTGGTCAAGGGTAGCTATCGGGCGCTGGCTCGTGAAATAGGCTATGCCAATATCGAGGACTCAAAGCCCATCAGGGACTGCATTGAACGGCTTTGGAAGGTGTCCATCATCGCCCAGAATGGCCGCAAGCGGCAGGGCTTCCGGCTGCTTGCCGAGTACGCCAGCGACGAGGCAGACGGGCGCCTGTATGTGGCCCTGAACCCCTTGATCGCGCAGGCCGTCATGGGTGGCGGCCAGCATGTGCGCATCAGCATGGACGAGGTGCGGGCGCTGGACAGCGAAACCGCCCGCCTGCTGCACCAGCGGCTGTGTGGCTGGATCGACCCCGGCAAGACCGGCAAGGCGGCCATAGATACCCTGTGCGGCTACGTCTGGCCGTCAGAGGCCAGTGGGGCCGCCATGCGCAAGAGACGCCAGCGGGTGCGCGAGGCGCTGCCGGAGCTGATCGCGCTGGGCTGGACGGTGAACGAGTATGCGGCGGGTAAGTACGACATCGCACGGCCCAAGGCGGCAGGCTGACCCCTGCAATAACTGTCACGCCCCCCCCGTTAACTGTCACGCCCCCCCCGTTAACTGTCACGCCCCCCCCCGTTAACTGTCACGAACCCCCCCGTTAACTGTCACGCCCCCAAACCTGCAAACCTAGCAGGGGCGGGGGCTGGCGGGGTGCTGAAAAAATCCATCCATGATTATCTAAGAATAATCCACTAGGCGCGGTTAACAGCGCCCTAGTGGGGCGCTGTTTGCCCTTGCCCAAAATGCCCGGCCAGAGGCCGGATAACTGATCTATCCGCTGCGCTAGGCTACACACCGCCCCCACCGCTCCGCGGTAGGGAAAAGGCGGGCCAAGGCCCGCAAACCCAAACCCCATGCACAGACGCCACAGGAAGCCGCAGACGCCTTTAGCCGCTTTAGCGGCCTTTACCCCTGCCCGCAGGGCGGGGGCGCGTGTGAAGCCCCGCAGGGGCCATGCTGGCCACCTTGCGCTTGGCTATCTCCGCCTTGATGGTCGCGCCCGCCTCTCGCATCTCTTGCTGCAGGGCTTCGATCTCGGCAGGTGTCAGCCGGTAGAAGCTCACCCTTGCCCCTCTTGCGGCTCCGGCTGGCCATGCTCCTGTGGCTGCTATTCCTGCTTGGGTGGCAGTCCGAACAGCGCCCGGTCATGGTCGCGCTCTAGGTAGCTGTCCAGCCCATCGAGCAAGCGCTGTTCTGGCCACTCGCCGCTTTCGACTTTGCCGAGTATCCACGCGCCTACCAGCACCTTGCGCCGGGTGTCCTCCTTGCGCTTTTGCTGCTGCTCCCGTGCCCTGACCCGCTGGATCTTGGCGTTGATCCGTGCCCGTTGCTCTTCCAGCTTGGCGAGCCGTTCCGCTGCTTTTGCCATGTTGACATTCCCCTTGGTTATGTGCTTGCCATCATGCTATCATCGGAGCACAGACACCGCAAACCCCGACCGTCATTCTAACGGGAGGGCGCACTTACCGGTTTCTCTTCGAGAAACTGCCCTGCGGGCACCCCTTTGGGGCTGTGCGCTCTCCGAGGGCCATTGCATGGAGCTAAACCCCTATGGCCATCTATCACCTTACGGCCAAGACCGGCAGCCGGAACGGCGGCCAGTCGGCCAAGGCGAAAGCCGATTACATCCAGCGGGAGGGCCGTTACTCCCGCGACCGTGACGAGGTGCTGCACACTCAGTCCGGCCACCTGCCCGAGTGGGCCGAGCGCCCCGCCGACTACTGGGATGCTGCCGACCTGTATGAACGCGCCAATGGGCGGCTGTTCAAAGAGGTTGAGTTTGCCCTGCCGGTCGAACTGACCCTAGATCAGCAGCGGGAGCTGGTGGACGAATTCGCCCGGCATCTGACCGAGGGCGAGCGCCTGCCGTATACGCTGGCCATTCATGCCGGTAAAGGTGAGAACCCCCATTGCCACTTGATGATCTCTGAGCGGAAGAACGACGGTATCGAGCGCCCGGCTGACCAGTGGTTCAAGCGGTACAACGCCAAACAGCCAGAGCGGGGCGGGGCGCAGAAGTCCGAGAGCCTGAAGCCCAAGGGATGGCTTGAGCAGACCCGCGAGGCATGGGCCGACCATGCCAACCGGGCATTAGAGCGGGCTGGTCACGACGCCCGCATTGACCATAGAACACTTGAGGCGCAGGGCATCGAGCGCCTGCCGGGCATCCATCTTGGCCCCAACGTGGTGGAGATGGAGGGCCGGGGCATCCGCACCGAGCGGGCCGACACCGCCCTAGCCATCGACACGGCCAACGGCCAGATCATCGACTTACAAGAATACCGGGAGGTTATCGAGCATGAGCGCGATAGACAGAGTGAAGAAGTCCAGAGGCATCAACGAGTTAGCGGAGCAGATCGAACCGCTGGCCCAGAGCATGGCGACACTGGCCGACGAGGCCCGGCAGGTCATGAGCCAGACTCAGCAGGCCAGCGAGGCGCAGGCAGCGGAGTGGCTGAAAGCCCAACGCCAGACAGGGGCGGCATGGGTGGAGCTGGCCAAGGAGTTGCGGGAGGTAGCCGCCGAGGTGAGCAGCGCCGCGCAGAGCGCCCGGAGCGCCGCCCGTGGCTGGACATGGAAGTTGTGGGCCGGGGTCTTGATCGCTTCCGTGACGCCTATTCTGGCGCTGCTGATCGCATCATGGCTTTGGCTGGAGCCGCAAATCATCGAACAACAGGGGGGTATATGGCTGGTTTTCAAGCTCAAGTAAAGGGTGACCGCACCGCGCAAGCCATCGCCCGGCAGCTCAAGGCCATGGGCTGCGACCGGTACGACATCGGCATACGGGATGCCGCCAGCGGCAAGATGATGAACCGGGAATGGTCAGCCGCCGAAGTGCTCCAGAACACGCCATGGCTCAAGCGGATGAATGCCCAGGGCAATGACGTGTATATCAGGCCCGCCGAGCAGGAGCGGCATGGTTTGGTGCTGGTGGACGATCTCAGTGAGTTCGACTTGGATGACATGAAAGCCGAGGGCCGGGAGCCGGCGCTGATCGTGGAGACCAGCCCCAAGAACTATCAGGCATGGGTAAAAGTGGCTCAGGACGCCCCAGCAGGTCACAGGGGCGTAATCGCCCGGAAGCTGGCCCGCGAGTACGACGCCGACCCGGCCAGCGCCGACAGCCGCCACTATGGTCGCTTGGCGGGCTTCACCAACCGCAAGGACAAGCACACCACCCGCACCGGTTATCAGCCGTGGGTGCTGCTGCGTGAATCCAAGGGCAAGACCGCCACCGCAGGGCCGGAGCTGATGCAGCAGGCCGGGCAGGTGCTGGACAGCATTAAGCGCCAACAGGAACGGACGGCACGACTGGCCGAGATCACCGCCCCGCGGAGTGTGCGCCGGTATCGCCGCAGCGCCGTGGACGACTACCGCAGCGAAATGGCCGGGTTGGTCAAACGCTTCGGTGACGACCTCAGCAAGTGCGACTTCATTGCGGCTATGAAGCTGGCCAGCAAGGGCCGGGAGCCGGACGAGATCGCCAAGGCCATGGCCGAGGCCAGCCCCGCGATCATGGAGCGCAAGGCAGGCCATGAGGCCGATTACATCAAGCGCACGGTACAGAAAGTGATGGAGCTGCCGCAGGTGCAGGAGGCCCGCGCCGAGCTGGCGAAGCAGACCCAGAAGCAGCGCAGTCGGGGGCCAGATTTAAGTATGTAATGCTTGCGTTAGCGCTAACTGGTGGTATACTGTTAGCTCTAATGGAGGGTTTGAGATGAAAGACCAACACGACAAGCGTACCGGCAACCTGCTGGCCACCCCTAACGCTATACGACAGGCCCGCTTTGCCGAACAGCAGCGAGCCATGGGCCGCAAGGCCGCGAGCACCCCCCCCATAACTCTTCGCCTCATGACCGAGCGCGACCTGCCGATGCTCCATGATTGGCTCAACCGGCCGCACATCGTTGAGTGGTGGGGTGGTGACGAAGAGCGACCGACTCTTGATGAAGTGCTGGAACACTACCTGCCCAGAGCGATGGCGGAAGAGTCCGTAACACCGTACATCGCAATGCTGGGCGAGGAACCGATCGGCTATGCTCAGTCGTACGTCGCGCTCGGAAGCGGTGATGGCTGGTGGGAAGATGAAACTGATCCAGGAGTGCGAGGAATAGACCAGTCTCTGGCTGACCCGACACAGTTGAACAAAGGCCTAGGAACAAGGCTTGTCCGCGCTCTCGTTGAACTACTGTTCTCGGACCCCACCGTGACGAAGATTCAGACCGACCCGACTCCGAACAACCATCGAGCCATACGCTGCTATGAGAAGGCAGGATTCGTGCGGGAGAAGATCATCACCACGCCTGACGGGCCGGCGGTTTACATGGTTCAAACACGACAAGCCTTCGAGAGAAAGCGCGGTGTTGCCTAACAACTCATTCAAGCCGACGCCGCTTCGCGGCGCGGCTTAATTCAGGTGTTAGCGGTAATTTAACCAGATAGGAGTACAGACATATGAAAATCGTAAAAAGGATATTATTAGTATTGTTAAGTTTATTTTTTACAATTGCGTATTCAAATGCTCAAACTGACAACTTAACTTTGAAAATTGAGAATGTTTTAAAGGCAAAAAATGCCAGAATAGGAGTAGCAATATTCAACAGCAATGAGAAGGATACTTTGAAGATTAATAACGACTTCCATTTCCCGATGCAAAGCGTTATGAAATTTCCGATTGCTTTAGCCGTTTTGTCTGAGATAGATAAAGGGAATCTTTCTTTTGAACAAAAAATAGAGATTACCCCTCAAGACCTTTTGCCTAAAATGTGGAGTCCGATTAAAGAGGAATTCCCTAATGGAACAACTTTGACGATTGAACAAATACTAAATTATACAGTATCAGAGAGCGACAATATTGGTTGTGATATTTTGCTAAAATTAATCGGAGGAACTGATTCTGTTCAAAAATTCTTGAATGCTAATCATTTCACTGATATTTCAATCAAAGCAAACGAAGAACAAATGCACAAGGATTGGAATACCCAATATCAAAATTGGGCAACCCCAACAGCGATGAACAAACTGTTAATAGATACTTATAATAATAAGAACCAATTACTTTCTAAAAAAAGTTATGATTTTATTTGGAAAATTATGAGAGAAACAACAACAGGAAGTAACCGATTAAAAGGACAATTACCAAAGAATACAATTGTTGCTCATAAAACAGGGACTTCCGGAATAAATAATGGAATTGCAGCAGCCACTAATGATGTTGGGGTAATTACTTTACCGAATGGACAATTAATTTTTATAAGCGTATTTGTTGCAGAGTCCAAAGAAACTTCGGAAATTAATGAAAAGATTATTTCAGACATTGCAAAAATAACGTGGAATTACTATTTGAATAAATAAAAAACTACCGCTAACACTGGCTCATAGGCAATGGCGGGTTGAAGTGCAATTTGCAAAGTCGGTAGCCCGCCCGAGCGTTTTCTCGGTTTGACAGGAAAGGCTCACGCAAACCGCCACTGCCCATAGCCCAAACCGTTAGGCCGCATGGACACAACGCAGGTCACATTGATACACAAAATTCTAGCTGCGGCAGATGAGCGAAATCTGCCGCTCTGGATCGGTGGGGGCTGGGCGATCGATGCACGGCTAGGGCGTGTAACACGCAAGCACGATGATATTGATCTGACGTTTCCCGGCGAGAGGCGCGGCGAGCTCGAGGCAATAGTTGAAATGCTCGGCGGGCGCGTCATGGAGGAGTTGGACTATGGATTCTTAGCGGAGATCGGGGATGAGTTACTTGACTGCGAACCTGCTTGGTGGGCAGACGAAGCGTATGAAATCGCGGAGGCTCCGCAGGGCTCGTGCCCAGAGGCGGCTGAGGGCGTCATCGCCGGGCGGCCAGTCCGTTGTAACAGCTGGGAGGCGATCATCTGGGATTACTTTTACTATGCCGATGAAGTACCACCAGTGGACTGGCCTACAAAGCACATAGAGTCCTACAGGCTCGCATGCACCTCACTCGGGGCGGAAAAGGTTGAGGTCTTGCGTGCCGCTTTCAGGTCGCGATATGCGGCCTAACAATTCGTCCAAGCCGACGCCGCTTCGCGGCGCGGCTTAACTCAGGTGTTATGCAGCCAAATCCCAACAATTAAGGGTCTTAAAATGGTAAAAGATTGGATTCCCATCTCTCATGATAATTACAAGCAGGTGCAAGGACCGTTCTATCATGGAACCAAAGCCAATTTGGCGATTGGTGACTTGCTAACCACAGGGTTCATCTCTCATTTCGAGGACGGTCGTATTCTTAAGCACATCTACTTTTCAGCCTTGATGGAGCCAGCAGTTTGGGGAGCTGAACTTGCTATGTCACTGTCTGGCCTCGAGGGTCGCGGCTACATATACATAGTTGAGCCAACAGGACCGTTCGAAGACGATCCGAATCTTACGAACAAAAAATTTCCCGGTAATCCAACACAGTCCTATAGAACCTGCGAACCCTTGAGAATTGTTGGCGTTGTTGAAGACTGGGAGGGGCATCCTGTTGAATTAATAAGGGGAATGTTGGATTCGTTGGAGGACTTAAAGCGCCGTGGTTTACACGTCATTGAAGACTAGTCCTTTGCATAACAAAGCCATCAAACCGGACGCCAGAGATTCCGCGCCTGTTGCGCATGGCTTCGCCATTTTATGCGCAATAGGCGCGCCACCCTGTCGCCGTTTATGGCGGCGTTAACCCAAAGGAGTATCGTGAAAATATCACTAATGGCTGCAAAAGCAAGAAATGGGGTTATTGGCTGCGGCTCGGATATCCCGTGGAACGCTAAAGGTGAGCAGCTGCTTTTTAAAGCAATAACTTACAATCAATGGCTCTTAGTCGGCCGTAAAACATTTGAGGCAATGGGGGCTCTCCCAAATAGAAAGTATGCAGTTGTCAGCCGCTCAGGATCGGTAGCTACTAACGATGATGTGGTTGTGTTTCCATCTATAGAAGCAGCAATGAGGGAGCTAAAGACTCTTACGAACCATGTTGTTGTTTCTGGTGGTGGAGAGATCTACAAGAGTCTGATCGCCCATGCCGACACGCTACATATCTCGACAATAGATTCCGAGCCAGAGGGCAATGTTTTCTTTCCGGAAATCCCCAAAGAGTTCAATGTGGTGTTCGAGCAGGAATTTCATTCAAATATAAATTATCGCTATCAAATCTGGCAAAGGGGTTAACCATCCAAGCCATCGGACACATTTTGCTTCGCTGCGCTCAAAACGCAAAATGTGCCGCTGCTTAGCGGCGTTAGATGCACTAAGCACATAATTGCTCACAGCCAAACTATCAGGTCAAGTCTGCTTTTATTATTTTTAAGCGTGCATAATAAGCCCTACACAAATTGGGAGTTAGACATCATGAGCAACGCAGTGCCCGCCGAGATTTCGGTACAGCTATCACAGGCACTCAACGTCATCGAGCATCATCTGGGATCGACGTTGCTGGCCGTGCATTTGTACGGCTCTGCACTCGACGGTGGCCTGAAGCCATGCAGTGATATTGATTTGCTGGTTACTGTGACTGCACAGCTCGATGAGACTGTGCGGCAGGCTCTGTTCGTAGATTTCCTGGAAGTTTCCGCTTCTCCCGGCCAAAGTGAAGCTCTCCGTGCCTTGGAAGTTACCATCGTCGTGTACGGCGATGTTGTTCCTTGGCGTTATCCAGCCAGACGGGAACTGCAATTCGGGGAGTGGCAGCGCAAGGACATTCTTGCGGGCATCTTCGAGCCCGCGACAACCGATGTTGATCTGGCTATTCTGCTAACTAAAGCAAGGCAACACAGCCTTGCCTTGGCAGGTTCGGCCGCGGAAGATTTCTTCAACTCAGTCCCGGAAAGCGATCTATTCAAAGCACTGGCCGACACCTTGAAACTATGGAACTCACAACCGGATTGGGCAGGCGACGAGCGGAATGTAGTGCTTACTTTGTCTCGCATTTGGTACAGCGCAGCAACCGGCAAGATCGCGCCGAAGGATGTAGCTGCCAACTGGGTAATGGAACGCCTGCCCGTCCAACATCAGCCCGTGCTGCTTGAAGCCCAGCAGGCTTACCTTGGACAAGGGATGGATTGCTTGGCCTCACGCGCTGATCAGTTGACTGCGTTCATTTACTTTGTGAAGCACGAAGCCGCCAGTCTGCTCGGCTCCACGCCAATGATGTCTAACAGTTCATTCAAGCCGACGCCGCTTCGCGGCGCAGCTTAATTCAGGCGTTAGATGCACTAAGCACATAATTGCTCACAGCCAAACTATCAGGTCAAGTCTGCTTTTATTATTTTTAAGCGT
>NZ_JAWOTX010000045.1:0-28283 GCF_033339115.1 Vibrio sp. 947 | reverse complement strand
ACTAGTGAAGTTCGAAAATTGAGAACTCAATGCGCCACGAACTCTTTAAACATGGGCATGTTCGTGAATTTTCCCTGGGTTAACAGGCTATCACAGAACATCGACTGAGTTTCTGCATAAGCCATTGACGTCGGCGCAAACTCCTGCGAGAAACAAGGCGCGTTCATTTTTACGTTCGCAAAGTGTGCTGCGTGGCCACCTTCGTGGAACAGCGTGTTAATGCCATCGTAGCCGCTGCCCACTTGGTCTGGTTTGGCATTACTGGTGAAGTTCACCTGCGCTGCGACCCATTCGCCTTGATTATAGAAAGAAGGGATAGGGCCGTGGCAGAACCCATTCGGGTACTTACCTTTGCGATCTAGTAAATCCAGCGTTAGCGTCGCGCCAGAGTAATCAATATTTAGGCGACCAAATGATTCTACCCAGCGTCTCAGAGATTTTGAGAACGGCACGTATGGGTCAAGGTCACGCATAACGTTACCCGCGAATGAGTAAACAAAGTTGTAGCCTGCTAGTGCGCTTGCGCCTTTCTCTTTCGCCAAGTTTTCTAAGCTGTTTAGATGCGCATCTCGCGTGCGTTGTTCGAAATCTTCCAAAATTTCGAATAGCTGCTCGGAGCTCATCTTTTCCGTTTTTTGCACGGAGTAATCAAAGAAAGTCGCATAACCCAGTGAGCGAGCGAACTGGTTGCGCAGTTTGATCAGTTCAATAAAGCCGTTTCGCAGTAGCCATTGTTCAAGGTTCAGCAACGCTTGATGAGCCGATTGGCGAACTTCTTCATGATTGCTAGTGCGAATGGTTGAGCTTAATACTGGAAGTGAACCTTCTACTTGCTCGCCGTTCTCATCGGTAAATGTTTGTACGTGGTTCTGTTTTTTCTCGAAGAGCTCAGCTTCAAAGGCAATGAGCTGATTTTTCAACGCTTGTGCTTTTTCGCCCTCGATAGCGTGAGATTCAAACATCGCCAGCCAACCAGATAGACCCGTAATGGTTTGTTGTTTCTCTTGTGGGTCGGTAATTGAGTCCGCGGCTTCAAGCTGTTGTTTGATGGCAGTAATTTGCTCGGCGTTGCTTAAAAAGCTTGTCCATGCCGTTTGTGCTTGCGTCGAGCCATCATGGTCATCGCTGATCCCCATGTAAGTTTCCCAAAAGAAATCTTCTTTGGTGCGGTGAATCGCAAGGTAACGTTGATTGAGGTCGTTGAGGTAATCCGTTGCGGTCATTTTGATCCTTCAAATGGTTTCGTTATGTAGACAGTTGATTATTGCACGCTTGGTCGCGAGAAAGGAACGCTAATCTCATTTGTCGATTTTGCATCGCGTAAAGGTGATTTTACTATTTGTTTACATTTGGGTGAGTTAATAGGAGTTATGAGCTTGCAGTGTTAAGACTGGTATGGAGTTTACAGTTTATTAAGTAATTAATCTGCGGTGCGCTATCGATGATCCTTATCAGGTGTAATAAGATTTCCATATCGTGGCGATACAGTTGGAAACGATATGATAAATAAGACAAAAGTTACGTTATTGGCGGTAGGTACGATTTTAGTTGGATGTTCCACAGTCGCGCCGCCAAGAAATGATGCGGTTGAAAGCATTCAACAAAAGTGTTCTGTGATTTTAGGCAATGATGTTGCTGGCGATCAGCGCTGGCAGACGTACAACGGCTTGCTTGTAGAATATGCCGTGCATGGCGTTAAGAGTCAGGCGCAACTGGAACGCTTTGAAGCGTTTGTGCAGCGAGTACAAAATGATGAATCTGGACAGTTAGTTACCGAGCTGATTGAAGTCACCGATTGGGGATGCTCAAACGGCAATTATCTTGAAGAGATGGGCTTGTTTATTCAAGAAGTTCAAAAGTAGAAAACCGAGCGTTAAGTCGCTCGGCTTTTCTGTTTGTGGAGCGCTTTGTGCGCTGGTTAGTCAGGACGTTTACTCCTCTGGATACTCGCCCATACCTTGCGTTTTACCTTCCGCTTTCCAATGCTCTCCAGGGGCAAATGCTTCATCGCATAAATCTACGGTGTAGCCCATTTCTGTGATTTCCTTCAAAGTGAGGTTATCAGCAATATTTGCAACTTCCCCCGATTTATTCCGTAACTCCATGTTGATCTCTCCTCTGTAGGTAGACGAGTGGCATCAATGCACAGTGAAGAATGCATTGGTAACCTTTGTTCTAAGTATATAACCCTCTGCTAAAAATGAAGGTTTAATCCACTTTTTAAATATGGGTAATTGGATAATGCTTTGAGCTGCTTCCGTTATTTAGAACCGCAGCATCGCGATAGTTTGCCATTTGTGATTTATTGAGTGATTAAACGGTCAATTTGGAAACTCGAAATGGTGATTCTCGACCACGCTTTAGCACAACAAATTGTTGATCGAACCATGTCCATCATTGGTCACAATGTGAATGTGATGAACTCGGCAGGCATCATCATTGGCAGTGGCGACCCTAAACGTGTTGGGCAAGTGCATGATGGCGCGGTACTGGCTCTGAATCATGGCGATTCGCTAGAGCTTAATGAGCAGCAATGTTTGACGTTGCAGGGTGTCAAACCCGGTATCAATATGCTGTTGAAATTGCATGGTGACGTGGTCGGTATTGTTGGTGTCACAGGCGAGCCGGAGAAAATCCGAGATTTTGCCAAACTGGTTAAAATGACCGCTGAATTGACAATCGAGCAAGCCGCGCTGGTGGAAAAATTTCAGTGGGACAGACGTCATCGCGAAGAGTTTATTCTGGCTTGGATCAATGGGAAATTGACCGATGAAGAGCTGAAAGATTGGGCGATGCGTCTTTCTATCGATGTTACTCAACCACGGGTGGCAACGGTGATTGAAGTCTCGACGCCGTCGGCCTCAAAAAGCATGAAGAGTGTGCGCAATATTGTTGAACTGCTTGAATACCCAGAGCGTAACAACCTAGTTGCGATTGTCTCGGTGAATGAAATTGTGGTGTTGAAACCGTGTCATTCCGCCAAGCAGTGGGATAGCCAAGTTGAAAGTGAGCGCATTGATAAGTTGATGTCGCGTTTAAGCGATCACGATTCGCATACGTTTCACATTGCGCTAGGGCAGCTGTTTAATGAGCCTAAAGATGTCGCGTTGTCATACCAAAGTGCGAAGCAGGTATTAGCCATTGGCAAGCAGTTCTACCCAGAGAAACGTAAGTACCTGTTCGATGAACTTCGTTTGCCTGTTTTGTTAGCGCCGTTGGCGGATATTTGGCAAGGTGAACAAATTATTGATGGTGTGAAACGGTTGAAAGAGAAAGACAAATCTGGGCAATTATTGAAAACCCTAGATGCACTGTTTGAATGCAATGGCAATGTAACAGAATGCTCTAAAATGCTGTTTATTCACCGGAACACTCTGCGCTATCGGTTAGAGAAAATCACCGAGATAACAGGGCTACCAACAACCAATTTTGTGGGGTTAGCGGAGCTTTATATTGCGACTCGGCTCTCAAAAATGTCGTGATGTTGTGCATTTGCACAATACGCGTTATTTTTTGACCACATCATTTGTCACTCCGCCTAAAGGAATTCGAAAGCAAACGATTAATAATTCATGCGTCCCTACATGTTGAGTGAGCCAACACGGACTCGCTCAGCAAAATAAGAATAAATGGAGTTATCATGAACCTTATATTAATCCTGCTTGGGGTGATCGCATTTATTGTGCTCACGACCACCAAATTCAAATTACATCCCTTTTTAGCGCTGATCATCGCAGCGTTTCTTGCGGCATTTGCTTACGGATTACCGGCAGATAGCATTGCCAAAACCATTGCTTCTGGCTCTGGCGGTATCCTTGGTTACATTGGTTTGGTTATCGTTTTAGGTACCATCATTGGTGTTATTTTGGAAAAAAGTGGTGCGGCGATCACCATGGCCGATACGGTCATCAAAGTGTTGGGTGAGCGTTTCCCAACATTGACCATGAGCATCATCGGTTACATCGTTTCTGTTCCAGTATTTTGTGATTCAGGCTTTGTCATTCTGAACTCGCTCAAAGAATCACTCGCTAAGCGTTTAAAAACCTCAAGCGTTGCGATGAGTGTGGCGTTGGCAACTGGCCTATACGCAACGCACACGTTTGTGCCGCCAACTCCTGGCCCGATTGCCGCTGCGGGTAACTTAGGCCTGGAATCTAACCTTGGTTTAGTGATTGGTGTGGGTGTGTTTGTTGCAGCGGTTGCGGCGTTAGCGGGGATGTTGTGGGCGAACCGATTCCAACATGTTGAACCAGATGGCATTGAAGCCGCAGAAGAAATTCAGCAAGACTGGCAAGCACTCAAAGCGTCTTACGGCAAATTGCCAACGGCGAGCCAAGCATTCGCTCCTATTTTTGTTCCTATCTTATTGATCTGTTTTGGCTCTATCGCGAAATTCCCAAGCCTACCGCTGGGCGAAGGTTTTGTGTTTGATGTTCTGACTTTCTTAGGGCAGCCACTAACGGCATTGGTGATTGGCCTGTTCCTTTCTGTTCGCCTACTCAAATCAGACAACAAGATTGAAGAATTTGGCGAGCGAATCAGCCAAGGTATTACGGCTGCTGCGCCTATTCTTTTGATTACCGGTGCGGGTGGTGCATTTGGCGCGGTATTAAAAGCCACGCCGCTAGGTGAATACTTAGGTACGACGCTATCGGCGCTGGGCGTGGGTATTTTCATGCCATTTATCGTTGCGGCTGCGCTAAAGTCGGCGCAAGGATCATCAACGGTTGCATTGGTGACCACATCGACTTTGGTTGCGCCTATGCTTACGCAATTGGGGCTCGATTCAGAAATGGGCCGCGTATTAACGGTGATGGCGATCGGTGCAGGTGCGATGACGGTTTCTCATGCAAACGACAGTTTCTTCTGGGTAGTTTCGCAGTTTAGCCGCATGTCGGTGGGCTTAGCGTACCGCGCGCAAACCATGGCTACGCTCGTTCAAGGTGTCACGGCAATGGCATTGGTGTACATTTTGAGCCTCGTTCTCTTATAAGTCTCTGGAAGTACGTATGAAAGTGGTAATTGCACCTGATTCATTTAAAGAAAGCTTAACCGCCAAACAAGTGAGCGAGGCGATCAAAACGGGTCTTGCTCGCGTATGGCATGATGCTGAGTTTGTTACGGTTCCGGTCGCAGACGGTGGCGAAGGCACGGTTCAATCTTTGATAGATGCAACTCAAGGCGAACAAGTCTTCACAACAGTGACCGCGCCATTAGGGAATGATGTTGAAGCGTTTTATGGCATCCTCGGCGACGGCGAAACCGCAGTTATTGAAATGGCGGAGGCCAGTGGGCTGCACCTTGTGCCGAGTGACGCTCGCGACCCAAAACTGACCAGCAGCATTGGTACTGGACAGCTGATCAAACACGCGCTAGATAGAGGTATTCAACGCTTAATCATTGGTTTGGGCGGCAGCGCTACCAATGATGGTGGCGTGGGCATGTTGACCGCGTTGGGGGTGGCGTTTCTTGATGAGTCTGGTCATGCAATTACCCCAAATGGAGGCGGGTTAGCGGCGCTTGCGTCCATCGATATTTCTGGTCTTGACCCTCGTTTAGCAACTTGTGAAGTGTTGGTAGCGTGCGATGTTGATAACCCACTCTGTGGTGACAAAGGCGCGTCGGCTATCTTTGGCCCGCAAAAGGGAGCGACCGTATCAGACGTCACTCTGCTCGATAACGCATTGCGCAAGTTTGGCGAGTTGACGGAACAAGCGACGGGTAAGCATGTACTGACTCGTGAAGGGGCGGGTGCTGCTGGTGGTATGGGCGCGGCCTTGCTCGGGTACACGCCAGCACGTTTGCAACCGGGAATTGAGATTGTGCTTGAAACGGTCAAACTTGCTCAGCATGTTGCGGATGCGGATATCGTATTTACAGGCGAGGGTCGAATCGATCATCAAACCGCACATGGCAAAACGCCGATGGGCGTTGCTCAGGTCGCCAAGCAGTGTAATTTACCAGTCATTGCATTAGCAGGCTGTGTGGGCGACAACTATCAGGCGGTTTATGAGTGCGGCATTGATGCGGTGTTTGCTTGTGTACCAAGGGCGATGAGCTTACCTGAGGCCATGAAAGAGGCCGACGTCAACGTTGCTAACTTAGCCGAAAACGTCGCGAGAATGTGGCAAATTAAGTCGCACTGAAGGCGATGACGATATGAAAAACTCCACCTTTGCGTGGAGTTTTTTGTTGTTACGTGTTTGCGTGTGTAGGCATAAGTTCATTTAGCAAGAGCGAGTTAACAGGCATGCTTTGCTATCAATTTTGCCAGTGTTTGCATCGCTTGACTCCAATCGGTTTCATGACCAAAGTTTGCCACGCTGAGGCGTACGCAATGCCGATATTGCCCTTGAGTGCCAAATACGGTGCCGGGAAGTAGGCTGATTCTGTGCTTATTGCATGCTTGATACAACGCATAGCTGTCCGTGTCTTCGGGCAGTCGCAACCAAAGTAAGAACGAGCCTTGTACGGCGTTGATCTGGTATCGATTTTTTAGAGGTTCGTATTCATCCAAGTATTGATGAAGCATCTGGATAAATCGTCGCATGTTGTTTTGATAAACCCGCCCCATTCGCGCAGTATGCGTTCGATACTTGCCTGACGTTAGAAACGTTGCCACGGCGGATTGCATCAGGTTCAAACTGCCCATGTTCTCACACAGTAGATATTGTTCAATTTGGTCTCGATATCGCCCCGCCAACATCCAACCAATTCTCAAACGCGAATCGAGCGTTTTGGATAACGAATTCACGTAAATTACGCGTTGCTTGTCATCGAGCAATCTCAAGCTTGGCAATGGCTTATCATAACTTAACCCGCCAAACACATCGTCTTCGATAATAGGAATATTGCCGGACGCCAATAGTAATTGTTGACGCTTTTCTAGCGGCATCATGGCACCAGTTGGATTGGTGAAGTTTGGCGTTACGATGATCGCTTTTATGTCCCATGTCGCCATTGCTTTTGCTAAGGCTTCGGGGCACATACCGTCGCGTGGGCAACTCGGAATTTCCACCACTTTGAGGCCGAGTGATTCTAGCATCAATAAGTTGCCAAAATAGCAAGGGGACTCCACCGCGACGATATCGCCTTTTTGTGTCGTTGCGCGCAGCGCTAGGCTAATGGCTTGTTGCGCGCCGTGCGTCACCATGATCTCATCCAACTTGGCTGGCGTGCCCAAATCTTGTGTGATTTTCGCTAGTTGTTTGATTAAGAGGTGATCACCGGGTGGTAATTGGTAATGGCTCGGTACATGCGTTTGCTGCCGGCTGTGGCGGCCGATCTCGGCGTACAAGCTTTTGATCGCGGGGGAGTCAATGTTTGGGTGGGCAGAACCGGTAGGCAAACGCTCTTGGTATTCAGGATAAGTAAGGATTTCTTTGCAGATCGAGAGCAAATCCACGCGAGTCGGATCCGGAATTGAGCGAGAGGTCGGCAAGGCGACTTTAACTCGATAACCCGATTTGGGAACCGAGTAAACCAAGTTTTGTGCTTCCAGCTCTTGATACGCACGAATCACGGTATTTTTACTGACGTTTAATTCTTGGCTCAACGAGCGAATGGAGGGCAGTCGATCATCCGCCTGATAAACGCCACCATTGATGGCTTGTTTGAGGTGTTTTTCCACCACGAGGTACTTATTCCCTTCACCGCTTCCCAATAAATCTGTACCCATAAAAACACTTCCATCTGTCACTTTTTGAAAACACTGTACCTAATTACATTAGCAGTATCTCAAAACATAAAACAAGCGTGAGTGAGGCGATCATGTTAATCCGAGCCATCCCTTTTGTATTTGTCATCCTTTGGGCTTCTGGATTCGTTGGTGCGCGTTTTGGTTTGCAATATGCCGAGCCAGCGACACTACTTTCTATCCGTATGGCATTCAATGTCTTACTGTTTTTGGTTCTTGTGGCGGTATTGCGTAGAAGGTTGCCGACAGGAAAAGATTTTTGGCACAGCTGTGTAGTTGGTGCGTTGATCCACGGTTTCTATCTGGGCGGTACTTATTTCGCTATCGCCTTGGGTATGCCTGCTGGGTTGAGTTCGTTGTTGGTGGGTATTCAACCGATTTTAACCGCGGCTTTGCTGGTGGCGTTTGTTCGTGAGGAGTTTAAGCCCTCGCAATGGCTGGGTTTGGCTCTTGGTTTTGTCGGTATCGCTATGGTGTTGATGGGCAAAATGGAGTGGCAATCCGAGCAGCATAAAGTGCTGGCTATTGGTTTGTGTTTATTGGCTTTGGTTGGTATCACGCTAGGGACGCTTTATCAGAAAAAACATTGCCAACAAGTGGATATGGTCGGTGGTGCGACGGTGCAATATTTGGCCGCGCTCATCATGTTTCTGCCCGTTGCGATGCAGTTTGAAACCATGCAAGTGCAGTGGGAACTGGAGTTTATTTTGACTGTGTTGTGGTTGGTCGTCGTGCTCTCTTGTGTAGCTATTCTACTGCTGTTGTACATGGTTAAGAACGGTGCAGCATCGAGCGTAGCTTCTGTATTCTACCTGGTGCCGCCAACGACGGCGATTCAGGCTTGGCTCGCGTTTGGAGAGTCATTTGATTGGATGGGGATTTCTGGTTTCGTACTGGCAGCTACGGCGGTGTATTTGGTGGTTAAAAAGCCGGATCTGACGATAAAGAAATCGATTCAAACAGAATATACCTAAATTGGGTAGGGACATTTGCGTACCAGTGGGTACAATCTGCTTCATCTTAATCCGTGGAGCAGAATGATGAAGGTAAAGCCAGATCGAATGACCGCCATGCGTAGCATCATCGAGCAAGTAAAAGCGGAACTACCAATTTATGAACCAGAAACGTTTGTATGTGGACCAGAAGGGCAGTGCATTGGCTGTCCGAAGAAATTGTTGGAAATGGTCGATTCAGAAGTCACTTATTGGGAGTCAGCCATGGAGCGCGGCATTGTTCCGCAGTTCGATGAGATTCGTCGTTTTGGCAAAATGTGCACGAATGTTCGTCGTGGTCTGGTGCGAAATAATGTGCCTTTACTCAGTAACTAGAGAGTAAAAGTCGTCTAATATCTGACACATAGCGTCGTTTTGTTACACTGCTCTTTGGGTGCTGTTCTCAAGTTTGCGTGGTGTTTGTCTCTTCTTACCCTTTGGGTCTTTAATCGTAAAAAATTGGCGATATATTGGCTCGGTCTCACATGGATGTGGGGCTATTGTCTTGGGCTAGTTGAGATAAGAAACGTGAAATCAAAGGGATTTACGCTGATGGAAATCACCATAGTGCTTACCACTTTGGCTTTCATCGCATTAGCTGCTTTACCAGTACTACTCGATATTCATCGCCAAGCATACGCTGCGATGCTGCACAGTTCTCAGTCTTCTTTGGGTACGGCTCTCAAATTCTTTCATGCTCAAGCTGTGATTGATAACGCTTACGGCCAAGAGCACGTTCACTACATTGACCGACATGTCAAAACACGCAAAGGCATGCCAGAAGCGAGTGCCGATAGTATTCGAGCTTTGTTAGAAATCGATCTACCAGCCAGAGGTTATTCGAAAATTGACGTGCCGTGCAAAGGCAGTGATTTTTGCATCATCGGTCAGCAGCACCCAAACAGTGCTCATTTTGTCGCTATTCCTGATTATCAGTTCTTAGATAAATCGGGTGTTGATCGCGTGGTGTACATTTGGCCGCAAGGTTACACACTGGCAGAAGAAGCATGCTATTTCTACTACGTGAATCAAGCCTCTAACGATTCAATTGTTCGAGGGCATGTGACGCAAGGGTGTTAACCCCGAATAAGTGTTGCGAACAACGGTTATCGTGACTCTACAAATCTGGGCTTTTCGAACGGCTTTGCGCTTTATACAATATCATTTTTTGACTCATCAAGACTTTACCATTTGGCAAGGTCACTTCCCCAAGTTCTCCCTGATGTTCAAATCCAAACCGTTCATACAAAGCAATCGCTGGTGTGTTGGTTGTGTATACGTAGAGTGCGATTTGGTCGTAACCAAATTCCCAACCACGTGCGATCGCGACTGCCAATAGTTTCCGCCCCAATCCTTTGCCTCGGTAGTTTTTGTCGATGTGAATACCAAGAATACCGACGCGAAGGCGTTGCCCTCTTTCGTAACCGCACATCTCAGCTGGGTAGATTTCAACACTACCGATAAGTTTTTGGCGGTCAAACGCGACAAACTGAGGGATGGACTCGTTTTCCACACGTTGCAGGATTCTGCGAAGCGTTGCGTTATCGGGTGCCGGAGAAATCAAAAATTCCCCTTCGGAGTACACTCGATTCCACAGCGCGGTGAAGCGCGCGATATCGCTCACCTTGATGGATCTGATTTGCATTCATCTTCCTTGATTAGTGCAGGTTAGTAACGGTTAGGGGATAAGCTCAGATAAACAACGAATTTGGTTAGGAATGGCTTCGGCTGGTGCATCAGCGCCCGTTGGGTTAAACCAAATTGTGTTTACGCCCGCTTTCATCGCAGGGTAAATATCTTTGTGAGGTAAATCGCCAACCATGGTTATTCCACTTACGTTAACCCCTAACTGTTTTGCGATGGCGAGATAAAACTCAGGTTGGTTTTTAGCGATACCGAGGTTGGCAAAACAAAAATAGCCATTTAAGTATTGGTCTAAGTCGACGCGAACAAATGCACGCTGAATCTCTTCCATGTTGGAATCAGATGCACTGGTCGCAATGTAGATGGGATGATTTTGGGAAAGTATTGCCAGTGTTTCTCTGGCTTGAGGAACTGCTTCTACGTGTTCCCAATCGCACATTTTTCCTTGTGCGTGAGGGAAATCTACCATCAAGGTGTTCCCCCAATCGAAAAGATAAATCATGTTCGAATCTCCTTATCCGCACATCATATCGTCTTTTTCTAAAATCAGGGGGTAAATTGCATCGATAAATGCGATTTAGGTGGGTTTAGTCGTGAAAAGCGCTTAATTGTCGTTATCGTTACAAATGTTTCAGCATAATGCGTGAGTTAGTTTTAAAACCTTGATTATCGTAAAAGCGCTGTGCTGGCTGATTGAATTCCATCACTTCCAATCGAACTTGTGTGGCATTGGCATCGCGCGCCCATTGCTCACAGGCTTGGAGCAGTTGGCGGCCGATTCCTTGCTGCTTTTGCGCTTCATCGACAACAATTGTTCCCACGCGACAAATTGGGTCTTTGATCAGAAAACTGATGGTGTCGTTTTGGGTGATCATCGCGGTTAAGAAGCCGAGAATTTGCTGTTCGCGTTCGGCAATCAAAAAGAGTCGCTCTTTGTTCTCTAGTGCTTGTGCAAGAAATTCACGGTCAGCTTCTGAAGGCGCAACAAAGGCTTCTGGCGCATTCGCAAAATGCAGTGAATTAATTTGAAAATTAAGCTGAAAAATTCCGTCTAAATCATCGGGAATCGCTTGTCGGATATGGACTTGCATTCTATCTGCCCCCTGCAATATCGATAAATGATCCTGTGACATAAGAGGCTTCGTCACTTAATAGCCAAGCGATCGCATTTGCCACTTCTTCTACCGTGCCACCGCGTTTAAGAGGAATTTGAGGGCTGAGTCTATCTACTCGGTTTGGTTCTCCGCCGTCGGCATGCATATCAGTGTAAATGAAACCAGGTCGAACGCCATTGACGCGAATATTGCGCTCTGCCAACTCTAGCGAGAGCCCTTTAGTTAAGGTATCCATCGCGCCTTTTGATGTGGCGTAATCGACATACTCAAATGGCGCGCCTGAGCGCGACGCTCCAGAGGAGACATTCACAATTGCACCGCCTGCACTGAATCGCTTCGCCGCTTCTCGACAGCAGAGAAAACAGCTATTCACATTGGTGTTCATTACTTTCTGAAAGCGTTCCAAGCTGATTTCTGACAAAGGCGATTGAGTAAATAGGATGCCAACGTTGTTGACCAAGTGCGTCACTGCACCAAATTCACGTTCTGTTTCATCAAACAAGGAGAGCACTTGCTTCTCATCGGCTACGTCTGCGGCGATGGCAATCGCTTTGCCACCGTTTGCTTGTATTTCTGCCACAACTTGGTCGGCGGCCTCTTGCTGAGTGCGGTAATTAACGCAAACGCGATAGCCTTGCTCGGCCAGCTTTTTCGCCGCTGCGGCTCCAATGCCTCGGCTTGCGCCGGTAATGATGACTACTTTATTCAAAATACGTCCTTATTTTTGTAGTGAGTAGATTTTATCGGCGTAGGGTTTGCCACCAATTTGGTATGCGTCTGGAATGACCTCAATGAGTTCGAAACCACATTTTATCAGGACACGCTCTGACGCAATATTGCCTTCAGTGACCGTCGCGGAAAAGTGGTTGATGTTATGTGTCGAGGTTGCCCAGTATAGAAGCGCTTGAAGAGTTTCTGTTCCAAACTGTTGGCCATGAAATTCCGGCAAAAGTAAGTAACCTACCTCTGCCTTACCGTTTTCAATAGCAAAGCCAGTGATGCCGATGGGTTGTTCTGATTGCTTATTGAGTATTACAAGGCAAAGCCAATGCTGGCTATTTGGGGTCCATGGTAATAATCGCGAAGCAAATTTTTCTCTTATTTCTGTTTCGCTGGGACGATCGAAACAGAGCGCAATAACCTCTTGTTCGGAAAGTAATCGTTGAAAGAGTTCCCAGTCACTGGCTTTGATGGGTCTTAATTGGCTTCTGTGCGTCTCGATATAAACTGACATGCGTGTCCTTACTGCATCAATGTGGAGATTCAGTCTCTCATCCTCTTATCTGTTTAATCAAATAGTTGCATTCATAAAAGTGATTTATGTGGTGAATAGTTGGCTAGGCAATGGATTATTGCCATATATTCATCTTTGAGATGTAAATAACAAAATTTCATACTTGAGGAATACAGAGCAACACGGAAATGATGTGGATCAAGAGAGGACTACCCATAAAGTAGTAATTTGCGACCTATAATTACATTTTATTTGGAAGTGTTGCTAATTATGTCAATAAAAAAACGATATGTTGCACTGCTGGTTGCTGCCGGCATTGGTGTGGGCTGGTTAACTTTGGGGGGGAGTGCGGCAGTAATGCATTACACCTCAGATACTGAATTTTGTCTCTCGTGCCACTCTATGGAAACCCCTTACAAAGAGTACCAAGGCTCAGTGCACTTCAGTAATGCGAAAGGCATTCGCGCGGAATGTTCTGACTGTCATATTCCTCAAGAACCAATGGATTACCTGATCACCAAAATTCGCGCGTCGAAAGACATCTACCATGAATTTGTGACAGGTAAGATCGACACGCCAGAGAAATATGAAGCACATCGTAAAGATATGGCTGAAACGGTATGGGCTCAGTTCCGTGAAAATGATTCAGCGACGTGTCGTTCGTGTCATGATTTCGATGCAATGGAAGAGTTTGAGCAATCACGTGATGCGGCGAAGATGCACGAGTACGCAAAAGCGAACGATCAAACGTGTATCGATTGTCACAAAGGTGTGGCGCACTTTGCACCAGAAGCAGAGCTAGACAGCAAGGCATTTGAAACGTTGATGAGCTTCACCACAAAAACATCACCTAATGCCAAGGTTGTTTACCCTGTGACTGAAATCGCAATGGGTGAGATGGGTAAAATTAACCCAACGACGAAGTTGGAAGTAATCAGCTCTGAAGGCGACAACCGCACTGTTAAGTTGAACGCATTCCAAATGAAAGGCGCAGAGCAAGTGCTTTACATGGGAGAAGGTCAACGTGCCATCGTAGCAACGCTAACCGAGCAAGGCCAACAAGCGCTTGAAACTGGTGAATTTGAGGCAGATGTTTACGGCAACGAATGGCGCGCGGTTTCTCTAACAGGTGCTATTGATTCTCCAGTTGTTGACACGCTTGAACCAGTATGGTCATACGCAGAAGAGTTGGACAACGTTTACTGTGCAACTTGTCACGCGAAAATTCCTTCAAATCACTTCACAGTGAATGCATGGGGACCGGTAGCGAAAAGTATGGGTGATCGAACTGATATTTCAGCCGAGAACCTAGAAATTCTAACCAAGTTCTTCCAGCACCACGCGAAAGATGTGGTTGGTCACTAACGATAAATAGAAGGATAAGATTATGACTAATATGACCCGTCGCGGATTTCTAAAAGGCACTGGTATGGCGGCTGGTGCAATGGCATTCACTTCATTTGCACCTATGTCTGTTGCTTCTTCTAATGCTCGCGGCAAAGGCATTCTAACGGCGGGCCGCATGGGCCCAATGCTGTGTGAAGTGCAGGACGGTAAGCTGGTTTCAACCACGAACGCATTGCCACAAACGGTACCAAACAGCCTACAAAGCACCGGTCCTGACCAAGTGCACACTAAAGCGCGTGTTAAGTACCCAATGGTTCGCAAAGGTTACTTGGCAAACCCATCGTCGCCAGAAGGTGTGCGCGGTAGTGATGAGTTTGTGCGTGTGTCTTGGGATGAGGCTTACAAGCTGATCCACGAACAGCACATGCGAATTCGCAAAGAATATGGCCCGGCTTCTGTGTTTGCTGGTTCTTACGGCTGGCGTTCAAGTGGCGTGCTGCACAAAGCACAAACCTTGCTGCAACGTTACATGAGCATGGCGGGCGGTTATTCAGGCCACTTGGGTGACTACTCAACGGGTGCTGCGCAGATCATCATGCCGCACGTTGTGGGCTCTATCGAAGTGTACGAGCAACAAACCACGTACCCAGTGGTACTAGAGCACAGTGATGTGGTTGTGCTTTGGGGCTTAAACCCAATCAACACCCTAAAAATCGCGTGGAGCTCAACAGACTGTGCTGGTCTTGAATTCTTCCATCAATTGAAAAAATCAGGCAAGACGATCATTGCGATTGACCCAATTCGTTCTGAAACCATCGAGTTCTTTGGCGAGAATGCGGAGTGGATTGCTCCTCACCCAATGACCGACGTGGCAATGATGATGGGTATCGCACACACCTTAGTGAAACAAGGTAAGCACGATAAAGCCTTCCTCGATAAATACACCGCAGGTTACGACAAGTTTGAAGCGTACCTGATGGGCGAAGAAGACGGCGTAGAAAAATCAGCAGAATGGGCATCACAAATCTGTGGCGTACCTGCGAAGCAACTTGAGCTACTGGCTGACATCTTCAGTAAAAACCGCACCATGCTGATGGCTGGTTGGGGCATGCAGCGCCAACAATACGGTGAGCAGCGTCACTGGATGCTGGTTACACTGGCAACAATGTTGGGTCAAATCGGTTTACCGGGCGGTGGTTTTGGTTTCTCTTACCACTACTCAAACGGTGGTAACCCTGCTCGTGATGCTGGCGTACTTCCTGCGATTTCGGCATCGCTGGGTGGCGGCTCTTCTGCGGGGAACGACTGGGCGGTGTCTGGCGCGGTGCAAAGCTTCCCTGTGGCGCGTATTGTCGAGGCGTTGGAAAACCCAGGTCAATCCTACCATCATAACGGTCATGAACTGACGTTCCCGGACATCAAGATGATTTGGTGGGCAGGTGGTGCGAACTTTACTCACCACCAAGACACCAACCGTCTGATCAAAGCGTGGCAAAAGCCTGAGCTGATCGTGATTTCAGAGCCTTACTGGACGGCGGCTGCGAAGCACGCGGACATTGTTCTGCCAATCACCACATCGTTCGAGCGTAACGACTTAACGATGACGGGTGACTACAGTAACCAACACTTGGTGCCAATGAAGCAAGTGGTTGAGCCGCAAGGTGAAGCGCGTAATGACTTCGATGTATTCGCGGACATGGCAGAGATGCTAGCTCCGGGTGGCCGTGACGTATACACTGAAGGTAAAACCGAAATGGAATGGCTGTACGGCTTCTACAAGGCGGCGCAACAAGGTGGCCGTGGCTCTCGCGTAGCAATGCCGAACTTCAGCAAGTTCTGGGAAGATAACCAACTGATCGAGATGAAGTGGAACGAGAAGAACGCACAGTTTGTTCGTTACGCAGATTTCCGTGAAGACCCGATCATGAATCCACTCGGTACACCAAGTGGTAAGATCGAAATCTTCTCGAAAACCATTGAAGGTTATCAGTTGGAAGACTGTCCTCCACACCCAACGTGGATGGCACCAACCGAGTACACTGGCAATGCAAAAGACGGCGAGTTGCAGCTAATGACCGCGCACGCAGCGCATCGTCTACACAGCCAGTTTAACTACGCGAAGATTCGCGAAGAGTACGCAATTGCAAACCGTGAACCTATTTGGATTCACCCTGAAGATGCGAAAGCGCGTGGTATTAAAACGGGCGATTTAGTTCGTGCGTTTAACAACCGTGGCCAAGTATTGGTTGGTGCAGAAGTGACTGACCGAATCAAGCAAGGTTCAGTGTGTATTCATGAAGGCGGCTGGCCGGATCTGGATCCGAAAACCGGCATTTGTAAGAACGGCGGTTGTAACGTGTTAACGTTGGATATTCCGACCTCTCGACTTGCAAACGGCTGTGCGGCGAACTCGGCGCTGGTTCGTATTGAAAAATACACTGGCCCAGAATTAGAACTAACAGCGTTTGAACCACCAAGAAATGGTTAGAAAAAAGTAGCGTTTTAAAGCAAGAAGCCAGCGAATCGTTGGCTTCTTTTTTATCTAGTCATCGTTCACATTAGCGCGAAGCGAGAGAAACAAATGGCATCTGTTTCTTAATTTGAAATGTCGGGAGTAAAGTAAATACAATCGCGACAAACAAGACTGAGCCTATTAAATCTTCAGGGCGATGCATCCCCAGCCATAAGCGGCTATATGCGACGCTCATTCCCCACATCCATAATGACAGTGCAGAGATATAGCACTTGTTCTGTAAGAACAACCCGCCAAAGAAAGCCAAACAAATCGAAACGAAAATCGTATGGCCGGATGGGAAAGAATAGTCTTTCTCGCCTTGCCAATGGCGCGTTCGCCAATCACTGACGTGTTCAGAAATCTGGTTAATTACGTTGGCTTGCTGCTTTGTATCCAACTGATAAAACGCGTCTGGGTGCTCAATCAATTGTTCTGCTGCGAGCAATTCCGTGTAGGGACGCGGGCTTTCTGTCATCAGTTTTAGCCCCGTTTTGCTGGCAAAACCAATCACCAGTAACAACCCTAACATTGAGAGTTTTTGTATCCACTCAATGCGACTTGGTTTAAAGCGAAATAAAGAAAGCAGTAGCAGTGTTAACGTAATTAAAAAGCCTTTGCTACCAGCAGAATCTGTGAGCAAAGTAAGAGCAATACCCAGACTTTCCGGCACCTGTGAAGTGAGATTGTGATAAGAGCCAAACAGCGACATTGGGATGATGCCAAGAACAAACAAGGCGAGCATCATCAATCCATATTTTTTGGTTTTCATTGAGAGCGTTTTGTTTTTATTGAGGGTTATTCAACCACGTGAAAATAAGGGGCTTATCTTACGTTATCTGGCGTGAAAAACTTATCAACGCTCTGTCAATTCGAGCGTGAAAGTGACATTGCAGCTCTTCGTTGTGAAAGGAGAGGTTGTTGAAAGTACTGAAAGGCAAACGCGCTCATCCATAAGCGCTTTGTTCAGGCGTGAGCAAGGTTAGCTCATCAACCCTAATAAATATTCCGATGCGGCTTTTGGATCTTCTGCGTGGAAAATCGCTGAAACCAAAGCTAAGCCATGAACACCAGTGGCGCTGAGTTGCGGAATGTTACTTTCGTTAATGCCGCCAATGGCAACAATCGGCAGTGAAGTCGTCTCTAACGCCATCTTCAAGCCATCAATACCCCAGAACTTCTTGGTGTTGGTTTTGGTCGGCGTCGCGAAGATTGCGCTCAAGCCGATGTAATCAATCGGAAGAGAGTCCGCTTCTGCAAGCTGCTCTTCATTTTCGATGGATAAGCCGAGGATTTTGTTTGGTCCAATCAACTCACGAGCGATAGTTGCGGGCATGTCTGATTGCCCGAGGTGAACCCCATCGGCATCAACTGCCAGTGCAACATCAACGCGGTCATTGATGATCAAAGGCACATTGGTATCTTTAAGGATGTCTTTCACGGCTTGAGCACGTTCGATAAACGCACGCACATCGCCGTGTTTTTCGCGGACTTGTACCATGGTCACGCCACCTTCCACGGCTTTTCTCACAACACGCTTTAGTGTGGCTAAATCTTGTTGGTCATCGGTGACCAGATATAAACGATAGGCGTTCATTTTGTTTCCTTTGGGCCTCTCATCTACAGGGAGTGAGAGGCCGGTATTTGTTAGAGAAAGCTTAACTCACTTGGAGTTTTAGGCGTTTTGCCAGTGTTTCTTCATCCAGTTGGTAAAGCTCATCCAACAGGTTCATTTGCAGACTGCCTGGCCCTCGCGCTTGCTCAGCCGCAATTTCACCCACAACGCCCAGTACCGCCGCGGCAGCAAGTCCGGAGTGATCACCAACCGCAGCGAAAGCACCCGTCAGTGCCGTTAGTGTGCAGCCCATTCCGGTTACGTATGGCATCATCTCGTGACCGTTGTTTAGCTGCACAGTTTGCTCTTTCGTGATGATGTAATCAGTCTCGCCAGAAATCACCACACTTGCACCATACTCTGAAACTAAGAAGTTCGCTGCGCCAAGTGCTGCGTCGCTGCTGTCTAACGCATCGACGCCTTTGCTTTGTGCTTGTTCGCCAGCGAGACCGATGATTTCTGAGGCGTTACCACGAATGATCAACTTGTCGGCAAGGCGTGCGATCTCACGTGATGTCTCGGTACGTAGTGAGCTTGCTCCGCAACCGACAGGGTCGAGTACAACGATTTTACCGTTGGCATTGGCTTGCTCTACGGCATAGCTCATGCGCGGTGTCCAAACGCTGTCTAGGGTACCGATGTTGATAACCAGTGCGCCAGCGAACGACATCATCTCTGCCATCTCTTGTTTGGAGTGCGCCATGATTGGAGAAGCGCCGATCGCTAATAGTGCGTTTGCTGTGTTATTCATCACCACGTAGTTAGTGATGTTGACGACTAACGGCTTTTGCTGGCGTACTGCGGTTAATGCTTGGGTGATTTGTTCAATTAACATGAGACTCTCCGATTAATCTTGCTGAGCGTTCAGACCTTGTTGCCAGAATGCTACTTCCATACGCGTTGCGGTTTTGAATACCTGAATCAGGTTTTGACCGCGCTGGCTGTTGATATCAATTTCTGCTAGCAACTGATTAAAGTGTTCTGCCCCTTTTGCGACACCAGATTGGAATTCCTCACCACCGTAGAGGTTGATCCAACTTGCATATGGGTTGCCTTCGATTACGGTCTTTTCATCTTCAATCAGCACCTTACCGATTACGGCATAACCGATGGAGCATGGCGCTAGTGCCGCGTATAGATCAACAAGATCGCCCGTCATGCCAGCATCTAATACGTAACGGGTGTAAGCCACAGTGCCGAAATCTTCTGGCTCGTTTTCTAAGTCGGATTCTGTCAGTCCCCATTGCTCACAGTAAGTCACGTGGTGGGCGATTTCAGAATCGAGCAATGCGTGTACGCTTGGTAGGGCACGGCGCATGTCATCCAAAGTACGTGCTTTGTAGATCGCTAATGCGTAAGCTCGTGCGTACTGCTTTAGGAAAAGAAAATCCTGCTTTAGGTAATGCAGAAAACAAGGCTGAGCCAGAGTGCCTTGCGCCAATTGCTGCACGAAAGCATGCTCAGTGTATTCTTGCCAATCTTGGCGGCAAGCGTCGATCAAATCTTGGTATTTCATTATGAGTATCTCGTTATCAAAAGACCCTAGGCTTAGATCCTAAGGTCAGTAGAATTAGTCAAAGCTCGGTACGTAATCTTTCGCTTTTGGCAGTGTTTCGATGATGTTTTGTGAATACATGAACTGCGCATAATCATCGTAGCGTTTCAGATCTACTGCGGATGGACGAAGAGCGAAACGAGTTAGCGTGTCGTTCCAAGCGCGTTGGTTAAGCTCGTTGTTGAGCGTGTCTGGTGAATAAGCCACGAACTCTTTCCACGACTCTTTTGGATGGTTAACGATGTAAGTGGTCGCTTGCTCTAGTGCTTTGTTGAATGCCTTGATGGCTTCTTTGTCGTAGTTTTTTGCATTGGCTACGAAGACTAACTCGTCATACGCTGGCACGCCGTGTTCTTCAGGGAAGAAGGCCTTAGCTTTATAACCTTCTAGTGCCAGTTGGTTGGTTTCGAAGTTACGTAGACCGCCCCAAATCGCATCCACCTTGCCAGACGCAAGAGACGAAGACAGCGCCCAACCTACGTTGATGATTTGTACGTCAGAAAACTTCACGTTTTCTTGCGCTAGCATGGTGCCGATTGTCGCTTCTTCGTTGCCTGCGATCGCAATACCGATCTTCTTGCCTTTTAAGTCGCCAAGGTTTTCATTCTTACCGTTGTCCAACACCATCAACGTGTTGAGTGGCGTAGCAATCAAAGTCGCAGAGCGGATTAGTGGCAAACCAGCCGCGACATCGATGGTTAGGCTTGGTTGGTAAGAAATCGCCATGTCGACTTTACCCGCCGCGACCAACTTAGGTGGCGTGCTTGGATCTGCCGGCTCCTGAATGTTGACCTTCAAACCTTGCTCTTTGAAGTAACCACGCTCTTTGGCAATCACGATAGGACCATGGTTTGGATTGACGAACCAATCCAACATCAGTGTCATCTCTTTTTCAGCGGCAAGAACGTTGGTTGATACCACTGAAGCGAGTAGAGCAGCAGCGCTCATAAGTTTGTTTTTATTCACGGGGTTCTTCCTTTTCTTTCCCAATTTTCTTTGGTTATTTTCTGTAATTATTTGCTTTCCCAAGGGATGGCTTTTTTCAATAACTTATCGGTGATGAAGTAGAGTGAGATAGACAGTACGGCGAGGATAAACAGCGCCGCAAACATCTCGTCAATGATCATGCGAGCGTTGGCTTGGAGCATCAGATAACCCAAGCCTTCGCTTGAACCTACCCACTCACCGACCACTGCTCCAATTGGCGCAATAACGACGGCAACACGAATACCTGAGGCTAAAGTTGGTAGTGCGGCTGGAAATTGAATATGACGAAGTAGCTGCCATTTAAACGCGCCCATGGTCTTGGCAAGGTCGAGGTAACCTGTTGGCGTATTGCGCAAGCCGTCATAGCAACATGTCGTGACGGGGAAAAAGATGATGATCGCCGCCATGACTACTTTTGATGCAATGCCGTAACCCAGCCAAAGCATGAGCACTGGCGCGATGGCGAACACAGGGATCGCTTGGCTAGCAATCAGAATAGGCAATAACCAACGCTTCAGCGGCTCGAACATCAGCATTTGCAATGCGAACAGCAAACCCATCGATAATCCAAGCGCCAAGCCAAATAAGATCTCTTGCGCGGTAACCCAAGTATGTTTGAGCAGGACATCGTAACGAGTGACCAATCTATCCAGCACTTCAATTGGTGAAGGTAAGATGAAGTTTGGCATGTCGAATATCACCACGACCAACTGCCACAATCCCAAGATCACCGCTGTGCTGATAACTAAGCGCAGAGCCGGATGGGTCACGCGTTCTTTTTTACTAATACGTGCCGAAACGGAGTTGTACTGAGTCATATCACTCATAGTCTTTCTCCAATTGATCCAAAATCGCTTGTTGAAGCGCGGCGCACTCTCCATCGAGAACTCGTGGCGGCTTGGAGTCTGGAACGACCAAGTGCTGAGCTTGCGCAGGTGTGCCTTGCAACACATAGAGTTGGTGCGCTAATCGCACCGCTTCTTGTGGATCGTGGGTAATCAGAACAACCGTCTTATTTTTCAATAATTCGGCAGACAAGGTTTGCAACTTATGGCGAGTAACCGCGTCCAGCGCAGAGAAGGGCTCATCCATCAGAACCAGAGGCTTGTCTTGCATCAGAGTACGAGCAAGGGCAACACGTTGTCTCATGCCGCCAGAGAGCTGAGTTGGCTTAGCATCCGCGTAATCGGCGAGTCCCACTTGGCTTAGTAAAGTCAGTGCACGTTGTCTATTTTGCTCTGGTGCTTGCTCTTGAGAAAATCGAGAACTGAGGCAGACGTTGTCTAACACATTCAACCACGGTAGCAATAAATCCTGTTGAGCCATGTAAGCGATACGGTCATGCAGTGCAGCGCCATCGGTTGTGATGAGTTCGCCATGCCAGTCAACTTGGTCATCCAGTAGGCCAGCTAAGTAACGCAATATTGTGGTTTTCCCGCAGCCACTTCGTCCGAGTAATACCGTCCATTTACCGACGGGAATGGTCATGTTCATTCCTGCTAAAGTCGGTGTTTGGCTATCTTTGTATCGCAGGCTAGCATCGGAAAGCTGAATGCCAATCGCGTTAGCGAACATAAGTATGACCCGCAAAAAAGTGGTTCACAGGGCCATGGCCTTTACCTACATCCAATTCATCAGCGTGTGCGATAGCTTGGCTGATGTACTGCTTACCCAGGTGCACCGCTTTGTGTAGGTTGTTGCCTTGGCCAAGATAAGACGCAATGGCGGAAGAAAGTGTACAGCCTGTGCCATGGGTGTTTTTGGTTGGAAATCGCTTGGCGCTAATTAACTCGGCACTGTCTTGCATGATAAGCAGATCGTTGCTGTTTTCATTTTCTTCAAGGTGACCGCCTTTGAGCAGAATAGCTTTGGCGCCAAGCGCGCGAAGGTCGGTAATCATATCGTTCATTTCAGATTCTGACTGAGGCATTGGCTTACCCGTCAATGCTGCGCCTTCGGGTAGGTTAGGGGTAATGATGTCTGCGAGCGGAATCAATTCTTCTTTTAAAGTACTGATTGCCGACTGTTCCAGTAATAGATCGCCGCTGGTGGCCACCATTACAGGGTCAATCACGAGGTGTTTTGGCTGGTATTGTTTAATTTTGTCTGCAACGACTTTGATGATGTTGGAATCTGCCAGCATGCCCACTTTGACTGCAACGATGTTGAGGTCGGTAAATACCGCATCGAGTTGGCTCTCTACATGGTCGAGAGGAATGGGAAAAATCGCAGAAACGCCTTGGGTATTTTGCGAAGTAATCGCCGTGATTACCGAGCAAGCAAAACTACCGGTTGCGGACATTGCTTTGATGTCGGCTTGAATACCTGCACCGCCACCACTGTCTGAGCCCGCGATGGTCAATACGATAGGGGTAGGCAAGGCTGGCGTGTGATGTGAATGAGGTTGTGATTGCTGCGTCATGGTCGCTCCTACTACAAGACGTATAGGAACTGACTTTGACCGTTGCAGATAGATCGATTTTTCGATCGCTATCGCTTACCTAAGAGGGGCGACGAAAGGCAAAGTGTGCATAGTTCCCTACGTCAGTGCTAACTGAATCAGGTTCAACGGGTCTCGAATTTCGATCTCAGCCAACACTTGTCGTGTGGCCCCCCGACTATTTCGTTCGGATGATAGCAGGACCATTGCGGAAGGGATACGTTTTTTGAGCGTAATTATAATGAGTATTCAATTATGCGAGGTGAGTGATAAAGTAAGCACCTAAATGGTTTGCTGGGTGGAATTTACTAGTGCAACGCTCTGGTGAATGAGCAGAACCTGGAATATTTAATAAATAATCGTGGTCTCGTTAAGCAAGGATTAGCATAAAACAAGGTTAAAAAACTGTTAAAATTTAACGTGTTGCCAATTTAACTTTGTTGAACTTTTTCACAGTTAATTAGGATGGCTAAGACGATCATCGAGCAAGGAGACTTCATGCTTAATTCTGTAACAGCGAAGTCAGTGATCGATCATGCGCTCTTTTTGGGGGCTGATTTCGCTGAACTATTCGTTGAACATCACCAAACCAACACTGTCCAGCTCGCATCTGGTGAAGTGGATAAGGTTAACTCGGGTATCGATTTTGGTATCGGTATTCGTCTTTTTTTCGGTCATAAGGTGCTTTACGGTTACACCAACAGCACAGATGAAGCCGAACTAAAGCGCGTAACCTCGCTGCTTGCTGCAAAAGACAAGCGTGAGCAAATCGCGTCAGCGGGTTCTTTGAATTTGAACCGCTACCCAATCCAACATGGTTGCCGCATGCCGCTAAGTAAGGATGCTAACCTAGATTCAAAAATCGCGTTTCTATTGAAAGTTGACCAAGCCGCACGTGCTGAGAGTGAGCATATCAGCCAGTTTATTGGCAGCGTGCTTCAGCGTGAACAACAAGTGTCTATCTTCAACTCAGAAGGTCTACACGTTGACGATACTCGCCACTACATTCGTGTTGCTGGTAACACTGTCGCGCAAAAAGGTAATGAGCAGTCTTCTGGTATGGAAGGTCCTGGCGCTCTTGCTGGTTGGGAATTCAGTGAACAGCTTGATGCCAAAGAGCTAGGTCAAACTATCGCGCAGCAAGCGTTAGTAAAACTTGGCGCAGATGCTTGTCCATCGGGTGAAATGCCGGTGGTGATTGGTAACGGCTTTGGCGGCGTTATCTTCCATGAAGCATGTGGTCACTTGCTAGAAACCACTTCAGTTGCGAAGAAAGCTTCAGTATTCCACGACAAGATGGGCGAAATGGTTGCTCACACCGCAGTGAATGCGGTCGATGATGGCACCATGACCAACGAATGGGGCTCGATTCATGTTGATGACGAAGGTATGAAGACTCAGCGCACTCAATTGATCAAAGACGGTAAGCTAACCAGCTTCATGGTCGATAAAATGGGTGGCATGAAGACAGGTTACGAGCCAACGGGTTCTGGTCGTCGTCAAAACTACAAGTTCGCACCAACCTCGCGTATGCGTAACACCTTTATCGAAGAAGGCGAGCATTCACTTGATGATATGCTGGCAGGCATCGAACGTGGCATCTATGCGAAGAAGATGGGCGGCGGCTCGGTTCAACCGGGCACGGGTGAGTTTAACTTTGCTGTTCGTGAAGCTTATCTCATTGAAAATGGCAAAATCACCAAGCCTCTGAAAACAGCAACGCTGATCAGCACAGGTCCAAAAGTGTTGAAAGAAATCAGCATGGTTGGTAAGGACATGGCGCTTGCGCCGGGCATGTGTGGTTCCGTGAGTGGCTCAGTGCCAACAACAGTCGGTCAGCCAACGCTGAAAGTCGATAATATTCTGGTAGGAGGCGGTAACTAATGAGCCAAGAACAACAACTTCTTAATGCGGTTGATTACGTCCTATCAGAAGCAAAACGCCAAGGTGCAGAAGCGGACGTCATTGTAAACCGCAACAGCAGCTTTTCTCTGAAAGCGAACCAAGGAAAGCTGGATGAGTACAAAGTAAGCTCAAGCCAAGTTCTGGGTGTTCGTGTTGTGAAAGATGCGCGCGTTGCGACAAGCTACTCTGAGTCGTTAGAGCAACCTAGCTTGGATTTAATGCTAACTAATGCACTGCAAAGTGCTCGCTTTTCCAAGCAAGATGAACATCAGACCATTAGTTGTGTGAACAGCCAAATCACGACTGACGTGGCTGAGATTGCTCAAGAAGACACAACTTCGGTTGATGAAAAAATTGAACTGTCTCTCGCACTTGAGCAAGGCGTAGTGGCTCTGCCTCACGCTTCTAGCGCACCTTACAATGGTTACAGCGATGGCGAAACACAACTGATCATTGCCAATACTCAAGGCACATTGTGTCAACACTTCGAGCGCTCGTTCACTTGTTACGCGTATACCTTGTTTGAAAAAGACGGCAAACAGTCAATGGCGGGTAGAATGTCACTTGGTCGCCGTTTTGATGAGTTGAATCCAGCTTACTGTATCGAAGGTGGCTACAACCTTGCTCGTGATCTTCTGGAAGGTGCTCCGGTTGCGACAGGTAACTACCCTGCTATTTTCCACATTAATGCGCTAGCAAGTTTATTCGGTGCTTTCGGCAGTGCTTTCTCTGGCGTAAGCGCGATGAAAGGCATTACGCCACTGGGTGACAAGCTTGGTCAACGTGTTGCGAGTGATTTAATTACCTTTACTGATACGGCTTACATGCCAAATGGTATGGCAATCGCGAGTTTTGATAGTGAAGGCTTCGCTACTCAAGATAATGTGTTGATCGCCAATGGCCAACTGAATACGCTATTGCACAATAGCCAAACAGCGAATTATTTGGGTGCAGTGTCGACGGCAAGTGCCGCTCGCGGTGCAAAATCGAGCTTAGACGTATCAGCGAATCACAAAGTGATTGCGACAGGCAACAGCAGTGCATCAGAAGTAAAAGCGGGAGAGTACCTAGAGTTAGTCGAGCTTCAAGGTGTCCATTCTGGTGCGGATGCAGTGAGTGGTGATTTCTCATTTGGTGCGAGTGGCTTCTTGTGCCGTGATGGAGAGCGCGTTCAACCAGTTCGTGGGATCACGGTAGCGGGTAACTTCTACAAGATGCTGCAAGAAGTTGAGGCAGTGGGTGATACTCAGTTAATTAACGATAGCCGAACTTTCTTCTCGCCAGACGTTCGTTTTGCTCGTTTGAGCATTGGTGGTAAGTAAACTTAGCATCCCTATAGAAACAAAAAAGAGGACTCAATGGAGTCCTCTTTCATTGTCTAGCAACGTGTGCGTGAATAACTAGAATTCGCGTATGTCCAACTCATTGTGGATCAATACCACACACTGAGAAGCGAAAAGCATCTTAGGACCTAAGCTGATCTTCTCTGTGCCAAGGCGCTTTAAGCTGTTAAAAGACTTTTTCGGCATCGGTATATGGTCAGTTAGCAAGAAACATGGATTTTCACCAATTTCTGCATCACGAACAAATTCGCCTTTCTTATCCAACATATATAGTTGGTGATCTTCTGCCAGTTCTTGCACTAGGCGTTCAAAGCTCACTGTACGAACGGTAATACCAGGTTCGACTTCACGAAGTTGCTCTTTACCCATACCAACCGAAGCATCCAAAGCGCGAGCCACTGCTGCAATCAAGGTTGACTCATGGAAGCCGCCAATGTTGGTGATGTCGTTGGAGCGAATAGTAATGGTGCGTGAGAAGTCTTTTGTGCTTTCCAAAACCAAGTGAACAACCACATCTTCACGGTGTGATTGAGCAACGAACATAGTGTTCATCATGGTATGAGCAAGAATCTCTGTATGCGCTTCATTACCAACACCTTCTAACAGTGCTTTGCTGGTGGTTGGCGCCGCGCGAGCTCGTAAAACAAAAGAGCGCATGAATTTAGCCTCTATATAGGAAGAGTGAATGCGCGGAAGTATATACCCAAGCAGGGAAGGGATGCGAGTTTAATAGCAAATGTGAACTTACTTACAAAGCTTCGATTGTCGTGCGGAGTGCGCTGGTTAAAATAGAGGTAACCTGTTAGGAGCGGTATATGGAAATCAAACAGATAAATAAAGACATTTATAAAAAGAAAGTAAACCTTGTGATTGGCGGTTTTGTTGCGTTGCTCGCCATCTCCTCTCTTGCCTTTAGTACCTTGCTGATTGTTTTGTTTGGCAACACTGAAGTCGTACCAGAACAATCAACGGGCAATTTCCATTGGAATTTGATTGGTGTCGTTCTCGCAGTTGCAACTTCCCTCTCTTTATTGAATCAAATTAAAACTCGACCATACATGGAAGAAGTGCTGTACGTTTGGAAACTCAAGCAACTGCACAACAAAATCTTTCGTAAACTAAAAAGCATTAAAGCAGCCGCGAGCAATGACAATGTAAAAGCGCTCACTACGCTTAAGTTCTATTACACCACGCAACGCCAAGTGTTTGAGTTAGACAACAACACACTGACGATGAGCAGTGTAAATAAAGAATTGGAGGCTATCGAGCAAATCGAAGCGGCGCAATCACTGGATCTTGATATCACCAGCTTTAAAGAGAGCTGGGTAGACACATACTGATTGCCTATTTATTACTTGAAGTTAACAACTGAGTGCTAAAATTAAGCGTTTGAGTGAGATTTAATCACTCGATGCTTTTTTTTAAGTTTTTTTCTAAAAAGGGGTTGCCAAGAAAAATCATCTCCCTATAATGCGCCTCCGTTGTCAGGGCAAAGCGGAAACGCAAAAGCAATTGGCAATAAGGCGAAAGAAAGCTTCTAAAATTAATTTTAAAAAGTGTTTGACACTGAAAGTTAATTCCTTAGAATACGCCTCCGCTTCGATAGCAAAGCTTATGAAGCAAGCTCTTTAACAATATAGACCTATCAATCTGTGTGGGCACTCGTTGATGATAATCCAATTAGAAGCTTAGGCTTCAAATTAGGTTTCAATGATACGAAGTGACCATTGAATCGAAAGATTCTGCACAGTCAATTCAAACATTACTTCTGCTATTTATTAGCGAAAGGAATGTTCAGTATTCATTGAGCCGAACAAAATATTAAATTGAAGAGTTTGATCATGGCTCAGATTGAACGCTGGCGGCAGGCCTAACACATGCAAGTCGAGCGGAAACGA
>NZ_JAWOTX010000044.1:0-29600 GCF_033339115.1 Vibrio sp. 947 | reverse complement strand
TCCAAGAGCGACGCAATTGGATGTCTGTGAAATGGGGTTCAAACTCACCAAGCAGTGAACCATCAGGGGCGGTAACCACTGTTTGATTTGGATTAGAACGGTTTATAAGGATTTCATCAGGGTGAATAGCTGCCATTTTTATACTCTCTATATTTGATTTTTTAGCCCCACGGGTCTTGTTGGTGGGGCAGTTTGTGATTAGTCGATGTCAATTAGTTCGTCAGATGGAAGACGTTTGAAGTACTCGTTACCCTTATCAGAAGGCTTGAAACAGCGGCCATTAGGTGAGAACACTGCAACGACTTCATCACCATCAAAAACGTCACCGCCCAAGGTGTAACGGTTGTAATCTTGCTGTTCTTTGTGTTCTCGCCATTTCTCTCTGGCATCCTTTAGATCAACCACATCAATGTATTCCTCTGTCTCGATAGCGTAGCTATGAGTCAATGTTCCAACGCGAAGCTTAAGTTGACCTGTCGTTGTAGGTTTCGAATTTTGTTTTGTCATGAGCGTTATCTCCTGTGCTTTGATTCCATTAAAAGCGAGTTAGTGGATCGCGCAAGATGCTTAGATTTAGGTTTGATGGTTGAAAGGCGCCACGTAACCGCCGCGCCATTTTTAGAGTTTGGTTTAGATAGGTAGGGTTGTTTGAATCGCTACGCGCTGACCGTCAGAGAACAACCGAGTGAATGTTTCCGTTCGCTTTTCAAAATTGGTCGCTTGATGATGGCGGCAGGTGAATGACTGCCAATAAGCAAGCTTTAGCCCCTTAAGAAGCTGGTCTTCTATATCGCGGGGAAAACTGCACAATAGGTTTAAGCAATACTCTTTCGCGTCTTCTTCCTGCATGTCAGATACATCCAGTTCCCAAACTGCTTCCATTGATTCATTCCATAGCTCGACAAAAGCAAACACATTTTCCTCGATAGCCTCTGCCGCCGAAGTAAAAGCAAGTGGGTCTTCATATTCCTCGGTGCAATCATGTCTTGCATATTCAGTGGAGCGGAGCGTTTTATCTTTAGTGATTTCTACGTTTACCTCACGCAGTAATTGGGAACCAATGCGCGATGACGACTTCTCATTCCCTAGAACGGCTGCAGTTCGGCAGGCATCGAAACTTGCATCAAAGCCGTGGATATGCGCGAGAGTTTTTCGTTCTTCATAGACACCACCTCGGGTTACTTCGGAACAAGCTAGAAAATGAGCCCCAGTAAATAGCCTCTCCTTATTCGGCGCCTTTAATTCAAAGAGCTGTTCAATTTCCAAAGGTGACAATCTGACGGGTACATTGACTTTGACCTCTTGGCCATCAACAACCTCAATAGTCGAAATGTACTTTTTGCAGGGTATACCGACGCGAATAGGTGCAAAACTTAGTGCTTTCATCATGGACATAGCGTGCTGGCCAATGTCTGGTGCCTTATGAATCGGCAGAATCACATCACAACGACGTGCTAACCACTTAATCACCGATTTGTTTTCTTTGACGATCGCTAAGCTGGCCGCTGGGTCGAATGGGTTGTCTGGTATGACGATACTTAGCTTTTTAGCATGGCCTTTGAAAGACTCCACGATACGCTTATACCGCGAGAATACTTCTTGCGGCTCTACGAAGTTACCTTTGCCAACTTCGGTGATGACGCCATTGTCGAGAAAAGCACGGTTCCCCTTCATCAATGACTGTTTCATCATGTCGAGTAAGTGAGGTTGCTTGATGTCGCTCACGTAGGCAAGCGAAGCGCCTAAGCAAGCATTGGCAGCAGAATAGCCAGTGAACTCGTCAGCTGACGCTAAGCCTGAACGATACAAGACAGGTGAGAATGGTTTCGGTACATTATTGAGGATCTTTTTTAATCGACCTCTGAGAACTCCAACACCAATATGTTTACGGCAAAAGTACGTCGAATTGAAGGTTTTAAGCAGCTTCTGGGAGCTTGGCTTTTTAGTCATCATGTCGAAGGCTTTTAGGTAATCATTGGACAAAACGACAAACAAATCGCGGGATTTCTCAGCGTATTGCTTCAACAGTTTATTAGTGCCTGCAGTGTGCTTATCAACATACGCTTCCATCGCCGCTGTTTGGGTTCGCTTAGGCATTTGCTGGTCATAATGACCAATGACCTGTTTGGAATGAATCAGGCCGTGCAGACCTGACAGTATAAGCACTTCAAAGTGATCGTGAACATTATCTATGTTCGCACGAATTAACTCGTACACATGGCCAAGATATAGGTCGAATGCTTGGGCTTCGGTTTGAGCTTTATTGTCGCTGCAACCGATGATTAGAAGTGGTTTAGCCATTGGTTCTACCATAGTTATGCCGCTCGTAGAGAGTGAAACAGTTCTAACGAAAAATCTTTACTGTCTGGAATGCTTGAACTGGTGCCAATATCGATAAATGGATGCTCGATTAGAAGCTGCTTGACGAAATGTGGCCAGTCTTCCAGTGAGTCGAAGGGACGGGCTATGTCGTTGTAGATAACTTCAATCTCGTGGGCTTCTGTTACATAGCCTGCAAATAGAACATTGCAGTACTCGGTGTTGAACTGCTTCTGGGCTTCTTCTTTGCTTGGGAATGAAAATAGGCATAAGGACACACGCGGGGCTTCCGTCGCGCATGTTTTAGGATGCTGGTGGAGAGAGACAATTTGATGGATTTCAGGATTCACGTAAGCACTGTCCCAACTATCATCAGAGTATCGACCATTGCCGCTTATAAGGCATTGCTCATGACAAATATCACCATCATCGAATACACGGTATAGAGTAAGATCTTGCGATTGATAGACACGTGTCTGATCTTGAAAAAGGGGAGTGTGGCTAACGTGTTGTAGGTGAGGTAATAGGTAGTCGTATAGTTTCATCGTGGAATCTCCTGTGCTTGAGATTCTATTTTCTGACACTTCTCTAATCGCGCCAGAGGCTGCAGGCTGGCAAGCTGCCAACCTGCATGGTCAAGTTATGCAGCTTTGCGCCAGTCGTTAACACGCTGTTTTATGGCTTCAACAACAATCTCTTTGTCAGTCTCAAACATAGAGTTTAATTGCTTGTCCTTAGCATCCCTCATATCGTCATAAAAGGCCTGTGTAATATGACTAGCAAAGTTGGAGTTACCTCTGATATGCCGAATGCCAGCAATAAATGACGTATCACTGGTGGCCGAAGCAGGGTTAGAAATGACGCCATTGATATATTGAAGCACCCCTTCAACGGTTGCATTCATCTCGAGTTCGAGGTACTGACCAATTCGGAAAACGGCTTGTTTGTAAGCTTTCATCGTCATCGAATCTGCAGGTTTGTTCATGACTTCCTTGATGTACTCGCCAAGCGATGCAAGATATTTAAGCTCAACCTCATTTTGGTAAGGGCGATGTATAGAATAATTCACGGCGTGCTCCAGGCCGTAAAGGTGAAGAAATACTTCCTCGTTACCTGACCACTGTTCTTTGATCTCAGAGGCGCTGCGACGAATTAGTGGATAAATTGCTTTGTAATATTGGTCACAGTCCTCTGTTAAACGAAACTCTTTGTAGCAGTTCGTGATAAAGCTTTCATAGTCAAAAGAGACATCTTGATGGGATTCTGAAAGGGGTGATTGTGCAAATTCTTCCGGTGTAGCAATGCCGGTAACATGGAACGTCCACAGAATTGATTCGACAAACTTAAACGGTGTCCCGCCGTAAATCATGATTTTATTATCGAAGTCTACGGGAAGGTTTTTATCTGTTGAGCGAATTCCCATTAGTTGACCCGAAAAGTGTATTTTGTGATTCATTTTGCTGTTCCGTATTCATTAGGCACCAAGAAATCACGATTTAAGTGGTACTCTTGATGCCAGATAGTTTGAGAGATAATTTGAAGGGAAGGAACTGGTTGCCAACCCATTCAATTGAACTGACAACAAGTATCTCTCACATTGGAAAACGCGCTAGATGGGAAATGCTTAGTGACTATTTGAAGAGTTGGACATAAGCCACGAATGAAAGTAGAGATGGACCAACTGCAAGGACAAACACCACCATTGATTCATATGAATCGTTTCTCAATAGGTCGATTGGCGTTTTCACTGGTTGTTGAACAACAGCGGCCAATTTATGTTGCACCATCGGTCTAATTTTAGGGGTGACAATCCTGTACAGAGAGATTATGGCTAATATGTTCATCGCTGCTATGGCAAATTCAACCGCATACGATGCCTTTACCGGATGCAGTAAGAATGTAAACACACCCATTTGTAGTACCAGATAAGCAAAATACTTCATTTGTGTTCCCTTCTGTTAGTAAGCCAATCGTGTGTGATTCTCTGGATAGCCCAACATACGTTCTGCAAACACAGGGTTAAGGCCACCCTCAGTCGCACCAAGGCGCTGTATATCCCCGATCAACCCGCCTAATTTACCGGGCCGTGACATTCGGCTACCGGAAGTAAAATTGTTGTTGCCGTCCTTTGCAATGCATGTAGACAGCAAATCCGGGAAAGTAGTTTTGGTTGGGTTAAGATTGCGATCAGGCTCTCCAGTATAGATGTTACCACCGATCAGAATGCCACGTGATGGCATGTTCGTTACCAGTTCTTGATTGTCCATAGAAAAAATATCGAGTTGAGATACACCCCAGCCAGCAGCAAGTTTGGATGCCATGTAAGTTTCATTCTTGCGTGATTTTGGCTGTTTTGGTTTTACAGGGGCAAACTCAGCATCTGTGATGGCGTCAAATATTGCCTTAGCGATAGCTGGAACAATAGCATTGCCAACGCCGTTGATACGCTTTGTTCTCAGCTTAATTGAACGAGGCTCTTTTACCACGGCTGCATTGAGGATGTATTCTGGATCTTCTGATGGCAGGGGCATAAAGTGGTTCGGTTGCTTGTTCGCTTGCTTACGTACCGTATCGAAGATACGGCGGTTACCACGAGCGACAGCTGTCGTTGGCAGATACGCGACGATATAAGTGCGATGGCGGTAATGTGGGTAGCCAAACGCAGTCGCTGCAATGACCTCCCACTCAACGATATAACCAAGTCTGTTAAGTTCCATAAGAATCACATCAAGCCCACGGTTCAAGAGGTTGCTTGAGTTTTCAAAAACCAAATACGGAACTTCCAAGTCTTCTGCGATATTAAGAATGTCGTGCACTAGGCCAGATCGCGCACCGTTGATGCCGACATGATTGCCTTTGGTATTAGCTGGAGTCACATCCTGACATGGGAAGCCAGCAGATAGGATAGTTGGGAAGGGCAATATTCCTTCCATGAAATCCTCCATACAAAGGCTTGTGAAGCCAGTTTCATCAACAGGCACCTTATCCTCGTCTATAAGTGCCTGATGGCTGTGATAGGCGCGAGGAAGACCAATTTCAGACACATCACCGCAGTTATCTAGATTGAAGTTACGGTCAATCAATTTTGTATTATATGGGTCGATTTCAGCGGTGCAGATCGTTTCTATAAGACCGTTTTGCTGTGCGGCAAGGTGAAATCCGCCTATACCTGTACATAGCTCTAAAAGTGGTAGTTTGTTCATTGTGATTGACCCATAACGTATTTGATATGGGTCAGTATCCGCTAGAAGTCTAATCGCACAAGTCAGCGTTGAGCGACCATAGCTTCGTGGTAACGAAGTGAAGTAGGGGTAGAGCGTTCGGGTAATTCCGTTCTCTCTGTCACGGCATTACAGAGAGCAATGGATAGGTCAATTTCCGACTCACGAATAAATTTACTTGCTTTAGTAAGGTGATGCTCGCCCTCTTGAGCTTTGGCGTGAAAGATCCGAACGGTTTTTTTAGCCCTTGTCATGCCTACATATGCCAGTCGTCGCTCTTCCTCTTCATCAACACCTAAACCAGTTTCTGACTTTTTCTTAATAGGCATGGTATCCGCATCCCAAAACGGCAGTAGAACAAGGTCATACTCACAGCCTTTTGAACGAAAAATGGTGGTCAGTGTTACACCGTAATTATTCTTTGTTTGTTGTTGCGACAAATTGATGAGTCGTTGGAAGTAAGAGAGTGCATCCGCTGGTGAAAGCTTCAGGCTTCTTAATACGGTCGCAAGTGAGTTAAATCGTTCTTCTGCTTCTGCCAGTTCAGCATCACTTGTCGCGCTATTGGCCAACCATTCAGACATGTTTGACTCGTCAAGGTACGCATCAAAAACATCAAGGGCAGAGGCATTTTTCATTCCCTTCAATGTGTCGATGATATACAGGCGTTCCCTTACGTTTTCGTAACGGGTTTTGCTGGTGGTATCAGCTAATTGAATGGTATCTATCGCGGATACCCAATGCTCTACATCAATGCCACTTAAGCGGCGTGAAAGCTCCATCAGCTTCTTATTCGGCACGTAAGTGTGAGGGAACCGGAGAAGGTCGAAAATAAGTGTGCTGCGCGCTTCCGAATCAAGCACCTTATCGTTTCCGGTTACAAAAGTTAGTAGAGTAGTGAGAAGCTTAATCTCTCTTGTGTTTGGTAATGCGAATTCTGGGGGCATTTTATACGGCACCCTTCGAAGCAGGAACGATAACTCGAAAAGCATGGACTGTGACCAACGGCGGATCAGGACGGCGCAGTCTGCAGGTTGTCCACCGGATTCTAAGTGTTTGTTTATGGATTCGATAACGTCAGCTGCTGGCGTACCTGTAGGGCAGACTTCAACATTTGTAATTGGTGTACCTGGAGCAGAAACTGTCAAAGTGTCGAATCGTTCTTGGTTGTTCACAATCAGGTGGTTTGAAGCCAGAGATAAACGGTGACCATAACGGAACGTCTTACTTAATGTCAGCTTTGTACACGGCGGGAAATCTTTCTCGAAAGTTAGCATAAATCCCGGGTTTGAACCGCGCCAACTGTAAATCGATTGGTCAATGTCTCCGACCGCGATTAGAGAAGTATTCTGGGCCTTAATCAGCTTTACCAGCTCATACTGGGAGGCATTAATGTCTTGAAATTCATCAATCAAAATTTTAGAGAATTTTGACTGGTATTGAGTTCTTAGCTGTCCGTCCTTGCGTAACAGAGCTACGGTTTCAGGACACCAGTCATCAAAGAACAATACTTTTTCGGCCAAACGAGCCTTTTCAAACTCATAAAATGCAGGGATTAAAAACGAGTAAGTTTGGTTGATCCCCATAATGTTAAACACTTCTTTTACAGGTAACATCATCGCTTTCACGAGGCCGACAAACGACAATAGGGTATCTGCAGTTTTGCTATCACCAATAACGGATGCAATCTTCTTGCTTCTCGTGTTTGCGGCAATCACTTTAAGAGCAGACCTAGCTAATGACAGCTGGAATGGTCCAGTGTCCATGTTAAGTTCGAAGCCAATTCGATTCAGGTGGCCAGAATTACGCAAAACGCTGTAGCAAAAACCGTGAAAGGTTTTGATTAATGGAAGATCTGCCAATCTTTTAGCTTTGATACGCGCAGTGAACTCGGTTGCGATGTCACTATTGAACATTAGGACGCACATATTGGTAGCCGGCATCGTTTTGACTTGTTCCAAAATGAACTCAATTAAAGTAGTCGTTTTGCCAGTACCTGGGCCTGCGTCGATCAGTGCATTTCCTGAGTTAAACGAGACAATAGCGTCTTGCTCGGATGTTCTATTCATTTGCTATACCTTAAACTTTTCTCTATTCACTAGTATGCAGGCAGATATATATGCCGCAAGAGCCCCTATGTGGCTAACATTAAATTTTGATAGCGTGGTAGTATCGTTTCTTAATGTACAGCAACCGGATTAAGAAATGCACTACCTGTTAATCAAGAACAATGAGAAAGCACCATTATTAGAACTGCTGAGGAAGGTAAAAGAGACTGAGTTAGACGCCGATACTAGAACGGTAGTAGATAGCCTAGTGCTCCAAATCCACAGTGGTACAGCTGATGTTATTCATAGTAACCATATCGCTAGATTCTTGCGTAGTTTAAGGCCATTAGGGTTCGGATTAGTCAATTTAAGTCATAACATCTCTCAAGAGAAACTTGCCGATATGATAAAAGGCAGACTCCTTTATGAAGTAATGGAAATAGAAGGCTGCGATTACCATTCACATCAGATAGCTGAATACATGCTGCAAATGGGTTACCAGATACCGGAAAACCTTGTTAAACGATTTGGAACCTCAAGCGTAGAAAGCTTCTTCGAGAATATGTTGAACAGTGAACATGATACTTGTCATGGCGTACTGCGACTAATGTCTGACGAATTTGTAAGTAACGGCTATTTCAAAAGTCTAGCGAGGGGAATTAGCCAGCCAGTAACGAACAAACTAAAGTCCCCGAAACATGCCCTGGTTAAAAACCTTCTCAATTCATGGATAATCGATGGTTTCTTACCAGTACATCAGGTTAACCCAATAAAACTGGCTGTATCGCAAACACTAAAAAAAGACATCTTGAAGAAAAAAGAGAACCTTGTGCAGTATGATCACTGGTTAGTTGAACAATTGGTTCAGCTATGGGGGGAACATGAACAGTTCTACGACAGTGAGCATTCTATTGTGGCAGCTTTCACAGAAGAAGTGGGCCAAATTGATGACCATGCACCTTATAAGTCGCGCCTAATTGAACTTGTTTACGAAGTGCGAAACAGAGCAAGCCATTACCTCAAATAGCAGAAAAGGCGCATAGATGCGCCTTTCTTTATGGATTAGAAATAGGTACCAATTTTTCAATTGCAGACTACGGTTAAAAACTTCCTTCTGCTTGACGAATAGCTTTGTAACGAACCATGCCTTCGGTCAGAAAGATGATATTGGCCAAGTCATAGTAGGTGACCTTACCGCCTCGATAATCGTAGACCTGCTGTACTTTCTTCGTTATGAAGTCCTCATTAACTTCAAGCACCAGTTTTTCCAGTTCATCGTAATGGTCAGGGGTGATCTCCCGGCCTTCATGCGGAACCAGCCAAACATTTAATGGAGGATAGTTCTCAGGGTTTTTGTATACCTTCATCGTTACATTTGCTGACGATGCATGAAAATGGTCACCCGCGCTCTTTGTTATGTGTTGAAAATACCAAATGGAAGCACCGATGAAGATTGCATACAGATCAAATCCGTAAATACCAATACCAAGTAGAAGTATGCCTACTACTTGGAGTTTTCTAGCGTGTACTAATAGCAGTTTGGCTCTATCAGTTACTTTTCCAGATAGCTCCATTAGGAGCTTGTAATTGTTCAATTTCGGTACCTATTCTTTCGATGTTAAGTGGGACTCTGAGCGATTGCGTGTTAATTCAATCCAAATTGTCGTTGAACCGTCATCACCACGATTAGATGGAGCAGGGCAAAAGCTCTCGTCAACTTGCTTTAGGAAAAGCTGTTCACTCAAGAATTCCAAGCAACCGGTATCTGTCGCGGCCATATCAACGCCATATTCTTCGATTGATGGCATTGCTACTGTAACCGCCTGTACGGTGTAAAGATTGGCAATGTAAGCCCATTCATTGCTTTCAAATATGGGCGGCTGAGAAGGGGTTTCAGAGTCATAGATCACCAAATCTGCATCTTGCTTATCGTATTGAGATTCCAAACAGCTTGGTTTAGTAAAATGGATTAAAACTTGGCTGACAGATGGATCTGTGTAAACCCATAATTGCTCTGGAATTTCGCGTTCATAGCGTGAACACTGTTCACTGGATGGTAAGGGCAAGTCTTTTGATTGCGCACTTAGCCACTGAGTTTCACCCTCTGAATACTGCAGCATCTCAAGGACGATATTTCTAAGGTGAAAATTCTTACCTATAAGATGCTTACCCAAGACGGATTCCATTGTACTTAGCTGGTCTTGTGTGGGGATAAAGTATGGTTGAGCCATTTTGTTCTCACTTAGTCATTAACTCGTAATAACCAATACTTTAATCGGCAATCCGATTCCCGCAACAAGCTCTATTTAGAGTTAATGATAAATTATAACGCTTAAAAAAAATAGTGAGGTAGGTTCTGTTGGTAGGAGTCATTCAAGGAGTTCCCAATAGGTGGGGGAAGGGAACTCCTTTGGAGCAATTTATTGTGTCACATACTCATTTGAAAACTTGATTGACTCAAGTTCACTGATCAGCTCATTAAATTGAGAAGTATTGCCTGCCGATGTTTGTCTTACACACTCTGAGATAAGAGCTGAACGGTAAGACTCCGACAATTCAGCTAGTTTTTTCTTTTCAATCTGAATCGCCTGGCTATCGTCAGGAAGTCTATTAATCGCATTTAGTGAAGTCGTCATGATCTGGAAATAGCGTTCAGATGCATCAGCGAGAGTGTCTTTTCGAGAGTCCGATAAATTTCCCGATAGTCTCATGTCCCAGTACATTTTTAGCAGTGATCTTGAGTCCTTTGCTAAAGGCGAATCTTCCAAATTCTCTAGCTGAGATTCAACAACGTCCATTTGATAACGATGTAACGCGGAGAAGTACAACGCACCATACTGCTTTGCTTTTCGCTGTGTTGTAAATACAACCAGTGCTATGTATGTCGAAAGGCTCGCTACTGCACATACAATCAATGCGATTTTTCCCTGCGATACAACGGCGTTGACAGTAAAGAAGATTGATAATGCGAATGCTGCGATATTTTTAGGGTCGATGGCTGCATTAAGTATGACTGTACGTAAAAGGTTTTTTCGTGAGTATTTCATGTCAATATCCCAAGATTGTAGAAGCAATTTTTGATGCGTTAGCAAGGAAAAGCACAGCTAGGATACTAGAAGCAAACATAACTACGTTGGGGCTAACAACCGAGAAGAAGATGACTCCCATGATGAATACCATCATCATAATTTTTACCAATGGGCCATCAAGTATTTCCACCATATCTTCTGCAGCACTACAGAAAGGAGAACCATTGGTGTTTTCTAGACACTTAGTAGAACTTGGTTGCTCTGGCTCAACGGAAATAGTCTGAGTATTTTCCTCTTGAACTGGTGCTTTCTCTGTATTCTTAGTAATCGTGAGATCTGGTGACGTTTTGACGATTCGAGCTGTCAATTCCGATTTCACCAAGTCTTTCATTATCGAGTCATTAAATCGTGAGTAGGGATTTGATAGGCCGCGTTCAAGCAAAGCCGAAACTAATCCTAAATCTTGTTTGCTGCTCTTACCAATTCCCCAGTAGACAGTACCTGAATCCAGAACATCAGTACCAGTCACGTTCAATGCGTTAGAAACGAATGCCTTTACCACGTCAGATTCAACAAAGCTTGGTAGTGTTGCAATAACATCAGGATCTGGTGTTCGATTGCCACTTAGTACAGCAACTACTTTGTAGACGTTTGTGTCCAACTTGGAAAGCTTCTGTATTACCACTGAACTATCTAGCTCACTGCCTTTAGAAATTGTTGAACAGTTTAAAATAAAGCCAAAATCATCTTTTGAAGTGACTTTGAGAGCACCTGGGCAGAACTCTGGATCAGCATATACAGATAGAATTGGGGGTGGAGCATTTAAGTAATCCACTAAACGGATAGGCTATGTTCCCATTAACTGTTGTTGAATGTGGAACAGCCTGTTTTCGTTAAGGTTTTCTGGTGTATCCATATATCTAAACCAACCAAGGTAATGGTCGAGATATTTTGTGGCTACGCCATGAAATCGTTTTATCCAAAGTTTCAAACGGCTGTGGTACGCATTAACATTTTGAATGTGAAAGACTTTATCTATCACCTTAATGCCGCCAGCCACGTCTAACCGTTTGTGGATTAAGTCATTTTTTTCTGACAGCGCTATATAGGACTTATAGCCATCGCTACACAACACGCTGTCTTTTTCCAGCTTACCAACCAACTCTTTGTGTAGAGCTTCGGTTGTTACATCAGGCAAAATCGCTTCATAGGTGTTTTTGGCTCTGTCTCTGACAGTCAAAACAGGAACCCAATCTTCCTTAGAACGTCCCCGTTTTTGAGCCTTCATTCCTCGTTTATGAGGAGGACGACTCAACTTCTTTGCCCCTTTTTCTGAATACGGGAACAGAGTTTCGTCTGCTTCAATAATGCCTTCAAGCCTGCTGGCTTTTAGCGTTGAAGGTAAAGCCAGAAAACGATGTCGCCATCTGAATGATGTTTTCAGGTTAATCCCACACTCTTTGGCACATTCACGCAACACTTTGCTATCGAGCATACACCGTATGTAATCCAGCCAAAGCTCTTTGTATCTGAGCCTGGCTAGCGGAGTCGCCGTTGTTGCTACAAAGGTTTTACCGCAGTTTTTACAGCGATATCGCTGCATCTTATTTACTTTGCCGTGTCGATTAATCAATGAGCTATGACAGTGTGGACATTCTGGTTTTTCAACCATCCGTTCTTCTAACTCTGATATCAACTGTGAGGTACTATCCGTACCTTTCAGCCACTTCTCTATATAACGAACTTGGCTATCTGTTAGGTTCTCAAGCTCAGTCATCAACTTAGTAAATTGCGCAGGAATCATAAGTAACCCCTCGGTAACTGGATCTATATACAGTGTAGCAACAATTTACGGGAACATAGCCAACGGATAATCCCGGAGAACACAAACGAGAACAGTAGTACATAAACAAGGAACTTCTTGGCGTTAACCAAGTGTTTAGAATTTACTGGGTACTCGTTGAGCAAAAAAACACAATTTTGAACGTATGAGCTGTGCATTGATTCTCTCAAAGTAGTTGGTTGATTGAGAGAATCCTACCTCATAACATTGATTGTTGAAAGTGCAGTAGTTGAAAATCAGCCATTTTCAAAACTACAACACTTAACAATTAGCCTGTGAAGTAATTCATGCAGTAGTAGGTAAACAGTAATACGAAAGCAATGAGAATCCAGCCAATAACTTTAGATAGTCGTGTGCCTCTTGAGTCTTTTTCAGAATCAATGATTCTAATAACGGATGCGCCTATCCAATCAATAAACTCAAGTAAAACGCTCCGCATTAAGAACGTAAAAACCTTGAGTATGCCGCGTATAATGTCATCATCCATAGTTTCACTTCTGTGGTTTGCCAAAAACACTTTCTATAAGCACATCCACCCAACCGAATGGAAAGAGCTTTACCTTTTCCACTTCTGCTTCATTTTGAGAAATTTTGGATGGTTTATTTACATGCTCTTCGAGAGCTTCCTCAAACTGGTTAGGGTTCTTTAAGAGGGTGTAAATAAGGGAGTTTGCGTAAGTGGTGTCACCCTCAAGTTCAAGATTGTTCTTTTCTGCATAGTACTTAGCAACGGCAGCTGATCTGGAGCGTCCAGCGTCACAGTGAACAATGATTTCTCTGATATTAGGTGATTCCTCGATACGCTTGAACATAAGCAAGATTTTGAGAGCGTGAACTTTACGGGCGCAACCGTCAAAATAATTCCAGAAGTCAGCGCCATACTCTGAGATTAGTTCTTCGTCATATGCTGCATCATCAAACCCAATGTGATCAAAGAATCCCCAATCTTCTTTCGGAACTTGAGAATCAACTTCCTGTCCAGCATCGTGAATAGAAATAAGGGCAATAGAATTGTCAGGGACTAGTTTTCTCGCATCTCTGACAGGCATGAATGAAATTTGATGAATCATAATACGCTCCGCATTAAATGTGTGAGCACATAATACACGGAGCGAATAGAAGTTTAAATTAGGAAATGATCAGGTGTGCGCGAGTGTGGAGGCAACTTGGAGCTTTTCTACCACAACACCGTTTGTATTGTAGTGATTAAGGTGTAAGTCATTGCCGTACTGGACTATTTCTACATGACCGGAATCGTCAGGTAGCAGTATCGCTGTTCGGTTACCCAGTTCGCTGTAAGTGAATGACGATTCATTTAAATCTGCCAAACCCTCTGGAAATCGCAAAACACCTTCTACTTCATTTTCTCCGTGGAAGACTGTCATACACTTATCAGTAAGCGATACTTTAAAGTCTAATATACTGGCGACCCACTGATCGCCATTTAAAGTGAATTTATTGTTGTTCAGCATTCTCTAGATTCGCACTGGCATAATTAGTGATTTGCTTGTTACTACCTTTCCAACAGGTGATACACAGCATGACGCATTAGCTTCTGTGAATTCCATTGTTACGTGTTCAGTGTAAATGTGGCTTAGAGCATCAATCAGGTACTTAGGGTTAACACCGAAGTCATAAGTGATTGGGTCGCCAGATGTTTGAGCAGTGATCATGTCCTCACCTAAGCCATCTTCTTCATTATCAATCACAGTTTGTAGCTTAATACCGTTTTCGGTAGTTGAGAGTTTAACTTTAGGGAACTTGTCATCTGTTAGCAAAACAGACACGCGATTTAATACTGATAATAGCTCAAGACGATTAAATTTGATCTTGCTTGCGCATGTCTTAGGGAACATTTTAGAAATATCAGGGAACTTACTATCAATAAGGGCTGTGCGGTAAACAAGACCGCCCCAATTGAATTCAGCTCTTGAACCATTGTAAGCAATAGTAATTTCTTCCGCAGACTCGTTTAGGCGAGTAAAAACTGTCATTGAGTTGTAAGGGAGCAATAGACCCATTTTGTTTACTGCTTCACCTACTTGCATTTTGTTCACGCAAAGGCGGTGACCATCACTCGCGTTAGCGAACAATGCACCACGATTAACGTTAAGGTAAACACCATTCAGATAATGACGCACATCGTTACGACCAGAAGCGTACAGCACGTTGGAAATTAGGCTCATAAACTCTTTAGCAGGAACGGTAAAGGTGCTCTCAACGTCTTTGATGATGTCAACTGTTGGGTAATCGGTTACTGGAATAGTTTTTAGTTGTAGGCGTGATTTACCGCAGCTCAATACTGCACGGTTTTTACCTTGTACTTCTTTGATTTTAACTTGTGTGTTCTTTGGTAGTGCGCGAGTCGCTTGAAACAGTTTCACTGCGTCAACACATAGACTGCCATTGCCTTTTACTTGGATCTCGTCTGTAGCACAAATTCGAGTAAATGACTGGTTGCCGTTAGAACCAGTGATTTGAAGTTGTCCGTTGTTCGCTTCAAGCAACACGAAATCAAATGATGAAATGCCTGTTTGACGGCTATCAGCGTTATTACAAGCGTGACCAACGAAGTTTAGTAGAGCTTGTTGTGAGTTTGATATAAGTTCCATGATTTGCCTCCACAGCATTTTGATAATTCGGGGTGGTTAGCCCGTCTGATATGAAAATATTAAGACACTTGTGAAAACGCGCAACTCTTTAAAACGCTACTTTTTGAAAATAAATTAATAATCATTGTTTCATTTAAAAACAAAGACTTATTATAAAATTCTGTGGGGTGGTGCAATTTCTAGGTAACTGTTCTGATTCAAAAAATTGTAAACTTACGAATTCAATAAATGTTGTGTAAGTGGTACTGGAATGAATACAGAGTTAGACACAAACCGAAACCTTGAAGATCATCTAAACAAACTGATTGCTGGTGGACAACCGGTAGAATTAATTACTGCTCAAATGCTCCATGAAGTAGCTGGCAACTGTACGTTGGAACAATGTGCACGATGGTTGTTGGACTACAAAGAGACAAATGAACTCTCAGTGCGTGTTCAACAACCAGAATGGGTTGGAATGTTTATCGATAAATTGAAAGGGCTGGGGGATCAGATTTGGCCTCTAATCGAAAGTGAAATCCAATCACAGGTAGCGACTCAGGTTAGGGATAGAACTCAGGAGCTAGAAATCGCACAGTCATCTCTAACGGATGCAAATGCGAAACTGGCAGATAGCGCGAAAGTTATTGAGAACCTGGAGCAGAAGCTAACCATCTCTGAACAGGCGAATGGTCAAATTCAAAACTTAATCCAGAATGTTGAATCTGCTAATGAAAAAGCCCTAACTGCTCTAGAAGAAAAAAACCAATTTTTCGAGAATCGCGTCCGGGATCTCGAAGCTAGTCTGGATACCTCCACGCAGCAACTGGCTGAAACACAGGAACAGCTTGCAGAGTCACAAGGTCAGGTAAATACACTAACTGCAGAGTTAGATACCGCTGGTAGGAAAGCAAAAAAACTTGATGAACAGATTGAGAAGCTAACTAATCAGAATTCCGAGTTAGATTCTGAACTGGGGACAAACAAGAACCTGGTGAAAGATCTTAAATCCGAGCTGTCAGCACTTAAGAAAAACCGTAGCCCGGAAGAGAAGAAACTGGAGCGCTTACAGACCAAGACAGAAACACAGAAAACAGAAATAAAAGATCTAACTGACCGTTTGGTACAAGCAGAAGGGACTATAGAGCAATTAGCGAATCAAAACGCTAGACAAGGGGAACAATTAGAGCGGTCTAGCGAAAGGCTCATTTTGGCCTCAGATGCTTGCATGAAGGCTTCCGAAGAGGTTGGGGTGCTACAAGGTAAGCTTGAGGTATATGAAGCACAGAAAGAATCCTAGAGCGTTTAAATCACCTGTATTCATAAACAGGTAATATTGAATTCGAGATAAAAAGTGAAAATCGATTCGTTCAATTAGCTTTATAAAAACAAAAAAAGAAAATAACAATTATTTTTGAATGTGGGTATGTGGGCAGCTTGCTGTCCATATATCCACATTTTTTTTGCGTTGGATATTGTGGGTTATAGCGAAGCGAAATCCACATATCCAAGGACATACATTCTTAAGGATCTTTCTTATGATCTTTCTTAAAAGATCTTATTAGGTTCTGCAATCCCTTATGTATCAATGCTTGTGGCGGTTTTGCCGTGACAGATTGAAGGGTAAACGTGACAGATTGAAGGGGATAAATAGACAATGTGAAGGGGTATTCGTGACAGATTGAAGGGATGGAAACGCGGTTATTCATGGGTTATACACAGGTAAAAAATGGCCTTTAAAGGTTGAGCAGTACTTCAAATTACCAACTTCTAGTATTTGCCTGTCACACACTTTGAGTATTCGTTTTCAATAAATAGCGTTTTATGCTTGCTAATTGATAATTAATTAAATTAGAATTCGTGACTTCTATAATTCAGCTGTCACGAGTTTTATGAATTTGCCAATTAGCGTTAGTCAAAAACAAGCGAAATCCGTTTACCTTAGACAGTCGAACGCACTGACTACGGCAGCGTATACACTCTCACGCAATGAAAAGCGCTTGGTGTACCTTTCTCTGGAAAAAATCTTTAATGGTTCTGTTACAGAAGAACGAGGAAGGTTTGATGTAACTATCAACCACAGTGAGTATGCGCGTGTTTTTGATGAAAGCGATAAAAACATCAGCCGTGACATTGCCAAAGCATCGGCAGCACTGAATAAACGGGAGATAGTCTTCTATGTGCCAAGTGAAGATGCAGATAATGGCGAAAAGGCATTGGATGGACTCAGTTGGACAACCAAACGTTCTGTACGTCCAAAACGCGGAACGACCGTTCTTTCATTCAACGCTGAATTAGTCGACTTACTTCGAGCTGATGGCCGATATACCGGCTATTTCCTCCATGTAGTTGCAAAGCTAAACAACCAATACGCATTGCGATTGTATGAATCTATCCGTCAGTGGGTGACATTGAAACGAAATGCTAAAGACGCCGAAAAAGGGGTTGAGCGTTCGGTCACCTTCGGTATTGACTGGCTTATTAACCGATACGAGCTACCTGCATCATACCAACGCATGTCTGATTTTAGACGCCGATTTCTAATTCCTGCCGTCACTGAAATTCATAACAAGTCCGATATTTGCTTATCGTATGAAGAAAATGCAGCCAAAGGCGGTCGACGTAATTCTATCGTTTCTATCACTTTTCGTTGGATAGAAAAACAAGACCCATTTAAGGATGACTATCTAGGCTTTGAAGATTTCACTGACGTAACAACACCTCCAGTTCGTGATGAACTTGATGATGATGTTTGGGTTGAGCTCGGGTTGGTATATCTGGATTCATTTAGTGAAGAAAGCCAATTGCCCTCAGTTGAATGGGCTATGGACTTCTTAGTTACATATCAAGCTGTACGAGGCGAATCCCCGCCTAAGAAACTTAAAGATTCACTACTCAACTTGGTTGCTTAACCGGGTAGGGACGGCTTTGCCGTGTGTAATACGCTCACTTTTGAGCACATTTGTAATTGGTACCGGGAATCTAGGTGAGAATCCTATGAACTGACGTCGCAGCGGTATTTGATGACGCAGGCTTTGTATCACACTGCAATTCGTTTTTGTGGGAAGTGAAAGTCAGCGGTGAATGGAAAATATTCCTTTCAGATTCATAAGTCCGAAGACCGACCATTTTTATTTTAAACGCGAAGGAAAACACATGAAATACACTTTACTTGCATCTGCTATTGCTACGTTGGTTTCGACATCCGCATTTGCAACTGCAACTGACACCACTGAAACTATTGTTGTTACAGCAAACCGTGTAGAGCAGGGCATCAACGAACAATTGTCTCCAATTGACGTGATCTCAAAAGAACAAATCAAAGACTTAAAGGTTGAGTCTTTAGCAGAATTGTTAAAGCGTCTACCTGGCATTCAAGTGGCCAACAATGGTGGTCCTGGCGCAACAAGTAACTTTTATATCCGCGGTCGTTCAGGACGTAACGTACTTGTGATGATTAACGGTATTCGTGTCGGTAGTTCAACAACAGGTACAGCTAATCTCAATGCATTACCGATCAAGAGTGTTGAACGTATTGAAATCCTTCGTGGACCTCGTGCATCTGTTTATGGTTCTGATGCCGTTAGTGGTGTTATCAACCTGATCACAAGTGAAAAAGGTAGTGATGCAAGCAGTGTGTCAGCGGGTATTGGTTCTAAAGGTCGTCGTGACGCGAACGCGAGTTTAGCGACTTCTTCTGATAACGCATGGTTTAGCGTTTCTGCTAATACACAAAGAGCTGACGGCTATAACGTATTACCAGATAGTACAAACCCGGTGAACACGGATGATGATGGTTACAACAATACATACGCAACCGTAGATGGTGGTTATCAGATTAATGATCAGCTAACAGTTAAGGGTACCGCTTACTATCAAAACGGGAAAAATGATTTTGACAGTGGTTACACTACAGGTGGCGCTGATCAAAGTGAAGACACGACTTACAATCTAGGTCTTGTCACTGAGTACCAAGGTTCAAATCTTCTATCATCGCTGACTGTTGGCCACAACAAAGATAAATCTGAATCGTATGGCAATGGCTCGGATGGTAGCGACATTTCTACCACTCGTAGTGTGATCACTTGGCAGAACAACTACGCCCTAAATGATTCTACGAATTTAATGGCTGGCCTTGAGTACAATAACGAGAAAGTAGACAACGTTAGTATTGATTATGTGGACGATGACCGTCAGACACAATCTGTATACTTTGGTACTTCTAAGTCTGGTGAAGATTATCTGATTGAGGGTAATGTACGTCTGGATGATAGTGATGCATACGGTACATTTACAACATATCAACTTGGTGCAGGTTATGACATCGATGATTCGCACCGTTTAACGGCTATGTACGGTACTTCGTATAAGGCACCTACATTCAACCAGCTATACTGGCCGCGTCAATGTGATGTTTGGGGTTGTTACGAAGGAAACGCGAACTTAGAGCCAGAAGAAGCGCAATCAGGTGAAATCGCACTTGAAGCGAACTATGACTTTGCAGACCTGCGCGTTGCTTACCACCACTCAGAAATCGAGAACATGATTTCTAGTGCGAACTCAAGCCTTGATAACATCGGTAAGGCACAGGTTAAAGGCGTAGAGTTTGTGGCAAGCTTTGACACCTTCGGTATTTATCATGAGGTTTCTTACGACTACCTTGATGCAAAAAACAAAGATTCGGATAAGCAGCTAGTTCGTCGCGCTCGCAACAGTGCTAAGTGGAACATGTCTTACGAAATCTCAGACTTCAAGTTTGATGTAAGCTACTTGTACCAAGGTAAGCGATACAACGATGCATCAAACAAAGTTGAGCTTGGCGGTTATTCACTGACAGACATTGCTATGACGTACCAGATCACTGAGCAACTTTCTTGTGGTGCAAAAGTGGGTAACGTGTTTGATAAAGAATACGAAACAGTTAAAGGCTTCGTAACGCCTGAGCGTAACTACTACGCTAACGTAACCTACGATTTTTAATCTAGGTCACTGATCGACAGGTAGTAAAAAGGGAGCATCATGCTCCCTTTTTTATTGGATTAATAAGTTAGAAACTTTGAATGGTCATTGAAACGAAAGGTATCAATTACGTAGGAACTTTTCATTGGTAAACATGGCCTCGATTGTATCGGCAGGGAATACATAGCTCTTGCCTTTATTAGACCCTTCCACACACGATCCGATAAATGGGTTTTTTCGCGCTCTGGAGTTGAATCCGGTCAATACAAACCACTCGCCATTGCATTTAAACTCACGTTTTATCTTTTCTTCGTTAAGGTATGGGAACGCATATAAATACGATACAAGCGTTTTGTACTCAGGTGATACAACAGTGCCATCTTCTGAGGTGCCAAGCATGGTGATTTTAGCTGTTGCTTTAGAACCATCAGGATCGTAAGACATATTACCTACCTCAATAGTTACACCAGTCTTTCTCTTAATCTCTTCAAACGCTAGGTTAAGTTCTGAACGAAGTGTTTGACACATTTTTTTGTCGATTTTGATTGCAGTCATTTGATTTCTCACAGTGTTTTGGTTAGTTGAGTTTTTATTTTCTGCCAACTTGCTAAACGCGCAACAGGACAAATAGACCCCTTTGAGTAAGGTTGAGTTGAGTGCTCAAAGGGGAGGAAAGGAGTTAGACGCGACCGCGTTTTGGCAATGTCAGTAAAGTACTGCCATTTCTCTGTGTGTATCCCGGCCAGTCATTTTCTTCTAGTGAACGGTGTAGATTTTGAATGTGACGATGGAAGTTTCTCTCAGCAATTTCCCAATCGGCATCTGACAACTCAAACACTTCGCAAATGTCTGCATCTAGATATTCCACAGCAACGAAGGGGAAGACGTTGATTGGGCAGGGTATACCAGCCAATCTACCGACATAGGTGTACATGTAAGCCTGTAGGTCGTACCCAAGGTCACCAAACTGATAGGCAGCCATTAAAGGATTGGCGCTGCGTGTAGTTTTTACATCAGCTGGAACACCATCTTTAGATAACCAGTCGAAACGAACCTTAAGCATCATTCCTGTTTCTGGACATTGAGCAATGACAGACAGTTCAGCGAAGCCATTTTGCAAAATGGTATTTGCCCACTCATGGTTGCGTACTGTTTCACAAGCGCGGTGTGCGTCATCCCAAACAATAGGGTCAATCGGTGTTTTCTCTAGTAACGGTTTCACCTGAACGTCAGTCATGCAATCTACTAGCGAAGGTCGACCCGTAGAGTCAGCTTGTACCTCTAATGCTTTAAGTACAGCTGGCTCACCTGAGTTATCAATTAAGTGACGCTTTTGCTGTTCTTCAAATATAAGTACTGATGGATCAGCTTGTAGGATACGTTCGGTTAGAGCGGCTTTAGTGCCTGACACTGCCAGTTTCAGTTCTTTACACTTCTCTCTAAGGTCGTCAGTAGTGTGTAAGCTGTTCTCATGCTCAACAGGATTAAGTAAGCGATAATAGCGGTCATAGAAGCCCTCTGGCTCTAATATAAGTTCATGTGAGTATGTACCTGCATCGTAGATGCGCTCTGTAGTCTTAGCTGTACGTTTACGGTCGATTTTGTCGATGTAAGCTCGCTTGTAGTGTGCAGGTGACTTTGCGTATTTTTTTACTTGGCTGGAGCTGGTCGCAGGTAGGGAGTGATAAACCTCATTAGGCATATCGGCATAGATGCCAGCCACAAGGTTGCCATTAGCATCGAAGAAATTTGGATTACCTGCTGTGTCATATGCAGGGGTAATTACAAACGGTAAGCCTTCATTAAGCTTCGCAGCCGCAATGTCATCGTCTGTGAAGAAAAAGCCATTACGCGCCACTGTAGTTGGTTGTGGTGCGTGTTGAGATAAGAATGCCTCAACACTAGCCATATGCGCTGCGTCAAACTTATCATCTGTTAGGAAAAGCCCGTTCATAAATAAACCCTTAATTCGTAATTACTCAACTCAGGGATTATTCTCAGGTATGTTACGGATCGCGCAATCACGTAGATTGCGAAAAAGTGCGGTGGTAGTGAGTGGGGTAGTGGTAATGGCGATTGAAACAACCGCCACTACGGATGCAATCTGATCTAATCAGTGAAGCCTAAAGACACCTTTTCTTCTTCCTCTGGCTCCAATAACAGAGCGTCGTAGAAGCCATGCTCTTTGAACCAGTCAATTGTAGAGCCATCAATTTCAGGCTCAAGCATTAAGCTACCCGTCGTTTGCAAATAGAGAAGGTTCACGAGAATAGCTTTATCGATGTCGCTAAACGTTTCCGTCTTTTGAATTAGCTGATGTGAGAACGATGCGTTGTTCATGGTCAATATCCTTAAGTCATTAGGTTATTAACAAGAGTAAGGCGAGTTAGAAAACGCGAAAGGGTATAAAAAAGCCCAGTTCAATGGCTGGGCTAAGTTAGGTTAATTATCCAAAGAGATTACTGTGTCCACCTCTCTGTTTGTGCTCAACATTAGAGTTAGGTTAGTGGCCAACCTGCTTTTATCATTGTCACTGAGCTTAATATCATCTTCTTCCGAAAGATTTCGTACAGCGTTGGCAGCGATCTTTACGATACCGGTTGTTAGTTCTCGTTTGGCTTTTACAACCATTTTTGCCTGCTGAGCCTGGGTCATTGCCGCCGCGATTTCTGGCGCGTAACCCATTTTATTAAAACTCACATCGATGGCTTCAAGACCATACTTGGTAACGTCTTCATTGATAGACTTGATGATCTCTTTTGAAATTTCATCTGTTGATTGGGTTAGTGTGGCAATTGTACCTGCATCGGCTTTTTCCCTATCTCCATCTATCTCAGAATCTTTATCATCACCAAACTCAGCGACGTGCTCATACGGATACTTCCCAGCAACGTTGCGGATATTACCTTCAACTTGAGAACTGAAAAATTCATCAAAATCATCCAGTTCATAAACTACCAACTCGGGGTTAGCTACTCTCCAACTTACTACCGCTGAAAGCGTAATCAGACTACCGTTAGCATCATTTATTTTTAGGACATCAGTCTCAAAGTTTTTTACCCGATAATTCAGAAGAGTTGTTGAAAAGAAAGGGTTAATCCAGTGAAGTCCCTCTTTCTTAAATACGCCTAAAGGCGTTCCGAAAAGCTGTACAACACGAACCTCTTTGGGGCCGAGAGTTTTCAGCCCAATAAGACAAAAGAATGCCAGAACACCAAGAGGGATGCTGAACCATCGATATGGAGTTGTTTCCGTATATCTGGTAGCAAGGCTATAACTGGAAACGGACTGTACCGTTTTAGTTCCAATCACGCCAAAGCCAATCATGAGAGCAGAGAAGACGATAAAGCAGATGATAAATAGCATCAAATAGCCGTTAATCGAAAAAATTTCTTTAGACGGTACTTGCACATTAACAGCAGATTCGCTGGTGGATTCTGTCATTGGTGATCCCTATTTTGAAAGTTGTTGTGTAACTGAGAGTAATCAAGCTTCTTTGAACAATGGAACAAGGCACTTGTAAGTTCTAAACGCCAGCAGACCAAGCATGCCAAGGCATAAAATTCCGAACATTTGAATAACAGCTAATGCGATATGACCAGCCATTACCGGATTCTGGGCAATGTATTCAACCGTTGGATAGACCATTTCATTGAGCTGATATTGGATGAATGTAGCTCCAAACATCATAGGTATTCCGAGAGACATGATTAATGTGCAGTATTTACATGTCGAGGTAAGGTGGCTGTAGTAGTGTCTAGCTGTTGCCGGGGCGCCGCGGCCAAATAGCCAACCAGTTATCCAAATGATGATTAGTAGGGGGATAAAAAACAGCTGTATTTGTGAAAGCAATATGCCTCCAGTACAGAGCAAGGTGTACATCAAACCTATCGAAATTTTATGTTGTTTCATTCATCCTCAAAGCTATGCTGTGAATCGATATAATCTAGCGATTGTACAATATTTAATTTTTAAAAACGCTAAATTTTGAATGTGAAGGAATATGAACGCCATATTTGATGGCGTCCAATGAAAGTTATTAGTTGGGTAAGTCCGGTAAGACGCGGGTTAAATTATGTGAGGCTTTTTGCATTAAGTAGTCCGGTAGTTCTAATTCTTTTATAGCTCCAGCCATTCTGTTTGGCAGTTGTGAATCGATTTGAGAAATCATCACTCCCGACAAGCATATGCCTGCAAGTCTTGGGTGACCGTTATTGTCCTGCCTAGCACGCTTAGCAATGCTAGCGGAAGGGTGATCATACCAATTGGATAGGTTTGGGTTCTTAAACCAAATCAGTCCGTCCGTATCGATGAAGACCTTATCAATCATGCTGCGTCTCCCTCTACGGGTGCATATTTGCCGGCATTAGTGATAATCACGTCGGCTAATTCAAATTGATCGTTCCATGACGCGTTACAGCAAGGACAACTAACAGCCATCTTCCCTTTAGAGGCTACCTTCAAAAATTCATCGCAATTCAAACCTAAACCTGAACCATCCATATTGTCGTATTGGCAAATAACGCAAGCTTGGCCATGAGACAGGTATCGCTCTTCTTGAAGAGGGCTTAAGGCCTTAATGTTCAGCTTACCTGGCTCAAGAAGTTTCACAGCTGATAATACGTATTGATTATTCCATTCTGCGAAGCAATGTGAGCATTGGCAGTCTTGGGACACAGATGTATCTCCGAAGTCGGGTTCGTCGTGCTCGATCGAGCTGTCTGAACATATGGGGCAGATGTCACCACCGTGTTCGATAAATTCCATTTTCTGAGTATCAGTTAATTGCATTTTTTAGCCCTCATTTAGTGATATTTCAAATTTTCACCCATAAGTAAAATCGCGCAATATCAATCTGATACGGTATTATCGTGACATATTGAAGGGTGTTTGTTTGTGGTGACAAATTGAAGGATATGGAAAAGCAGGGAGAATGGATCGAGGGAATAAAAGCTTGAATAGCTTGCTGGTGGAACAGGGATGGAGAATTGTTTTAAGGGCGGCGCAGCCATATAGCTGCACCATCAATTAAACGTATCTTACGGCGGCAGTAACGCCATCGAACTGGGTACCCGTAAGATTGAGCCGCATCCGACTAATTAAGTTACTGACCGCGTTAAATAAGTCACTGGCTTCTCGGGGTTCACAAAACATACAAAATGTATCGCCTTCAAACCTTGAGCTAATTTCTCTATTAACCGATAACAGGGATAGGGCCTCTTGGATGTTCTTTTCATTTACGGTTTTCTCCGTCGCGGCATAATTTTCAAAAGTGATTTTGGCCGTGAACGGCATGTTTGCTTTTGCACGATTAGCCGCGACTTTCTGCGGGTTATAAACGTAAGCCGCGTATAACACATATGGTTGGGCTGACTCAGGCGTTACAACGACCGCATAAACCACGTCAGAACTAACCATAAAATCTTGGGTCAAGGCTTCTTCGGCGTCCAAACGACAGGTGAACGTTTTGTCATTAATCACTTGAAAAGTTGATGATGGGCCTAGTGCCTGAACGCCCGTTTTTGAACAGACCTTATTCATTCGTGATACACGAAATAAAGCATGTTCCTTATCAGTAATCTCCAGAGAATCTCCAGTTATAGGAACATCTATGGTGTGAACGTCCATAAAGCCATTAACATTTAAATGGTTGATATTAAGTTCATACATCACACTTTTCCTCTTGAACAATTTTTCTGAATTGGACCAAACCACCTTGATCAAAGAAAAACTGGAGCCCGGCAGCTCGACATCTCCGGTTAAGTTCAGTCTCTTGCTTTTCCGTATTAGCAAATGACTGTAGCTGGTCAACAACCCGACCTGGGCTCAAGTGACCAAGCTTTTCAGATGCACTCATTTCTTGTTCAGACATGCACGGTACATCTTTTAAGCTTCGTAGAATTTTGTAAGCATCATTACGTGGAATTTTACGGGCTATCATATGTCTACTCTCACTCTGATAGTATTTGGCCTGCTGAGCAGGCCATCTTTTTTAAGCCAATTTCAAACCTGTCCAGAAGGAGTCATCTACTGCTGGTTCTTCTTCAATGACGATTTCAGGTATAGATGGAACCATTTGGGGCGCTGGTGTGCCTTTAACAACTTCATTAGGGCTTGTTTCTCGCATTAACGAGTAGGCATCACGATTACTAAAGCGCTTAGAGGAAACTAACTCTTGGCCTTTAGCCAATGCAGATTCAAAGACAGAAAAAGTGTCTACGTCTCGCGGTTTACTATTGGTACCGATTCGGCCATAACGACGTGTAACAGCAAATGAATCTATACCGCGTTGGACAATCGAAACCTCATAGAACTTATGCTTGTTCTCTGAACTGTTCGTGTGTTCAAGGTACCACTGGTAAACAACCTGTTCTTTCATGAATATATCCCCAATTCGTTTTGATTTTTATATGGTTGCACACTCCGAATATCGCGCAAATGCACGCTTAGACGCCCATGCCGAAACACGTACAGGTAGCATGTAGCAATAGACTGAACAGATTATTGCAAACCCGGTAAGGAGCATTAGTTCGGTCAAAGCCTGGCTGAACTGCAATTCTCCAGTCAGGTAGTTGGAGAAATGTCGAAAAGTAGGGGTTAAGACAGTATCAACACTCTGGGCGATCGACACTGACATCGAGACTATCGATAGAAAGATCCACGGTGTTTTGGAAATACTTTCAGTTGGACGGTTTTGATGTTTATAGGCACACATCAGGCCGATAAGCGACCAAAGTAAATAATTAATGGCAGTAAGCATTGTTGTCTCCAACGTAGTTAAATTTTACCCGTAACGGGTGCATGAATTTCATTTCTGTTTGTTCTTGATGTCTTCTATGGGACGTCAATGGTGTCTTCTGTGACATCAGAAACCGCGGCCACACTCTGTGCCCAGAAGGGCTTTTGGCAAAAAAAGTTCTCTGCGACTTCAATTAAGTCTCCGTAGACATCTTTATGAGGTCGAAATACGCATGTAGATCTTGTTGTAATCTTCGTGCGAGCAACACATCCAAGGTTCTATGCCATTAGGTGTTTCAGCCATCAACATCCGGTACCGACTGCCAATTTTGAACGACAGCACTTTTCGATTAATCGTCAGTCGTTTCGCTTCAAATTCACCAGTTGGTGTTCCAGAAGCAATTTGCTGAGTAATGTTTCTGGCCTTCTTTGCTATCTCGGGTGGCATCCCTGATAAGCTCTTCTTAAAAGTTCGCGGTAAATTGCCAATTTTTATTGATAGGTGTTTGCCCATTTTTCATTCTCCAGTTCGTTTCAACATTTAAGGTGTGGCGCCGGGTTACAGGAATTTTCCTGATACATGGTTTCCGTGTTGATCGCAGGGATAACCATCCGAATCCATGTCGAAATGCATTTCACCGCACTCCCAACAACTGATGGTTGAATTGAACTGGTAGATGTCACCCGTAGACGCGTGAAAATCCTGGCTGGTTCTACTGCCAATTTCAGCAAGCTTTGCCATGTCCAATGAGCTCACGTCTTGAGGAAGATCGTCGTTTATTGCAAGAGCGGTAATTGCTCGCTTAACCAGTGACAATAAGAAGGCATCTTGACTTTGTTGAATCGCTAAGCGCTTACACCAAAGCTTTGTTAAAGCACCAATTGAAGTGCCGTCTAGCTCTTCGTCGAGTACAAATATTGAAGCTGGGATCGCTTCATCAACATCTGCGCTTTGCGGGAGGGATACAGAGCATCCTTCAATTGCTTCTATAAGCATATCGATGGTGCCATTGAATTCGCCAGTTGCGGCAACCACGTTGGCCAACTGGTGAGGAAGAGCGTTGCGTAGTATTTGTGGTACATTTTGCATATTTAAAATCTCAGTCGTTTGTTATCTGATATTTCAAATACTGCGGTCAAAACGAGATCGCGCAACTCCCTGGGCAGATACTAAAAGAGCCGCGTAATTGCAGCTCTTTTATCAAATAGAAGTTGGTATTAATTCGTCACTCTAAAAGTAGCTATTTCGGAAAACCTAACTGTAGACTCTGTGTATTTGCCTGACGGTGAGCTAAAACCGCTTGAGCCGCAATAGTAGGATGGTAAGTTGTTACCGTATAAACGTTCTCCGGTACCATTTGAACCAAGCACATAAGCCGATAGATATTTTGCAGCATGACTAGCCATGCCGGTTGCATTAAAGCCGGGGTTCCCGCATTGAGATTGCTCGGACGAAGTGACGCCCCACGGTACAATTATAACGTTAGCGTTTGTTTTTTTTACTCGATCTAAAGTACCTGTGATATTGCCTTGACCTGGCACGTAGGCATCCGCACAAACGAGTAAGGTTGTTTGGCCAAAATCCGTCTTGACCGTTTTTAAGTCTTCGACTTTTCCTGGTGTGTAACTGCATTTTGTTTTGTTTAGGTATCGTTTGCAGTTATCGGGGTCAAACGCATTACCTAATACGTTCACTTTGCGATGATGGAGAACTATTTCTCCATCAGGATTAATGAGTATTCCACTATCATAGACGTTATAAGCTCCGGGTAAACTGCCTGCTCCAGCGCGCTCAGCTCTCTCTGCAAGGCCAACGGCAACCCAAATATTTAAGCTAGATGCAATCTGGGCAAACTTCTCACTGTATTTTCCGGGTATTGGTTCTGCCTGCATAAATGCATTGGGATTTAGCCAGCCAAAAACAGAGCTCTCAGGGAAAATGACCAGTTCGGCGCCAGCGGCTTTGGCGCGAGAGGCAAGAAGCTTCATTTTGAAGAAATTACCTACGTCAGATGATTTGAGTTGAACCGCGGAAAACGTAAATGGTTTTGCTGGTGGTTCGGGCGAAGCGTTTGTCATGTTAGCGAATAGCATTACAGCACCGCACAAAAGAAGTCTGATTCTCATTTATTCACTTAAATTTGTTGTCCATAAATTTCAATCATTGTTGAATAGCCTTAGTCCCTCGGATGCGTTCTTTCCCTCTGCCGTTGCAACTGCCACACGGAGGCGAACCATTAGAGTCATAATACCCACTGCCATTGCAGGAAGTGCACGGAACTAGTATCCAACCATAAATAAACCGGAAGTAATATTCTTTTCTCGATGCCTTTCTTTCGTGAAACGTAGTCAAAACCATTTTCCTTTTAATTTAGTGTCTGGAGAAACTTTGTTGTTACTGCGAAGGCATAATCGATCGAGCTTTCCAACAGTTCATGATTTAGTTGTTCACCCGCTTCACTTAACTTGTGATCAAGTGCAGAAATGAAGTTTTTTACTGTCAGAGATTTCAAATCGTCGTTACAAACCGGCAATTTAATATATCGGCCGGCGCAATTGATTTTTAGCACGTGGTCGTTATCAGTAGATGACCATTCTTTATTGAACTTATTACAGCCTGATTCGCGTAACTTTCTATTAATGAATGGCAGATGACTACTCTCAATGGATTCAAGTACGGTAGCAACCTTAGTCACGGATGCAGCTACATCCAACGCGTGTTGAGTTCTCTGGTTTTCAATGTCCTGATCGCGTTTGACCATAGCGGCTTGAACGTCGGTGATTGAAACGCGGCCACCGATCAAATCGGAAAATGTAGGCAATGCCGAACGGCTTGAATAACCAAACTCAAT
>NZ_JAWOTX010000043.1:0-30435 GCF_033339115.1 Vibrio sp. 947 | reverse complement strand
AGTTCTTTTAGTTGTTGATTTCATAACACTCTCCAATTTTGGGGGTGGAAAGTGTCAACCTTATTTAGGACGGCACATTCGTACAAAATAAAAGACCTCCATATGGGAGGTCTTTTTAATTCAATATCACTAAAAAGTGATTAGAAGTTCGCAGAGCGAGGAGTACGTGGGAATGGGATCACGTCACGAACGTTGCCCATACCAGTGACGTAAGATACTAGGCGCTCAAAGCCTAGACCGAAGCCTGCGTGTGGCACTGTACCGTATTTACGTAGGTCGCGGTACCAGCTCATGTGTTCAGGATCGATACCCACTTCACGCATACGTGCATCTAGAATGTCTAGGCGCTCTTCACGCTGAGAACCACCGATGATTTCGCCGATGCCCGGTGCTAGAACGTCCATCGCTGCAACTGTTTTACCGTCATCGTTAGCACGCATGTAGAATGCTTTAATGTCTTTCGGGTAGTTCTTAACGATTACAGGTGCTTTGAAGTGTTCTTCAGCAAGGAAACGCTCGTGCTCAGAAGACATATCGATACCCCATTCAACTGGGAATTCGAACTCACGACCTGAATCAAGAAGGATCTGGATTGCGTCAGTGTAGTCAACTTGCGCGAAGTCAGAAGAAACGAACTGCTCTAGACGAGTGATTGCTTCTTTGTCGATGCGTTGAGCGAAGAACTCAAGGTCATCACGACACTCGGCAAGCACTGCTTTAAACACGTACTTGAGCATGTCTTCAGCCAGTTTCGCTACATCATCCAGTTCTGCGAACGCAACTTCAGGCTCAACCATCCAGAATTCTGCTAGGTGGCGGCTTGTGTTTGAGTTTTCAGCACGGAAAGTAGGGCCGAAAGTGTAAACTTTGCTTAGCGCACAAGCGTAAGCTTCTGCGTTTAGCTGACCAGATACGGTTAGGAACGTCTCTTTACCGAAGAAGTCTTCGTTGTAGTCCACTTTACCAGCGTCAGTGCGAGGAAGGTTTTCCATGTCTAGCGTAGATACGCGGAACATTTCACCAGCGCCTTCAGCATCTGAAGCCGTGATCAACGGCGCAGATACCCAGAAGTAACCTTGCTCGTGGTAGAAGCGGTGGATTGCTTGAGATAGGCAGTTACGTACACGTGCTACTGCACCGATTACGTTTGTGCGCGGACGTAGGTGCGCAACTTCACGTAGGTACTCGATTGAGTGACGAGTTTTTGCCATTGGGTAAGTTTCAGCATCTTCAACCCAACCAACCACTTTAACGTCAGTGGCAGCAAGTTCGAAGTCTTGACCCTTTGCTGGAGATTCAACAATCTTACCAGTTACTTCAACAGAGCAGCCAGTCGTTAGCTTTAATACTTCGTCTTCGTAATTATTAAGATTATTTGGGACCACGGCCTGAATCGGGTCGAAACAAGAGCCGTCATATATGGCAAGGAAAGAGATTCCAGCTTTGGAATCGCGACGTGAACGGATCCAGCCACGAACAGTCACTTCGCTGTCTACTGCTAGCTGACCTTTCAATACGTCTGATACAGGCGCGTAAGTCATGTTTTCAATATTCTCCATTGAGGTAAAAATTCAACTCAACGCTTACTTAAAGTACTTGTCTAATAACATTTTTGTTCAAAAAACAAGCTAAGCGCTGAGTTGGGTAGCATTTTACAGATTCAACGAGACATATTACCTCTCAATTCGCTCGCATCAACCTTTATATTCGTTTTGATGGGGAGAATCTCTCTATTTATTCACTCTTTTGTGCTCTGAAAGTGTGAATTGGTTTAGTAATTGCTCTAAACGTTCGGATAGATGCTCTAAATCAACACTAATATCACGCGTGTGCGATGCTGATTGCGATGTGTCGTTAGCATGCAGTGTGATCACATCTATTTTAGATTGAATATGCTGACTTACATCAGATGTGGTTTGCGTCTGGTTTTGGATATCTTCTGCATGTCTGAGCACTTGGCGCATTTCGTCAACAACGTTATGCATTGTGGCTGATAGTGCCTCGACATCGACAGAGCGTTGATGAGCAAACTGGCAGACGGTATCAACAGAAGTTAATGACTCTTCACTTCCTTGCTGGAATTGAGAAATGATATGTTCAATATTACCAGTGGCCTCAGCCGTCCTAGAAGCCAGGTTACGCACTTCTTCCGCGACGACCGCAAAACCGCGCCCTTGCTCTCCGGCACGGGCGGCTTCAATAGCAGCATTCAACGCGAGCAGATTGGTTTGTTCTGCAATACCCTTAATAACCACAAGAATGGACGACACTTCTTCGGTTCTTTGGTTTAGAGAGCTGATTTTTTCCCGTACGGTATCAATGTTACTTACTAGTTGTTTGATGTCTTCACTTACATTGTGTGCTTGGCTTGCACTATGAGTGGCGACATCAACGGTGTGATTGACCAAAACAGTAGCGTTGTTAGTCGAGTCCTCAACAGCAGTTTGTTGCTGCAGCATATCGGTGATATTGCTTTGTACTTCGCTGGTCTCTAGCTGTTGGTTATTGGCCGCTTTATCTGTGGACTGCGCGACAGCAGTTAGTTTACTCGCGGAGTCGGCAAGTGAGTGAGAGGTGTCTTGCACACGTTCTAAGCTTTCGGAGACCGTGTCCATGAATGAATTGATGGCTGTAGAAAGTTGGCCCACTTCATCCTGTTGGTGATGCATCAGTCGTTGAGATAGATCTTTACTATGGCTCACATTCGACATGAATTTCGACGTTCTTTGAATTGGTCGTACAATGATTTTCTGAATCAAACTCATCGTTATGATGAAGCCCACAAATGCGATTACGGCCATTATTCCCATCGCAAACATTGCCTGTTTACTGATCATTGAATTGACATGATTCATGTTGTATTCCAAGCGAATCGCGCCCAACACTTCTCCTGCTGGTGCAACGTGGCAAGAAACGCAGTTGGTGCCACGGTAATTTTCGCTCGATTTCATTGGTAGTGCGACTACTAACCCTTTGCCCCAATCGGCTGAGATTGGTTCAATCACCAGTTCACCATTCAACGCTCGTTGATCAATATCATCGACAGGCTGCTGGTTTTGTTGCCCAGGTCCGTAAAGTTTGGTCACAGTATCAGCTCGCAACACGCGAACTGCTTCAATGCCTTCTTGGGCCAGGGCCTTTTGACGTAAGGTTTCTTTTTGCGACATGGTGCCCGTAAGCATCATCATATTTAGGCTATCGAAATAATTACTAGCCTTATCATGGAGTTGTTCACTAAGAACATCATTGATTAAGGTTTTTTGTTGATGGTATTGGTAAGCCGTAGAGGCAGCTAGAACGCAGCTGAAGACAGCAATTAACGCCAGTAAGAGCTTAAAAGTGATAGTTGAGCGCATAAATTTATAAGTGTAATTGGAACGAACTGCACAATATTAATGTGCACAAATGCGCACTGCGAACAACGAAATGAATGATTGTGACCCCACACATGTTGGGGATATGTAATTGTGATGTGAGTGCTGTGTAATCAAATGTTTGGCGCGTGACAGAAATACGGCGCTTTGGTGTGAGTGATAGCAAAGAGGCCAGGAACCAGCGGAAGTTTTTGCTACGCTTGTATGGGGTAACGCTTGTCTCTTGGCAGCGAATTCCTTAGTATTGCCTGTCTTTTTAAAGCCTGAGAATCAAGATGAAAACAGAATTATACAAAGAGTTTATGTTCGAAGCAGCACACCATTTGCCACACGTACCAGAAGGTCACAAGTGTGGTCGTTTGCACGGACACTCTTTCCTTGTTCGTCTTTATGTAGAAGGTGAAGTTGATCCACATACAGGTTGGGTAGTGGATTTTGCAGAGATCAAAGCTGCATTTAAACCAATTTACAATCGCTTAGACCATTACTACCTAAACGACATTGAAGGGTTAGAGAACCCGACTAGCGAAGTGTTAGCAAAATGGATTTGGCAGCAGCTTAAGCCAAGCTTACCACTGCTAAGTAAAGTCGAAATCAAAGAAACGTGCACAGCGGGTTGTATTTACAAAGGCGAATAAGTCACTTTCTATTGAGCATTAAACAAAGGCAAGAGAGAAGCTTGCCTTTGTTGTGTCTGAATGGCCCAATTTTGATTATGCTTCACCAGCTAGCTTAATGGGTGTCGTAGAATCCATTCTTTTTCATTATCACCCAATGTTGTTTCCTCTGTATTAATGAATCCGCACGCATCAAGAAAACTGATAGCGTATTGCTGACTTTGTGGGACAGTGGCGCAAAGAGAGGTGCTTTTAGGGTTAATGGTATACGCATAAAGGAACAGTTTACGCAATGCCTCACTCCCAACCCTTTGACGTTGGAAACGTTGATCAATCATCAAGTATTTAAGCTCCAGTTCGTATCGTTTAGCAAACGGCGCATGTTGGGAGAAACCTTTATCGATAACAAGATAGCCTACTAATAGGTCATCAGAATAAATCGTAAAGAACGCCTCTGACTTACTGCGTTTTTGGTAAGCCATTTCAAACGGTGTAAAAAATCCTTTTTGCTCTTCTTGCACATCCAATTGCATCAAACTTGAAAAATCTTTCAGTTTGGTGGGTTTAATCGCAATCATCGCTCAATCACAAATTGGCGGCATACCGTTATGCCACCACGAGTTTTTATAGAGTATTAAATCTATTTTAAGTAACTAACCGAGTGAAGAAAAGCTAGCAATGAAGAGGGTAATAATAACCTTGGTGAATATAGGCGCCCAATGTTGTGAGTAAGTGAGCACTGTCTGCCGTTTCTACGCCTTCAACAATGACCGTGCAGCGATACGTATTGCCCATAGCAATTAACTGACGCAAGGTTTCTATCTTTTTATCATCAGATTTTAGGCCAATAACAAATTCTCGGTCGATTTTGAGGTAGTCAGGATTCAGCTTGCTGATAAGCGCCACATTATTATTGCCGGTGCCAAAGTCATCAATACTGATTTTACAATCCAGTGCTTTTAGTTTCGCGACATTGCCATAAATCTCAGAGGTATAATACATCGATGCATTTTCTGTGATTTCGATTGTCAGCAAACGGCAATCCCGATTAGATAGCTCTCTATATAGGATTGAAAAGTTACGCCCTCGCAGCAAAGAAGGACAAACGTTAATGCTGATAGGGATGGGCAACGCTTTTTGTTTGGTGTAGATGGAATCAATCACCAGTAAGGTATGAGTTAGCAGCAATCCATTGCGGATCAGTGTTTCAATAAACCGTTGCGTATTTTTTACCTTAAACCGGGAGAGGGCTTCGTAGTGCACAATCTTTTGTGCCGAAGTGTTATAAATCGGTTCCAGTTTTATTTTGAATTGTCGAATTGCGCACAAGTAAGCCATAAAGGCTTGTAGGGAGCGGTGACGCAGTATAATGAGAAAAAGTAAGCTCAGTAGAATGATACTTTGAAACGGTCCAGAGATGTAATACACCTCTTTATAGCCACTATTCTTTACGTGATAATTGAAAAAGCGTTCATTGGTGTTACCAATCTCTAACGACGTTCCGGTATTCGTTGATAGCTTCATACCGGAAAGAAAAAAACGTGAAATATGATTTTCAACATTGTCGGATAAGTTAATGTTTTTAACACGAACCAAAACAGTTGCGTTATTTAAGTCAAATGATTGGGTCGTGTAATTGTTATTGTTACTCCACTCTTCAAAGGCTTTTTTGCTGACAGGGACAACGGTTTCTGGAGTGACTAAGCATCGAATATTGAAACGATCTAGCATCATGCTCGATTCCACCAACTTCACATTATCAAATAGCGACTTCAGTTCGCTTTCATTAGCAAAGCAACTCCTGCGGGAAAGGCTCTCTGCAATTTCGAAGGCGTTATCCAGATAATTATGTTTAACGATGCTGTTTATCGCGTAGTAACAGATAGCAAAGAAAATGATCGCAGTGATCAACACAACCCACATCGCTTCTGAATAGATCTTTTTGTTACGCAGGCAAATACGAAGTGCTTTTCGAAGACTATTGGTTGTGTATTGATTGATCTTCTGTTGATGTTCGATGCCATTCTGGTGGTTGTTTTGCATAGTAAAAGGGATGAAGTATCCGGTCCGGTGAATGTTTTCGATAATGTTTTTGTTAGTGGTTAAGTGTTCTTCCGTGAGCTTGCGAAATTTCTTTCTTAGAGCGGCCACCGCGTTTTTAAAGCCATTTTCAGGCAGTGTCATTTTGTATTGTTGAGTGATTTTGCTTTCTATTAACCGCTGACTAATCGGCGTATTTAAACTGCCGTATGTGGCGATAGTTGACAGAATGGCGTACTCATTTGGGTTGACAGGAATGGAGTGGTGGAGTGACTGATTGAGCTCTAGAGATATTTCGTTTTCGGACAAGCAAACGCAGATTTGGTTTCCAATTTCAAACCTAATCATGTGTTGATGTGCTCCAAGTTTAATTTTTGGCTACGTTATCAATAAAGCTAGGGAAGAGATGTGATTTTTTACTGAGATATCCATAATATTTGGATATATTCAACGTTTTAGTTTTTTTTTACTTGTCCTGATAACGCATTTTCCTGGGTTTTTTAGGTATAAAAAAACCCGAGCATAAACTCGGGTTTTGATTGGTATTCAGAAAGGCGTGTTAGCAAATCACTTTGATTGCTAGACCACCTTGAGATGTTTCGCGGTATTTCGCGTTCATGTCTTTACCTGTTTCTAGCATGGTTTCGATAACCTTATCTAGAGAAACAGTTGGAGCTGAAGAGCGACGTAGTGCCATGCGAGTAGAGTTGATTGCTTTTACTGCCGCAATACCGTTACGCTCAATACATGGAACCTGAACCTGACCTGCAACTGGGTCACACGTTAGACCTAAGTTGTGCTCCATCGCGATTTCTGCTGCCATACATACTTGCTCTGGGCTACCACCCATAAGCTCAGCAAGGCCTGCTGCTGCCATAGAACATGCCACGCCAACTTCACCCTGACAGCCAACCTCTGCACCAGAGATAGACGCGTTACGCTTGTAAAGACCTCCGATTGCGCCAGAAGCTGCAAAGTAACGGATGTAATCTTTTTCAGTCACAGTTTGGATGAACTTATCGTAGTAAGCCAGTACCGCAGGGATGATGCCACACGCACCGTTAGTTGGTGCTGTAACAACGCGGCCACCTGCTGCGTTCTCTTCGTTTACTGCGAAAGCAAACATGTTTACCCAATCAACAACAGACATTGGGTCGTTTGTTGTCTTTTCTGAAGTAAGTAGCTGCTGGCGAAGTGCTGCTGCACGGCGAGGCACACGCAGTGGACCAGGCAAAATACCTTCTTCATTCATACCGCGATCCATACACTCGCGCATTGTGCGCCAGATGTTCGCGAAATAAGTACGAGTTTCTTCATCTGAATGAAGCGCATGCTCATTCTTCATGGTTAGTGCGCTGATGGACAATCCACTTTCGTGGCATTGGTTAACCAGTTCCTCTGCCGTTGTAAACGGGTAAGGTACTTTTACTGGGTTCTCAGCTTCTTTACCGAAATTTTCTTCATCAACGATGAAACCACCGCCGATAGAGTAGTAAGTTTTTGAGTACGCTTTTTCGTCATCAATCCAAGCGTGGATCTGCATGCCGTTTTCGTGTAGCTCTAGGTTTGTTTTGTGGAAGTTCATTCCACCTTCACGTGGGAACGATACTGTGTGACAGTGCATGCCAACGGGAAGGCGTTCAGTTTCTTCTACACGAGCAATAAAGCCCGGGATAGAATCGATATCAACTTTCTCAGGAGTGTTGCCTGCAAGACCCATGATGATAGCAATATCTGTGTGGTGACCTTTCCCTGTCAGTGATAGTGATCCATAAACGTCAACGGTGATTTTAGTGATGTCGCGCAGTTTTCCCATTGCACGAAGATCATCAATAAACTCTTTACCCGCTTTCATTGGGCCTACAGTGTGTGAGCTTGAAGGTCCAACACCGATTTTATAGATATCAAAAACACTAATCATATCGATTACCTCAGAAGAAAGCCTCCCAAGGGGAGTTGGGAGGCTTAATTTTATCGTTATATTTTTGGATTAATCATACTGCACTGGGCAGAGATGATTAAAGAGCGCCGTAGATTACAGAACTAATTGCAGCAAGACCACAGATTGCTGTGAAAATTTGCACAGGTGCTGAAGTTTTGTACTTAGCCATCGCAGGAACTTTTTGCATTGCGAAGATTGGCATCAAGAATAGGATTGCCGCAATCATCGGTGCACCCATTGTTTCAATCATACCTAGGATGCTTGGGTTAACGATAGCAACGATCCAAGTTGTGATTACAATGAAGATTAGAGACATCTTCTCGATCTTGCTTACTGGTGATTTTGAACGAGATTTCACTAGACCAACTAGACCTTCGTGCGCACCTAAGAAGTGGCCAAAGTAGCTAGAGGTGATCGCTGCGAAAGCAACCAATGGACCCATGTAAGAGATCAGTGGAGATTCATGCACGTTTGCTAGGTAAGAAAGAACAGAGATGTTTTGCTCTTGCGCTGTTGCTAGTTGCTCTGGAGACAGAGAAAGTACAACAGAGAAAACGAAGAACATAACAAAGCCCATCAGCATCATTGCTGCGCCACCAGTGATAGCGTCAGTTTTCTTAACTGCGTCATCACCATATACACGACGTTGCTCTTTAGAGAACTGAGAAATGATTGGGCTGTGGTTGAAAGAGAACACAATAACAGGGATTGCTAGCCAAACGATAGCTGGCATTGCACCCCAGTCAGGTGACACTTCCATCATTGAAGTGTTCCAACCAGGAATTAGGTATACAGACAGTGCTAGTAGGATGAACACGAGAGGGTAAACCATTGCTGAAGTTGCTTTCAGCATAAGCTCTTTACCGAATACTACGCCTGCTGTCATTGCAGCAATAAGTGCACCAGAAAGTAGCCAGCGAGGAATAGATTCCATGCCCATTTGGTTAACTAGGAAAGAGTCAACTGTGTTTGTGATACCAACACCGTAGATAAGTACGATTGGGTAGATAGCGAAGAAGTAAGCGAACGTAATAAGGTTTGCGCCAGTCTTACCAAAGTGCTCTTCTACTGTGTCGGTGATGTCCGCTTCAGGGTTTTTCGCAGAAAGAACGAAACGAGCTAAAGATTTGTGTGCGAACCAAGTCATTGGTGCTGCAATTAGGGCTAGGATTACTAATGGCCAGAAGCCACCTGCACCTGCTTTAATAGGAAGGAACAGTACACCTGCACCTACTGCCGTACCAAAAAGGGACAGACACCAGGTAAAGTCTTTGTAAGAAAACTTACTAGACGATTGTGCGGTAGAAACCGCAGAAGTAGTTGTATTCATTTTTTAGTTACTCATTTTGGGAACAGGAAATAAGTCGGGAGTAATTTTGCAAGATTTTACACTAGGAAAATTAGATCTAAATCATTTATTGCTTACGCTTATTGAATGATATGTCAAAAACCTGCTTTTTATCACGAAAATGATGTGCTACTCGTGATTTCTGCTAATGAGTAAAATTAGAAAAACTTATCAATAGGGCTGTTTGTATAAATTTATTTCACCGCAAGCGTTTGCGGTGAAAATGGAAAATTAATCTAATGTGAATGAATGTTTATGAAGCAACGTTTTATTAATATTGATGCGCATAATGATCGCGCCTATAAAAGCACCGATATCAACAACTGTTTAATGTGAAATAATATGTTTTTGCATTGATTCGATAATTTGTGCCGTCATGCCCCAGATGAAATGCTGTCTATATGGGATAGCAAATACACGATGACTGCTTCTTTTTAGGTCAAATTTGGTGCTATACAATTTTTTGGGGTTCAGAATATGGTTGGCAGGAACCTCAAAAACTGACTCTACTTCATTTGGGTCAATATGCGTTTTATATTCCGGAGAAACAAAAGCCAAAAAAGGTGTCACATTAAATTGACTAATCGTTGGTAGTGTAGGCAGTTGACCAAACACATGAATATGCTCATCTTCTATCCCAACTTCTTCTTTGGTTTCCCTTAAAGCGGTATTCACGAGCTGAATATCTTCCTGCTCATATTTGCCACCGGGAAAGCTGATTTGTCCCGGATGATGGCGTAAGTGGGCTGCACGCTTAGTCAGAATGACTTGTAACCCGTCATCGCGTTCCACAAAACCGATTAAGACTGCCGCATCTCTCAGGGACTTTTCTTTCATCCATTTCAGTCGTGCAAGGGACTCTTTGTGGTAGCCCGTTGGAAGCCGAAATTGAAAGTTCTGTAGTAAATGAGTTTTGTCGATAACCAAACTGAGTCCTTATTTATCGTGCCTAACCATTATTTATTATACTCAAAGACGGCAAAGCGTATGGCGTTATCGTTACTGGTTACCAAATAAAACATTCGCATTAAAGCACTCGCCAGCACTTTCCCTCTTTGTGTTGTGTGTCTCACTCTGCTTGAACATATTAATTTGAAACTTATAAGGTTATACACCATTCTTTATTTTAGGACGTCACTATAGGACAAGTATTGGCCAATGAAAGGGATTATTTTCACCGAGTTCATGGAGTTAGTAGAAGAGAAATTCGGTCTTGATGTGTTAGACCAAGTTCTCGATCTTTCTAACGATGAAGGTGTTTACACCGCTGTTGGTAGTTACGATCACAAAGACTTGGTTAAGTTGATCGTGAATCTCAGTAAAGTATCTGGTGTTCCCCCCGAGCAACTGCAAGAAGTGTTTGGAGAGTGCGTCTTTTTGAATTTACTTCGCTCCATTCCTAGTCACGCCAGTTTGCAACAGTGTGAAACGACGTTTCAATTTGTTCGCCATGTTGAAGACTTTATTCATGTCGAAGTTAAGAAGCTCTATCCTGATGCTAACCCTCCGCAATTTGATTTCATTAGTGAAAACCAATCCCAATTGGTATTTGACTACCACAGCGCAAGATGTATGTCTCACGTATGCTTAGGATTGATAAAAGGCTGTGCTGCGCATTTTGGTGAGGTAGTTCATATCAAACATCAAAACCAGTCAGAGGATGGCAGCAAAGTACGTTTTTGGTTAGAGGCTCAATAAGAACGATATGACGGGAAGTTCCTCATTAGAAAGGAAACTCAAACGAGAAGTTGCATCAAGAAAAGCAGCTGAGCAGCTGTTGGAACAGAAAAGCTTAGAGTTATATGAATCCAACCAGCAACTCAGTGTTGCATTGAAAAAGCTGGAGCTGAAATCTAAAAAGGATCTTCGTAAGTTTGAGTTTGAAGAGCAAATTGATGCGACGTTGATTAAGTTCGGTCGTACTTTTTTATCGAGCACGTTCGATGAAGCAATGATAGCGAGCTTTATTGAGCAGCTCACTTCTAACTCGATCATTTCTGCGGCTTACTTGTTTCTTGACGCTACAAAGCTGAGCTCATTGCGTCGTCATCACTTTGGTCACATACAGCTTCGTCATAACAACGAGATTTTCACCACTCCTAATTGGCAGGGAGAGAATTTGCATTTGCCAGTTATCATTGATGGGGAAACGGTTGGGGAGTTGATTTTCTCTGTGTTGCAAGATCAAATCGATCAGTCTTTTATTTCCAAACAGATGGAGCTCGTGTCTGACTTAGTTCATGGTGTTATTGGTCGACACTTAAGTTTAGAGCGAGAGGTCGAGCTGAGAAAGCGGGCTGAGGAATCAGAGAAAGCGACGAAGGAGTTTGTCGCCATGATTAACCATGAGCTGCGAACTCCTCTCAATGGCGTATTGGGTAGTGCGGAGTTATTGAGTCGAACCCAATTAGAAGAAGAGCAGCGTCAATACTTGAGCAATTTGACTCAATCAGGGGACTTATTGAGAGTTATCATTAATGATCTTCTTGATTTCAGTAAGATGAATGCCGGTATGATGGAAATCATACATAAAGTTTTTGCCTGGGAGGAGCTTGAAAAAGCCATCATGGGTGTATTTGCAGCTAAGGCTGCGGAAAAACGCATCCATTTCTCTATCGACAAAAAGCTGGGGATCCCTGAATTTTTAGTCGGTGACTTAGAGCGCATTACACAAATTTTGGTTAACTTGGTGGGAAACGCGATTAAGTTTACTCACTTGGGTGGTGTCGTGTTACGTGTGGAATGGCTTAACGGCACGGCTTATTTTGAGGTTGAAGACACTGGTATTGGCATCCCAATAAAAGCACAGCCGTCACTCTTTGACCCATTTGTCCAAGTTGATCGCTCGGCGAAACGCAGCTTTGAAGGCTCAGGTTTAGGTCTCGCGATTTGTAAAAACCTCGTGGATTTGATGCAAGGTCAAATTAGCTTTGAGAGTGAAGAGCGCAAAGGGACAACTTTTAAAGTTGCTATTCCTCTTGAGGAAGGGCAAGCACAAGGCACAGCAGAGGGGGAATTGGTCACTATAGAGCGAAGCGATTTAGCAGGACGCTCAATATTAGTGGTTGATGACATCAGAATGAATCAAGTCATTGTTACTCAAATGCTGAAAAAACTCGACATTACACCTGATTTAAAAGCCAACGGAAAAGAAGCATTAGAAGCGGTGAAAAGTAAAGACTACGAACTGATATTCATGGACTGCCGAATGCCAGAAATGGATGGTTATGAGGCGACGATGTATCTGAGAGAGCGTGGCTTTACTCATCCTATTATTGCATTAACCGCTGGCACTACCATCGAAGAGCGTCAAAAGTGCATTGATTCAGGCATGGACGACATACTCACTAAGCCGTACACCGCAACCGATATCGAACAGATTATGTGTAAGTGGCTTGAGCAGTAGACGCTGCCTCTTAAAAAGTATGTTTGTTGGCCAACGGCTAAAAGCTAAAGTACATGCAAATAAAACACACAAAAAAACGCACCAAACTGGATAATGCCGATCGTTTAACGATGTTTTTTGGGTCATTCTAGCGAGCCTTGGCGAGACTAAGAATCTAGTAGCAACACGATGAGCGGGTAATGAAACAAATTTGACCACAAAGTGCTTGAATAGAAGAACCTGTATCACGCTCCTTCGTCGCTGTGCAGGGTGATGAGATACAGAAATATGCCACTCGCTGTTAAATGAGCGGCATTATCCGTTCTGGAGGCGTTTTAGATTGTTTTCGTCAATAGCATTAAAGCGGCGTTGTGTGCTGTTGAAACCTACGATTGCAGCGCTGGCAAAATCTTTGAAAGCTTATCCAACGTTTCTTGATACTCAGAGGCGCAATCGCTATCTGCCACGACGCCGCCGCCAGCCCAAGCGTAAAGTTTGTTTTTTTCCGCTACAAGAGTTCGGATAGTAATGCTGGTGTCCATACGACCATGGCGTGAAATGTAGCCAATACTGCCGCAATACGCGCTGCGTCGATGCGGCTCCAGTTCTTCAATAATCTGCATTGCGCGAACTTTAGGTGCTCCCGTAATTGAACCGCCTGGAAAACACGCTCGCAGCAAATCCGCAGGAGCGTATTGTTCATCCAAATTTGCACGAATGGTGCTCACCAAATGATGCACGGCAGGGAAGCTTTCAATATCGAACAACTTTGGCACGTGGACGCTACCCGGTGATGCAACTCGACCAATATCATTACGCAGCAAATCGACAATCATCAGGTTTTCTGCCTGATCTTTTTCCGCTGTCTGCAAGTCATGGGCATTAGCGTTATCTTTCGTTGGATCTTCGCTGCGTGGGCGAGTACCTTTGATTGGTTTTGTTTCAATGACGCGATCTTTGAGCTCTAAAAAGCGCTCTGGAGAGATACTCAAAATCGAAGACTCAGGCATACGGATAAACGCTGAGAATGGCGCTTGGTTGGCGGACTCCAATTTCAGATACGCTTGCCACTCGCTGCCTTGATACGGTGCGTTAAAGCGCTGCGCCAAATTTATCTGATAACAGTCACCGCTCAACAAGTATTCTTGCACCTTGTCAAAGCGAGTAGCGTAGCTCTCTTTCGTCATGTTTGACTGCCAAGCACCAGACAAAGCGAAGTCAACGGTTTGTTCTGCTTTTTGCTCGTTTAACCACTGCCAAGCTTGCTCGATATTCTGACCAACTAGGCATGCTTTTTTAAGCTTGTGGTCAACAACAACGGCCCATTCATACAGACCTACCGCCATATCCGGCGTGTTGAGATCTTTTTCTGCCACTTCTGGCATCGTTTCTACGCGGCGACCTAAATCGTAACTGAAGTAACCGAGCGCACCACCAACAAAAGGCAAATCCAATTCTTTATTTAACTCTACGTGAGGAAGCCACTGTTCTTGCAATTGATGAAGCAGCGTGAATGGGTCATCTTGAGTTGAATAGGCATTCGATGGCGTTTCAACTTGTGTGTTGTCGGCAGTGGTTTCTAACGTTGCAATCGGGTTGGCGACCAACACATCGAAGCGGCTATCGATATGCGTTTTTGATGCAGAACGCAGCAACATCGCCCAAGGTAGGTGTTGAATGCGAGAAAAAAGGTGAAGAGCAAACTCTGGTGCGTATTCCAACGCTTTAAAATCAATGAATTGATTGTCCATGTTGTTCATTTGTGTAATTTGTGACAAAGAGATCGTTCACTGCATGGCATGTCATGGGCAGCAAGAGTATCATATTCCTCTGTGTAGCCAAACTCCCTCTATTCATAGGGTTTTGAGATGGTTTACAAGTAGGCAACTTCAGCATTTCGTGTGTCGATATCAGCCGTTCGACAATTGTTTATAAAAAACGAAGCTCAAAAGAGCAATAAGCTCAACAAACACGATTGAAGCCAAGCCAATAATGGAAGCATAACTATAACGAGGCATGTAATGACGGTAATACGCAAGCAGGATGTGATCAGCAGTGTCGCTGATGCGCTACAGTATATTTCTTACTACCACCCGCTAGACTTTGTTCAAGCTCTTGAAAAAGCCTATCACCGCGAAGAGAGTCAAGCCGCGAAAGACGCGATTGCTCAGATCCTAATTAACTCCCGAATGTCCGCAGAAGGTCACCGTCCAATTTGTCAGGATACTGGTATTGTGACGTGTTTCGTCAACATCGGTATGGGCGTGCAATGGGATTCGACCGACATGACGGTTCAGCAGATGGTAGATGAAGGTGTTCGACAAGCGTACACGAACCCTGATAACCCGTTGCGTGCGTCAGTACTTATGGACCCTGCTGGTAAACGTATTAATACCAAAGACAACACGCCTGCCGTCGTACATATCAACATGGTTCCGGGCGATAAAGTTGAAATTCAGATCGCTGCGAAGGGCGGCGGTAGCGAAAACAAAACTAAGATGGTGATGCTAAACCCATCTGACGATATTGCTGAGTGGGTAGAAAAAACGCTACCAACAATGGGGGCGGGCTGGTGTCCTCCTGGCATGCTTGGCATTGGTATCGGCGGTACGGCTGAAAAAGCAGCGGTATTGGCAAAAGAATCTCTAATGGAACACATCGATATTCAAGAGCTTATTGACCGTGGCACACAAAACGCAGAAGAAGAGCTTCGTTTGGATATCTTCAATCGCGTGAACAAACTTGGTATCGGCGCGCAAGGCCTTGGCGGTTTGACGACTGTTGTCGACGTTAAAATCAAAACTGCGCCAACGCACGCGGCTTCTAAGCCTGTTTGTTTGATACCGAACTGTGCGGCGACTCGTCACGTGCACTTCACGCTTGATGGTGGCGGCCCAGCAGAGCTAACACCACCTAAACTAGAAGATTGGCCAGACATCACTTGGGAAGCGGGCGAAAATACGCGTCGCGTAAACTTAGATACAATTACTAAAGAAGAAGTACAAGAGTGGAAGACAGGCGAAACGGTTCTTCTATCAGGTAAAATTCTGACTGGTCGTGATGCTGCGCATAAACGTATTCAAGGCATGCTAGATAACGGTGAAGGTCTACCTGAAGGCGTAGATCTAAACGGTAAGTTCATTTACTACGTAGGCCCTGTCGATGCAGTTGGTGATGAAGTCGTTGGTCCTGCTGGCCCAACAACATCTACGCGTATGGATAAATTCACCGACATGATGCTAGAAAAGACCGGCATCATGGGCATGATCGGTAAAGCTGAGCGTGGCCCTGCAACGGTTGAATCTATCAAGAATCACAAAGCGGTTTACCTAATGGCTGTCGGTGGCGCTGCGTACTTGGTGGCGAAAGCGATCAAGAAAGCTCGCGTTGTCGCATTTGAAGATTTAGGTATGGAAGCGATTTACGAATTTGAAGTTGAAGATATGCCAGTAACAGTGGCTGTCGACTCAAATGGTGTTAACGCGCACCAAATTGGTCCAGACACTTGGAAAGTGAAAATTCAAGAGATGGAAGCATAAGGCAAAGGGCAATCTTGCTGCGTCTCAGTAGAGAGAATGTGACAAGATGCTGATTTACCTAGCAAACAATTGACAAAAGTGCAGCGAAACCTGCACTTTTTGTCTATATAATTAAGGATATAAACCTTTAGGCATAGCAATCAAACGTTATGCGAACAATAATTAGGAGACGGCATGCCTCGTTTTATTCAGATTCTACAAATTATTCTTGCTGTAGTGATAGGTGGCTTTGTTGGCTATGACTTGATTCTTCACGGTATCAGCATCTTTGATGAAAAGTACGTGACCATCACATGTGTGTTGTGGTTGATTTTAGAAATCGCTCTATTTGTTATCTATAAGTTAATCGAAGACGACTAGGCTTAAAGAAAGCGGGTTCCTGTTTAACATAGTAATCAGCGCATATAGAGTTACTAATGCTGTAGATTAAGTAAGCCTCTGAACCACTCAGGGGCTTTTCTTTTTTAACACAGCATTAAGCCGGATGTTTTGTTCATCTTTTATTAAGGTATATAAAGTTAAACTCATAGGATTCGGGATAGAACAGTATTCATAGCTCGAAATTCGAAGTCGCTGACAACGTTGTTTTAAAGTGGAGTAAGATAAAGAAGCGTAATGAAGAGAATAAAGAAAGAAGTTAATGACTTTATCAACAGAGGTATGGACTCTAATGTTCGAATTGCTGTCACCGGACTTTCTCGTGCCGGTAAGACGGCATTCATCACGTCATTAGTGAATCAGCTTCTTCATACTGCAACCCATGACAATTTGCCTCTTTTGACTGCGGCTAGAGATAAGCGCCTTATTGGGGCGAAGCGTGAGCCTCAATCGAATATGATGGTGCCACGCTTTGCTTACGATGAGGCGATGAGCCAAATTCATGCCACTCCACCTCAGTGGCCAGTACCGACACGTGATGTGAGTGAGATTCGCTTAGCGCTCAAGTACAAACCAAATAAAACTACGAAAAAGCTGTTGAGTAAAACCGCAATTTTAAATGTTGATATTATCGACTATCCAGGAGAGTGGTTGCTCGACCTGCCTTTATTGGACATGGACTTTGCAACGTGGTCGCAAACTCAGTTTGATGCACTTAAAGGCCAGCGTGGCGATTTAGCCAAAGCTTGGCTTTCTGAACTGGAGAAAGTGGATCTCTTTGCAGAAGTGAATGATAAACTACTTGAGAAAGTTGCACACACATACACAGAGTACCTTCATTCTTGTAAAGACTCTGGCCTTCATTGGGTTCAGCCTGGCCGCTTTGTATTACCTGGTGAGCTAGCAGGCGCGCCGGTGCTACAGTTTTTCCCGTGTCGTGTTGATTCAGAAAGCAAAGCGCCCAAGGGCAGTAACTTAGCGATGCTAGAAGCCCGTTTTCAGGAATACCAACAGAAAGTCGTGAAAGCGTTTTATAAGCATCATTTTGCGACCTTCGATCGCCAGATTGTACTGGTGGATTGTTTGCAGCCTCTCAATGCTGGTGATGAAGCGTTTTACGACATGCGCCAAGCGCTAGAACAGATCATGCATAGCTTCCGTTATGGTCGTAGTAGCTTTTTGCGTCGTTTGTTCTCACCAAAAATCGACAAAGTGTTGTTTGCTGCTACAAAAGCGGATCATATCACGCCCGATCAGCACCCAAATTTGGTGTCTCTGCTCCAACAAATGGTGCATCCAGCGTGGCAAACGGCAGCCTACGAGAATATTGAGATGAGCTGCATGAGTATCGCTTCCATCCAAGCAACCACGACGGGGTTTATTTCCTCTGGAGATAAGACCATCCCGGCGTTACAAGGAACAACATTGGGTGGTGAGCCGATGACTATGTTTCCCGGAGAGGTGCCGAAAAAGCTACCAAATGCAGCGTATTGGCAAAACAACGGGTTTGATTTTACGTCGTTTCGTCCGATGCCCTCACCGAATGATGAGCCAATGAAGCACATACGCTTAGACAAAGCATTGGATTACCTGATTGGAGATAAATTGAAATGAGTGAGTTGAAGCAAAAACAAGTTTTCTCTGAAAAGGTAATGGAAAAAGAGCAGCAATCGAATCAACCGGAGTTGACGGCGCAGCAAACATTCGGCGAAAAAGAAACATTTGTACCTGTTGAAGTTAAAGAAGCGCACCAGGAGACCGAACAGGAATTGCAACTCGAGCATGTCATTCGTCCAAAATCGGGCAGAAAATGGCTCGCGACTGGCGCATTTGCAACTTTTGCTGGTCTGGTTGGCTGGCAAGCGGTGGACTCGGTTATAACCGCAATTCAGGCTTCTGATTGGCTAGCCTTAAGCTGGACGGGGTTTATTGCTGCGATCGCTTCGCTTGGTTTAGGAGCTATGGGTAAAGAGCTTTGGAAACTGCGAAAACTACGAAATCATTTTAGTGTTCAAGAAGAAGCAGAAGCACTTGTTAATAGTGAGAGCGTTGGGAAAGGGAAAGCCTTTTGCGAAACCGTAGCAGAACAAAGTGGTGTGATGGCAGAGAATCCGGGCTTTGATCGTTGGCAGAACAGTATTAACCCTGCTCATAGTGACGCTGAAATTCTTGATATGTATGACTCGATGGTTGTGAGCCAACAAGACAAGTTGGCAACGAAAATCGTATCACAGCACGCAACCGAGTGTGCGGCCCTAGTCGCCGTGAGCCCTCTGGCTGCCGCTGATATGTTGCTGGTGGCTTGGCGAAATTTCAAAATGATCGACAACCTCTCCAAGGTATATGGGGTAGAGCTAGGTTATGCATCTCGCATCAAGTTACTAAGAGCGGTATTTGTCAATATGGCGGCGGCTGGTGCCAGTGAGCTCGCTATTGATGCCAGTATGGATTTGATGTCGATGGATCTTGCTGGCAAAGTTTCTGCTCGTGCGGGGCAGGGACTAGGTGTTGGTATTCTAACGGCACGTTTGGGCTTGAAAGCGATGACCTTATTGCGTCCACTACCCTGGTATCCTGACCGTCAGGTTAAGTTGGGCACCATACGCAAGGCAGTGGCGGCGAAAGTTGCATCAATTACGATGAAACCGTAACGAATATCAACTTTGATGGATAGGATTGCTTGACGCCATTCCAAGCATGATAGAAACTACTGTCAACTTTTCCTGACAGTTGTGAATTGGGATATTTTAAGTGCGTCTTGAAGTCTTATGTGAAGATCGACTCGGCTTGACCCGAGAACTGCTCGATATTTTAGCGTCTAAAAGCATCGACTTGCGTGGTATCGAAATCGATATTAGCGGTATTATCTATTTGAATTGCCCAGATATTGATTTTGATACGTTTAGTGAGCTGATGGCTGAAATCCGCCGTATTCCGGGGGTGAAAGACGTACGTAAAATCCAGTTTATGCCGATGGAGCGCCACAATACGGAGCTGCTCTCGTTAGTTGATAACTTGCCCGATCCGGTTTTTGCCATTGATCTTAAAGGTGCCGTAGACATGGCAAACATGTCTGCACTTTCATTGCTTGGCCTTCACAAGCAAGAAGTGATTGGTACTCAAATCGGTGCTTTGTTACCAAGTGTTCGTTTCTCTCGCTGGTCTGAAGGTGTTAATGGTCGAACGCGGGAAAACCTTGTGATTGATGGCTTGGACTATGTTCTAGAGTTGATGCCCGTTTATATCCGAGACGAAGCGCAAAACTCGACTCTAGCGAGTACTCTAATGACGATTCGCTCTAGTCAGCAAGTTGCCAGAATTGAAGAAGCACTACCGCTGCATAATCCTCTGGGTTTTGAGCACTTTGTTGGTATATCGAACCGTCATAAAGCACTAATGAACCAAGCTAAAAAGCTGTCTGTGCTTGACCAACCATTGTTGATTGAGGGCGAAACGGGGACTGGTAAAGAAATGCTTGCTAAAGCTTGCCACAGCCGTTCTAGCCGCGCGAGCAAGCCATTCCTAGTTTTGAGTTGTGCTTCGATGCCTGACGATGTAGCAGAAACCGAACTTTTTGGTCATGCACCGGGTTCATTCAATCATGAACAAGGCCACAAAGGCATCTTTGAGCAAGCAAATGGCGGCACGGTATTTCTTGATGAAATCGGTGAAATGAGTTCGCACCTTCAAATCAAGCTGTTACGTTTTCTACAGGATGGTAATTTCCGTCGTGTCGGTGCAGAAGATGAGATGCATGTCGATGTTCGTATCATCGCTTCAACAAAACATAACCTTGCCGAGCTTTCTGAAGCAGGAATGTTCCGTGAAGATTTGTATTATCGTCTCAACGTACTTACGCTCAGCATTCCTCCGTTACGTAAGCGCTCAAACGACGTTGCACCATTGCTTGAGTTGTTTGTGGCGAAACATGCTCAACAGCTTGGGATTGATAAGCCAGAGTTTGATGATGGTCTAGTTGATGCCCTTGCAAATTATCAGTGGCCAGGAAACATGCGCCAGCTGGATAACATGGTTCTTCGAGCGCTCACGGAAATGGATGGTGATATACTAAACGCGGGTCACTTCAATTTACCTCAGCCTCAGTCAGTCGGCGCTGGTAGTGCAACGCTTAACATCGACGGTTCTTTGGATGAGATCATGCGTGATTATGAATCTCAAGTTCTGGAACGTTTGTATCAGTCATTCCCATCAAGCCGTAAGCTTGCTAAGCGCTTAAATGTATCGCATACCTCAATCGCTAACAAACTGCGTGATTACGGTATCCGTAAGAATTAATCGAATTGAACGAAAAGACGGAATTAATCATTTGTAATGGAAGATAACAGCTCATCTATCGCCGTTCATATGTTGGACGGTGACTTGCTTCTTCGTACCGCTGAAATCGGTGACGCAGATATGATTGCCGAATATTTTCAAGCGAACCGAGAATACCTGAAACCGTTTGAACCGAAACGTGAAGAGGCTTTTTTCTCAGTGAACGGTTGGTTGCAAAAGCTTATCAAGCTCAATGAGCTGCATCGAATGGGATTGGGGTATTATTGCCTTTTAGTCAGAGCCTCTTCGGGTGAAATGCTAGGTACGATATCCTTTAGTAGTTTGAGTCGTTTTCCTTTTTATTCTTGTAACGTCGGATATTCTCTCGCTGAAAAAGCGCAAGGGCATGGTTATATGCGTCGTGGATTAACCATGGCTTGCGACTACATGTTTAACGTTCAGAAACTGCATCGTATTCAAGCTGGCTACATGCCTCACAATAAACGCAGTGAATCTGTGCTAGAGCATGTAGGGTTCAACCGAGAAGGGTATGCAAAAGATTACCTTTTGATTAATGGTGAGTGGCAAGACCACGTTCTAACGTCGCTTATTAATCCGAATTGGCAGCAAGAAGGGCGATAGTATGGAACGATTGGAAAAGCAGTTAGCACTTGTAATCGAGCTCGATAAACTCAAAAGCATTTTGCGCCGAACTCGAGTTAAAAGTGCTGAAGGGCGCCTCGAAAATAGTGGTGAGCATAGTTGGCATGTCGCACTGATGGCAATATTGATGGAAGAGCATGCGAATGCACCTGTTGATATTTGCCGAGTGATGAAAATGTTATTGATACATGACGTAGTAGAGATCGACGCGGGCGATACCTTTGTTTATGATACTGCTGCGTCTCAAGAGCAAGCAGAAAAAGAAATTAGAGCTGCAGAGCGCTTGTTTGGTATGTTACCCAGCGATCAGGAGCAAGAGCTATTGGCGCTTTGGCATGAATTTGAAGCCGCGCAGACCGATGATGCTAAGTATGCAAAAGCACTCGATCGGTTAATTCCAATGCTCTTGAACTACCATAATAATGGTCAGAGTTGGAAGGAACATGGTGTCTCACGCGAACAAGCACTTACCATTAATAAACGAATTGAATTTGGCTCTGTTACCTTATGGGACAAAGCGAAAGAGTTGATTGAAGAAGCCACAGAGAAAGGTTGGCTGAAATCGTAATAAAGGAGACTGAATGTCTTATTTGCCTTTGGACGAATACCAAAGAAAATGGATTTTTACGCATCAGTCGATGCCTGTGCCAGAAGAAGATTTGGCTTTTATTAAGCCGATGAGCCAAGCCCGCTCAGCACAATTTTGGAAAGAAAATATCAGTGCTCAAAGCCCTGATATGGATAGACTAAGTTCCCAAGACTGGCCAATGAACGAGGCGAATTGGTCTGAAACTGTGGATTGGATGGCTGCGTGGGAGTCGGATGATCCTGACATGCCAGCGGAAGCTGAGGCACATATCGATTGGCAAGACGATGTAACCGTTTACTTTTGCTACGAGAAGTACAATGTCATCGAAACGAAATGGTCTATTTTTAAAAAGCACTGGAAGAACTTTCTCTTTTATGACGATGGTCCGATACTAATAGGACGTCGCCGTTCGCAAGCACTTTGGTTTGATTCAAAAGGCAATGTGAAACTCGGTGTTCGTCAATAACGAGTTGTAAAGCAAAGCCACCTTTCGAGGTGGCTTTGTTTTTCTAAAGGCTGGATAATGGACTCAACACACCGCCAGCCCCGCGCTCGATAACGTGAGTATAGATTTGCGTGGTTTTTACATCAGTATGCCCTAATTGTTCCTGAACAGTTCTAATGTCTGCGCCAGATTCCAATAAATGCGTGGCAAAACTGTGTCTTAGTGTGTGGCAAGTTACAGTTTTCTCAATACTTGCGTCGCTTGCCGCGCGCTTTACCGCTCTTTGTATTGCGCTTTCATTGATATGATGCCTTCTGAGTTCACCAGTGTCTCGATCTGCGCTTAACTTTGTTGATGGAAACAAAAAGTGCCAGTTAAAATCTAGCTCAGCTTTTGGGTATTTACGTCGTAAACCTTCAGAGATGTATACCCCCGCATAACCAGGCATGTGTCTATCTTTAAAATAGTAATCTCTTGCTAAATTAACCTGTGCTTTAAGCGGCTCATGTAGCTCTTTTGCTAACGTTACGGTACGATTTTTACCTCCTTTTCCTTGCCAAACACGAACTGCGCCATAATCATAATCGATGTCCTGAACTCTTAAGCGCAAACACTCCATGACTCGAAGCCCTGAGCCATAAAGCAGCTGAATATGGAGTTTATACCTCGGGTCGATATGTTGAACGAATCTTCGGATCTCCTCCCTGGTTAACACAACGGGAAGTTTCTTTTCGGTCAAGGATTTCTGAAATCTCATATCAAGTGATAGTGGGGTTTTAAAATAATCACGATATAAAAATGATATTGAGTTCAGCGCCAAAGCTTGCGTTTTTACCGCAACTTTTTCTTCTACCGCTAAGTAACTCAGAAATTGAATGACATCATCTTCTGCTAGTGTTGATGGGTGGGCGAGCTGGTGAAAAGTGATAAAACGTTTTATCCAAAATAGATAACTTTCGATAGTTTTATTCGCATAATGACGAGTAAGCATGTGCTCTTTTACACTAAGTAAAAACTGACTTTTCATGATAAATTAACCTGTTTATTTATACAGCTCCGTTAATGTATCACCACTTTTGAAATTAGCGTGCTGTGCGCCGCCTAATTGCGCGCGCCACCACACATATTCATACTGTTTTTCTATTTGTTTCATACATATAAGTGCTACGATTGATAGCGCTTTTGATAAGAAAGAAGGCGGTAGCCTGCCAGAAAAACGGCAAATCGCCGTATAGAAAGCGTTATACGATTAAGGAGTAAAATGAAGCCTGATTTACACGGAAGTAGGGTTGTATTGAGGTCAATTCAAATGGAAGATTCTGATGACTTGTTTGAAATTTATGGTGATGTTCAAACAATGGAATTTGCCTCAGATCCGGTTTTTCCATCGAAAGATTTGATATTTCAGATGCTAGAAAGCGTCGTCCAATTAGAAAAGTCGGGTGAATCGCTGGAATGGGCAGTTTTAGAGCAATCGACCAACAAAGTTATTGGAACTTGCGGTTTACATAGTTTTAGTGATTGTGGTCGTTCATGTGAGGTTGGATGCTTACTTAATTCAGTATATTGGCGACAAGGCTATATGTTGGAAGCTCTCAGTTTATTATTTTCTCACGCAAAATCTGTGGGCATTGAAAAATTGTATGCAGACATTGATGAAGGTAACTTTCGGTCTAAAGCTCTGTTTGAAAAATTAGGTTTCAAAGCCCAAAAAGGTCTGTTTCAGCGCTCGTTGTGAGAAATCGTATAACAAATTGTTCAAGAGTGATTCGGCACGCGTGGCATTTTTACTATGCGTTGGTTTTAGTGATTAAGGTGGTATGCGGCAGCTTCGGTATTGCGTGCCTCACACCTTAACAAGGCGTTATGCATCAAGGATATTATGAAGTCTACTAAAGAAAAGATTATTAAACATTACGCAGAGTTCTTTGAAGGTCATGATTTCGAGATATTGTCTTGGGAGCTTGGGCCAATTAAGAAAATTGTACCCGATTTTCAGGTTGTCAGGTTTGCACCTGGCCCTCAAATTAATATGTGGGTGTATTGCTCAGTAGGTGCATCAGAGATTACACACAGTGATTCTGCTCTTCACGAGTTTGTTGTCGTATCACCGATCGAGTCAAATCGTCTAGTTGAAATGCTGGCAATGGTAACTTATTACCATTCGAATCATAATTTGGGTTTTGGCCATACCTTGCCTATTGGTGAGCCTTGGCTTGAGGGTTCTAACTGTGAAAACTGGCTAATTTCGTTGCCGTATCCATTTGGAGAGGACTTGGAAATAATGCCTCTAAATAGTTCCCACGCTCACGTAGCTTGGTTACTTCCTATCACTGACGACGAACGAAATTTCAAAATCAAGCATGACCTAGATGCGCTCGAACAAAAATTTGATGACGCAGAGCTTAAGTACTGGGAAGTAAAGCGGTCTTCGGTAGTGTAAATGCATAACAATCTGTTTAAGAGTGATTCGCAACGCGTGGCATTTTCACCATGCGTTGGTTTTAGTGTTTAAGGTGGTATGCGGCGGCATCGGTATTGCGTTGCTCACACCTTAACAGGGCGTTATGCATTGCGGTCAATTTAACTATTGGAGAACTAATTTTGAGTCAATATGTCAGTCCAACCGAACAGTTGGTTCATAGTACCATTCGAATTGAGTGTCAGACACCAAATGGACAAAGTTCGGGCTCTGGTTACTTCTATTCTTTTCTTCGAGAAGAAAGTGGTAGGCACGTTCCATGTATTGTTACCAACAAGCATGTAATCGCTGGCGCATCCAGAGGTAAATTTTATTTATCTGTTAAAGATGAGGCTGGAAATGTAGATCTTGGAAATCATTTCCCAGTAGAGTTTGATAATTTTGAAAATCGATGGATTGGGCATCCTGATGAGAACATTGATCTTGCCATCTTTCTCTTGGGTCCAATCCTTCATGAAGCTGAGGCACAAAACATAAACGTTCATTATGTAATGTTAGATAGCAGTTGCACTGCATCAGATGATCTTTTGGGGTCGTTACCTACCATGGAAGAAATCATAATGATTGGTTATCCAAATGGTATTTGGGATGAAGTGCATAACCTTCCGATTATTAGGAAAGGAATCTCTGCTACGCATCCGAAGCTTTGCTATAACGGAAAGCCTGAGTTTATGATTGATGCAGCTTGCTTTCCTGGTTCTAGTGGCTCTCCAGTCTTTTTGGCAAATATTGGTAGCTTCGTTGATAGTAGTGGTGCGTTATGTGCGGGTACGAGAATTGCGTTGTTGGGTACGCTTTATGCAGGGCCTCAGCATACCGCTACAGGAGAAGTCAGAGTAATAAATGTTCCGACCGCTAATATGCCCATTTCAATATCTTCAATTCCAAATAATCTCGGGCTTGTTATTCATGCGAGCAAGTTGAAAGACTTTGAGCCTATTTTACAAACCATTTTAAACTCTGGAAATAATGCATAACAAAGCATTTAAGAGTGATTCCCAACGCTTGGCATTTTCAGTGCTAGTCGTTGGGTTGCGTGTTTATGGTGGTATGGTTTAGTTTTGTAATAGCGTTGCTCACACCTTAATGCGGCGTTATGTGCTTGGAGCTATCAACATTATGGATCATCGAATGGATATCGACGAAATTGAAGCGAGCATAGTCACTCAAATATCTGATTACTGGGGGAGTGCTGCCGATGACTTTTGTACTTCAGAAAGTACTAACATACCATTTCAGAGGTTTGTACTTGAGTTTTCCCTTTATAGGTATTCCGTAGTTAGGATCAATTTTGAGCGAAATAGCCTATTTTTCAGTGAAGTGTCTAAAGGTATAAGTTTCAGCCTTTTATCACGTAAAGTTAGTTATCTAGATTTGACCGATGCTCTCGCCGAAATTGATGAAGAAGTTCGCTTAAGGATCCCTGATAAGTATTTAGTAGCTAAAGGTTGGCAACGCACATAACAAATTGTTCAAGAGTGATTCGGCACGCGTGGCATTTTTACTATGCGTTGGTTTTAGTGGTTAGGGTGGTATGCGGAAGCTCAGGTATTGCGTGCCTCACACCTTAACAAGGCGTTAGCCCTTTTCGAGGAAACGATATGCAAATCGTACAAGAAATAGATGTTTCAGAATTGCATCATAAGGCAATCGAAGCATTAAGAAATCAAGCTTTTCCAGACAGCCAAGTAAGTCGTTCTTACTTTAAGCAGTTACCTCATATGCGTGCCCTTCATTTTCAAGGTGAACAGCTGGTTGGCTATCTTGGACTGGATTATCGCGTTGTTAGTGTCGGTGGGGTAATACATAAGGTTCTGGGCGTAATCGACTTTTGTGTTGACGAACGTTATCGAGGGCAAGGTATTGGCTCTTTTATGTTGTCAGAATTATCGGCATTTGCTGAAACTAAAGATGTGGATTTCATAATCCTTATATCTGAGTTACATGATTTCTACTCTACAAACGGCTTTTACCAAGTTCAGTGCATGCAGTCTTGGTTAAGGCTTCACGAGCACACCAACTTTGGAGTTGCTGTAGAGCATCTTGATGAACTGTATGTGAAACCACTCAGAGATAAGCAGTGGGGTGTTGGACATTTTGATTGGCTAGGTTATATGTACTAGTCAACCACAGGGCTAACAAAGCATTTAAGAGTGATTCCCAACGCATGGCATTTTTCATTCCATCGTTGGGTTCTGTGTTTATGGTGGTATGGTTAAGTTTAGTGGTAGCGTTGCTCACACCTTAATGCGGCGTTATATTTTACTGGAGTTCATCATGCTAAACAGAATCGAAGAATGGATTGATTTAACGAACGAAAGGTTTTCTAGCCAACGAAAAAGTTGTGCGTTGTTTGCGCGTCAGTTCGCCGGCTTCTACTCCGAAGAATTTCTAGCTGACTCATATTTTGTGATCGTTGATAGTATCCCAAAGCCAGATTTCCCAGAATTACGTGAAGCGGGTTTAGGTGACTTTCTTGATATGGAAATTCAAGGTATTACATATAAGAACACTTATTATATTCTACCGACTTTCGCTCAGGACCTACGACTGCACTTTCACGAGTTGGTGCATGTTGCTCAATGGAATACTCTTGGCGCTCCTGGCTTTTTGCAACGCTACATAGCCGAGGTTCAAAGTGTTGGCTATAAGGATGCTCCGCTGGAGAAGTTAGCTTATGCATTTGATCATCACTTTTCTCAAGGTGGGCAAAAAGTTGATGTTCCAAGCTATGTAGAAAATAAAATATAACAAACTGTTTAAGAGTGATTCGCAACGCGTGGCATTTTTACTATGCGTTGGTTTAGGTGATTAAGGTGTTATGCTGCGGCATCGGTATTGCGTTGCTCACACCTTAACAGGGCGTTAGGGCTCTCCCGAGGAATTTAGTATGGCAAACAAAAAAGTAGAAACATGCTATGCGTGTGATGAGATTTCAACAAGCAGGGAGCATGTTCCTCCTAAGTGCCTTTTTCCAACAGAGTTAGGAGTAAATTACAGGAAAGGACTAATTACAGTTCCCTCTTGTGATTTACATAATGGTAAGAAGTCTGATGATGACGAATTCTTGCTTGCAAGTTTAGCCGGAATTATCGGTTGCAACGACGTTGGTTTGTTGCATAAGTTTACCAAGGTAAACCGAGCTATAAGACGTTCCGGTGGACGCTTGCTCGACAAAGTGCTCAAGGAAAAAGACGTAAAACTCTATGATCTTCCCAATGGTGGAAAATTTGATGTTACTTGGGGTAAACCTGATCTACAAAGGTTGCAAGAGTGCTTTTCTTTGATTGGGCGAGGTCTATATAAACACAAGTATGATCGAGTTTTTAGAGGCAATGTTATTAGTGAAGTTCTCTATGTACCAACAAACCACCGTGGTTGGAAAGGTTATCGTGAGTTCGCTGTATCAGAAATGGCCAAAGAACTCTCCAATACTAAAGTAGAAGGGCATAACCCTGATGTTTTCCAATGGGTTTTAGGCCCTGAAGACACAACTGGTGCTAGTTGCGGTAGATTAACATTTTACGGAAATTTAGTAGTCTATTTAGCGTTTGTTCCAAAGTCATTTAATGCTGAAAATCATAAGAACCTATTTGATATAGCTCAATCTGTAACAAAGCCCGTTTACATTCAAAAAGATGGTCAGCGTTACCGTATAAACTAGAGCCCTAACAAAGCATTTAAGAGTGATTCCCAACGCTTGGCATTTTTCATTCTATCGTTGGGTTGTGTGTTTACGGTGGTAAGGTTAAGTTTTGCGGCAGCGTTGCTCACACCTTAATGCGGCGTTATAAGCCCGAGTTTTACAGTGGAGAAAAATGGTTGGATAGCAATACAGTTACTGGGTTAGTTTTAGGGGCAGTTATTTCGTATGTACTTCCCAAAATATCGCCATACATTGATGAAAAGCTTAAGACGTTTGGTAATTTAGTTCGAGATAAGTGCTTTGACCCAATTCGAGGTATCTTCAGAAAAAGGCGTTTGAAAAAGCTTAAGCAACTACGTATTACAAGGAAGAACAGCTCTGCGGTCACTTTTAAAATAGTATCTGCTCATATCTACTTTCTGCTGTTCTGGGGCGTGATTTTCTTCTATGCCCATTTACTAATTCAAACGGATTACGCCAAATTGTTTGAAAGTAATTTTTGGTTTGGAATGCTCTTGTCTACTCCAATTTACTGTTTTGAGTTTGCGTGGCTTCGAGCAGATGGTCATGCAAAAGAACTTGTTAAGCAGCGAGGTCGTCTGGGCTTATAACAAACTGTTTAAGAGTGATTCGCAACGCGTGGCATTTTTACTGTGCGTTGCGTTTAGTGTTTAAGGTGGTATGCGGAGGCTTCTGTATTGCGTTGCTCACACCTTAACAGGGCGTTAGTTGCCAATCGGATAAACGTAACCAAATCAAAAGGTTTAAGACTAGAAGTGCTAAAATCTAGAAGTGAAATTCTAGCTTAAAACTGGTTAACCTCGGTTTAGTAATGCTATTTCTCAGCTTCGGTTTTTGGGCAAATGAAAGCACACTTGTTCTTTGTTTTTGAAGCTGTTTTTCTGATCGAAACGACATTTCTTGCTGCAAATCTGATCGGTGAAATTGTCTTTTCAAAAGCTGAACTGCTCGTTGAAATTACGTTTTCTCTGGCGTTGTGAGTTCATGTGGTTTCAGTGACTTTGTTGAACCTCCGCATTGTAAGTTTATGGGTACAAAAGCGCTTTTTGGTGTTGTTAGTCCGTTTTCTGCGGCGCTTCATGTTCTACGTGGTTTCATTGAGTAGTCGCTTTGAAACTGCGCCTGACTTGAATGCATCAAAGCACATATTTTTTGATGTTCGCAAAGTTTAAATTGTCATAAAATCAGTGTTTTGGTTTGGCAACTAACAAACGCTTCAAGACGGATTCGCAACGCGTGGCATTTTTACTATGCGTTGGTTTTAGTGATTATGGTGGTTTGCAGAAACATCGTATTGCGTTGCTCACCACTTAAGCGGGCGTTATGTTCTTGGAGGTTTATGGAAAACTTCAAAATTAGCAGAATCCACACAAAGTTAGGTATTTTCCGACTATCTGGAATCCTCAACAATGAAAGTGGTATTAAAAATATCAGCTATATTTCTGCTGAATATATGGGAACTGATGGCTGGTGCGAACTTAATTTACAGTCGGAGCATACTCAAAATTTACTGAGAGACATTCAAATTGAAGTGTGGCAGTACCTAGCGTGAGCAAGTCTGTTGCATCGACCAGACATAGTTTTGTAAATATCAGTGGCTTCAAATAGCTACGAACATAACAAGAGACTATGGCGTCAATAGTTAATTTTTGAGGCTATCTGTATCCCACATAACACCATCTCTTAGCATT
>NZ_JAWOTX010000042.1:0-30664 GCF_033339115.1 Vibrio sp. 947 | reverse complement strand
TCGTCGTTAGGGGTGCGTATCTTACTTCACACCGTGAGAGAGTCAAGCATTTTTTTCAAATTCTTTTTTCTCTCTTCCCGACTCGCTGTGTGACTTTCGTCTCACTCCGTGTCGGTGGATGCGCAGTATAGGGGGTTGAGAAATTAGCACAAGCGTTTTTTGCAAAAAAACTTTCAACCGAACAAATAACAAGCATTCTGCATGGATACTCAACGATCTTGTCTAATATTTCGGGTTGCAGAGGATCTTTTCATGATGAAACACCTGACTTCTGCATTAAAAGATCGCCGATTTCTTTGTGATTTTGATTGCTGATCTTATCTCTCTTGGTTCTTTTTTCTCTTTCTATCTATATAAAGACGAAAAAAAGAGCAGAACGATGACGAACTGCTCTTTTGGTCTTTGCTTTTTATTTGGGGTACTTCAGGTGAAGTCTTGGAAAAGTGTTTCTTCTATATATAGAAGAAAAGATCAGAGCATCCTTGCCCTTCTCTTTACGACAGAATAGTTAGGGGTATATCTAAATGCCGTTATTGTTCGATGACGCATTGAGCTCGTAAGAGTGGAGCATGCTTGCATTCCCAATAGCGTCATCTTCGAGAGGAACTTAGTTCTTCAATACTTTTACGGTGTAGCTACCATCTTTTTGTTGGTATAGACCGTGGATGTCGGTTTCGAAACCTGGGTAATGCGCACCGATCTCACAAAGCATCTCTAGGAAGTCCAGCACAGGGCGAGACTCTTGAGTCACCATTTCACCAGGAAGTACTAGTGGCACACCTGGAGGGTAAGGAAGGATCATGTTCGCACTTACGCGGCCAACCATTTCTTCCAGTTTGATTTCTTCGATGTTGCCACGAAGCTCTTCTTGCCATGCTGCGTGTGGTGTTACTTTCATTTCTGGAAGTACATCGAACGCTTTGTACATTAGCTCAGGTAGGTTATATTTCTTAGTTAGGTCATGAATCGCTTGTGCTAGTTCTTGAACACGCATGCCTTCATAGAAGCTTGGGTCTTCGTTGTATAGTGAAGGTAGGAAGCTCTTGATGGTTAAGTTCAAGTCGTAGCCACGTTTAAATTCAGTTAGGCCGCGTAGCAATTGCATTGCTTTTGATTTGTCGATACCGATTGAGAATAGGAACAACAAGTTGTATGGACCTGTTTTCTCTACCACGATGCCGCGCTCGTCTAGGAATTTAGCCACCAGCGAAGCAGGAATACCTGATTCTTCTAGTTCGCCTTCTTTATTCATCCCCGGAGTCAGTAGCGTTACTTTGATTGGGTCAAGATACATGTGGTTGTCATCCATGTTCTTGAAGCCGTGCCATGTGTCGCTAGGGTCTAGTTTCCAACATTCCGTGGTATTGATGTTTTCTGGTTGCCATACATCGAAGAACCAGCTGTCGCTTTCTGCTTCTAGACGTTTGATCTCTTTACGGAAGCGGATTGCGCGATCGATAGAGTCTTGCATCAACTTCTTACCAGTGTTGCCGCGCATCATTGCCGCTGCAGTTTCAGTAGAAGCAACAATGCCGTACTGAGGTGAAGTTGAAGTGTGCATCATGAATGCTTCGTTGAAAGATTCTTTATCAAAGTCGCCTTTCACATGAATCATTGAAGCTTGTGAGAACGCAGCCAACAGTTTGTGTGTTGATTGTGTTTCGTAGAACACTTTGCCTGGCATCGCTTCACCACTCATACCACATTTACCTTCGTAAATTGGGTTGAAGTTAGTGTAAGGCACCCAAGCACTGTCGAAGTGGATGTGTTTACAATCTAGCGACTCTTTGATGAATTGTGTGTTGTACAGCAAGCCATCGTAAGTTGAGTTAGTCACTACTGCGTAAGTTGGTGCTGTTGCACCTGGTGTTTTCGCCACTTTCTCTGCAATGACATCGCGGCTGAATTCGCTTTGTGGAATACCACCAAGGATGCCGTATGCGTTACGAGTTGGGCGGAAGTAGATTGGTGTCACGTCGCTCATCATCATTAGGTGAGTCAGAGATTTGTGACAGTTACGGTCAATCAGTACTGTGCTGCCAGCAGGTGCTGAGTACATACCAACGATTTTGTTCGATGTAGACGTACCGTTAGTTACGATGTACGAGCTGTCTGCATTGAATGTGCGTGCGATGTATTCTTCTGCATCTTTATGTGGACCTGAGTGGTCTAGTAGAGAACCTAGTTCAGGCATTGAGATTGATACGTCCGCTTTGAATGTGTTTGGACCGTAAAAATCGTAGAAGATGCTACCAGCAGGGCTTTTCTGGAATGCAGTACCGCCCATGTGACCTGGAGTACAGAAGGTGTATTTACCTTCTTCTACGTATTTGAATAGCGCTTTAGTGAATGGAGGCATGATGGCATCTTTGTATGCCTCAGTCGCTTGGTTGATTTTGATAGCGATGTCGTCAGCCATACCTAAAGCGTACTCGAAGAAGCTCACGTTTAGACGTAGGTCTGTTAGTGAAATGTCTAGAGTAGACTGTTCGTTAGCAAATGCGTGAACAGGCAGTTTTTCGTTGATTTGGCTGATACGTTCACATAGCTCAAGTGAGTATTTATCCCAGTCGAACAACACACCGCAAATGCGTGGGTTCATCTCAATCATTTTGATCAAGTCTTTATCATCTACTGGGTAAACCACTTCGTAGCCCGCTTTCTCAAGAGCAGCGTGAAGTTGACGAACTGGCTCTTCTTTAAAGAACACACCCATGTGGTTCAAGATAGCGAATATATTCATTTGGACATCTCCAAGGCGAATGAGGGCGCTCTTTGCCATTTACAGGCAATGAGTAAGGTGAGCGCCGCGTGAATTTGGGTTTTATGGGCTGGCACCGTAGTGCCAGCGTTTTGGGGATTAGTTGCTTGCTTGGGCAGGCATGTCTTCAGCGTGCATTTTCACGTACTGAGCAAGACCTGCTTTTTTGCTGTAGAACATCAAGATAACTAGAGACACGATGAAGGTTGCTGTTAGCGTACCGCCCTCTGCACCTGCTAGTGCGATGAAGCAGAACAGACAAGCCACACCAGAGAACAGCATTACGAAGCCGTTGCGTGTTGTCATACCTTCGAAGCGAATCAAGTTAATGCTTGAGTAGAAGTAAGGCAGCATTGTTAGTAGAACTGCGTCAGTCGTTAGCTGGTTGAACAGGTCTGATGCGTGTGCTGTTTTAGAGCTGAAGAACATCAGTACAACCATCAGTGCAGTCATCTTGATTGACGCAAGGATTAGACCTTTCTTAGGCACACCGTTTTTGTCAGTTTCGCCGTAGATTTTAGGGAAGTTGCCATCGCTTGCTGCACGTTTACCAGCCTCGCCCACCAGCATCATCCAAGAACCTAGCGAAGTGAAACATGCTAGTGCTGTGAATGCTGATACGAATGGTGCAGTCCAGCTACCGAATAGCTCAGTGGTTGCCAATGCAAATGGCGCACCTGATGCCGCAACTTCTGACGCTGGGAACATGCCGCTGATCATTTGAGTTGATAGGATGTAAATCACACCTGCGATACCAGTACCTAACATAGTTGCTAGTGGTACAGTACGTTTAGGGTTTTCTACCATACCCGTCGATACCGCTGCTGATTCCACACCTACGAATGACCATAGACAGATAAGAACCGCTGTTACTACCGCGTGGCTGTCAGTGCCTGCTGATACGTTCCAGTTTTGGCTGTAAAGCGCAGTATCGAAGTGCGTCCAACCAAATGCAGCTGTACCAACAACTGGGATAAGGATAAGAACTAAACCAAGCGTACATAGACGGCTTACCCAGCTACCACCAAGTAGGTTGACGAAAGTGAAGATCCATACCGATGCAATCGTCGCAATACCTGCTGGAATTGGGTTATTAAGCACAGGGAAGAATACTGAAAGGTAAGAAACACCTGTAATGGCAATAGCCAGGTTACCAATCCAGTTCGCGTGGTAATAAAGAACGCCCGTTTGGAAACCAAATACCGGAGACACTTCGCCAGCATAAGCGATAGGACCACCTTCTTGTGGGTTTTTGGTTGCCAGACGAGCGTAAACGAACGCCAGACTCAGTGCACCGACCAAACAGATCAGCCAACTGAAGATTGAAACAGAGCCTACAGAGGCAAGACTAGAAGGTAATAGTGCAATACCACTACCCATCATGTTACCGGCTACGACACCCGTACAGGCAATAAGGCCGATTTTTTTCGCATTCGATGACATAACATCTCCAAATCTATTCTACTCGAGTCAACATGACTCAAACTGAATGGTTATTAGCGAGATGCTATGAGGAGGAACCTTCTCGACCTCGCTAAATTTCGAAGTGAAGACTACGCCCAAAAATCGGGAAAAAAATAAACTTGGTGTTATCAATAAAATGATTAGTTCATCAACATCAAGTTGAGATAAACATGATAAACACAAAAACATAAAACTATATTATTCATACAGTTACAAGAAAAACATCAAACCTTCTACCGATAGATAAACTCTCATCAACTCGTTGGTCATCGCGATAAAAGTTATCAACCTCTATCAACTTCCCCATCCCGAAGGGTTAATTCCCTGAAGTGTTGATTCCATAAATCTCTCCCTGATCGCGCTTCTTGACCCAAGTCAATATTCATCTCGCATGCAAGAAGGCACCAAAATCATTCTCGCCACATAACTAATCCAGACACTTCATACAATCAATAGAGATAGAGATAGAGATAGAGATAGAGATAGAGATAGAGATAGAGATAGAGATAGAGATAGAGATAGAGAAGCAAAGCGGGTATGTATTCCCGTTGCAAGCTTGCGTTGTTAGCTCCTTCGTAAGTCATTGCCCCACCGCCCCACCCTTTTCACTTTTCGACAGCGACAAAAAAGCCCCTCATCGAAATGAGGGGCTAGCATTAGGCTGACGTTGAGTCCGAGAGAATTAAAGCATTCGAACGACAGAAGGGTGAACGGCGCGATACATGGCGTAATCAATCGCCTTCATGTTACTTGGGAAGACCAAGTTTTCGCACAGCAGGTACGTCTCAACCGACGTATCAATATAGAAAGCTTCACTGTAAGACTCACTGGCTAAATCCAGATCACCATCCAATTCGGCGTGCTTACCGCGAATCACATAGGAAAGCACTGAATCACGTAACCTCAATGCCTGTCCGAGATGCCGCTTGGCTAACGCCATGTCACCAATGATGGTTTCGTGCAGTGCTAAAGCTTCATAAATTCGCGGTTGAATTGGCCCCACCATCATTTTCACATTAGTCTCTAGTGCTTCACTGAGCTGCTGCATTCGCCCTTTCTTCAACTCCTGTGAGAAATCAAGTGCCTTTTGTACATGGTAAGCAATCAACAACTCAGCTTGAACGTAAGCATTATCCGGCTCGATTTCTAAAATGTTTTCCATCAAGTCGATACCTTGGCGGAATTGTTTAGTATCAGAGACATTAAGGTAATGGTTAGCCTGAACAAACAACTCCAACGCGTCGGGATTCATTGGCATTCCCGCCACCAGCATCGTAGATTTCAATTTGGCATCCGACACTTTCAGCACTTGCATCAAATCCAACGACGCTTGTTGAAGCACTGTCTTTAAATGACTACTGGTTAACGCGTATTGACGACTAAACAACACTTTCTCAGATGAGTTATTGCGATATTCCACCTCTAAAAAGCTGCCACCGTCATTCTCACGAACTCTCACCACAACCGATTTACCAGGCACAATGCCAGAAGTAAACGACGCCTTCTTTAGCATGACTCGGTAATCACTGACTTGAGCAATGTCGGACATCAACTTTTGGGCGAATCCGTCTGCCAAATCGTAGCTTAATCCTTCATTCGTAAAATTATCTTGAAACTTGAACTCAATCAGATGGGTATCGATGGCTTGGGTAATACGCACTTCCGATTGCTTGTAGGTAAACACGCCCATCACTACGACCAACATACTGATCCAGATGAAGTTCATAATTCCCAATCGCCAAGGACTGATTTTGTTTTTGCTCTGAGGGGCTTTTTTCTCTTTTGACATCTCGCAGACCGCGCGAGTTAGAGGACCTGCTGGAAAGGTAACGGCTGGTGCTATAGGTAGACAATCCTCTTCCGATTCTTCAACCGAAGGTGGGATCTCTTCATTTTGCCGACTTGTGACAAACTCTTCATGCGTCATAGTAACCACGTTCGCTACCAGCTTATAGCCACGCTTGGGCACCGTGATAACGTAGTTGGTATTTTCCTCTCGACCGTCACGTAGTAGCTTACGCAACTCAAAGATGGATTGAGTCACCACTTGATCGGTCACAATCGCTCCAGCCCAAACGTACTGAATCAATTCCTCGCGGTTGAACACCTCATTCGCATGCTCCGCTAAGAAGTGCAAAAGATTAATTAAGCGTGGCTCAACAGTAACTTCCCTATCTTGTCGATACAGCTTATTTTCATCAACGCTCAAAACCCAGTCATTGATTTGAAAATAGACTCCAACCATGTATGAAAACTCTCGTATCTACAGACAGCGTTACGGTAGGAATCAGACAATGGTCGATTCCTACAAGTAACTAAAGGCAAGATTATAGGTGGGAAAGCAGCGTGTACCTAGAAAAGCAAGTCGCCAAAAATGCAAACTTAAGTTAAGTGATTCAAGAATGAGACTACTCAAGTGCTGCAAGGATAGAGCAATGTGTGGCGTCATCGTCTGTATGACCACAACAAGCATCATTAATCTTCTTCAAAGCTCGGCGAATTTTCGTCAGCTCGTTAATTTTCCCATCAATCAGCTCTAACTTAGCAGAAGTAATGGCTTTTACCTCTGCACAGCTGTGTTCTGTCGCTTCTAACTTAATTTCTAACAGGTCTTTAATTTCATCCAGACTCAAGCCAAGATCTTTACCTTTGAGGATAAAGTGCACCTGCTTTTGATTCTCTTCATCATACAAGCGGTAGCCTGATTCGCTTCGCCCTGCGGGTTTTATTAGCGCGTTTTTCTCGTAGAAACGCAATGTATCGGCAGTCACACCACAACGTTTTGCCAGTTCACCTATCTGAAACATAACTTTCCCTATTAACTATCTCGTTACTTTTAAAGCTAAAGAACGACTTTTTTGCAATTATTTTTGAGATGCCAAACGATTGCGCGAGCTTTTTTGTAATAAATTGGTTAGAATACGCGCCATCAAATGTGGAGACTGTTTTCTAATCAGAAAACACCCTGCAAAGGTCTTTACCAAAACTGGCCAATATTTTACCCCAAGAGGTAAAAACAAGTTCATTTTTGGCAAACATCTTTAACTCCGTGAATTTGAGGAAAATGGAAGCATGAATAACGCTCGTCCTATTCGCCGTGCGCTTATCAGCGTATCAGACAAAACAGGTATTGTTGAGTTTGCGCAAGCTCTTGCTGAGCGCGGTGTCGATATCCTATCTACTGGTGGTACAGCTCGCCTACTTGCCGAACAAGGCATCGCCGTAACCGAAGTCTCTGACTACACTGGTTTCCCAGAAATGATGGACGGCCGCGTTAAAACGCTTCACCCAAAAGTTCACGGTGGTGTGCTTGGTCGTCGTGGCCAAGATGATGACGTGATGGAAAAGCACGGCATCAACCCTATCGATATGGTTGTCGTAAACCTATACCCATTCGCAGAAACCGTTGCCAAAGAAGGCTGTACACTAGCCGACGCTGTTGAAAACATCGATATCGGCGGCCCAACAATGGTTCGTTCTGCAGCGAAAAACCACAAAGACGTGACTATCGTTGTTAATGCAGGTGATTACGGCCGCGTAATTACAGAGATGGACGCAAACGACAAATCTCTCACTCTCGAAACTCGTTTCGACCTAGCTATCGCAGCATTCGAGCACACAGCATCTTACGACGGCATGATCGCAAACTACTTCGGCACTATGGTTCCATCTTACGGTGAGAACAAAGACGGTGATGAAGAGAGCAAATTCCCTCGTACGTTCAACCAACAGTTCGAGAAGAAGCAAGACATGCGCTACGGTGAGAACAGCCACCAAGCAGCCGCATTCTACGTTGAAGCAAACCAACAAGAAGCATCCGTTTCTACTGCTCGCCAAATCCAAGGTAAAGCCCTTTCTTACAACAACATCGCAGACACGGACGCAGCGCTTGAATGTGTGAAAGAGTTCAACGAGCCAGCATGTGTAATCGTAAAACACGCAAACCCATGCGGTGTTGCTCTAGGTAAAGACATCCTAGAAGCGTACAACCGTGCTTACCAAACTGACCCAACATCTGCATTCGGCGGCATCATTGCATTCAACCAAGAACTGGATGCTGAAACAGCAACCGCTATTGTTGAGCGTCAATTCGTTGAAGTGATCATCGCACCTTCTGTTTCTGCTGAAGCGATTGAAGTGGTTGCCGCGAAGAAGAACGTACGTCTACTTGAGTGTGGCGAATGGACAACGAAGACAACTGGCTTTGACGTGAAACGCGTGAATGGCGGTCTACTGGTTCAAGACCGCGACCAAGGCATGGTAAGCCTAGACGACCTAAAAGTGGTTTCTAAGCGCCAGCCAACAGAAGAAGAGCTAAAAGATGCACTGTTCTGCTGGAAAGTAGCGAAATACGTGAAATCTAACGCGATCGTTTACTCGAAAAGCGACATGACTATCGGTGTAGGTGCTGGCCAAATGAGCCGCGTTTACTCTGCGAAAATCGCAGGCATCAAAGCTGCAGACGAAGGTCTACAGGTTGAAGGTTGTGTAATGGCATCAGATGCATTCTTCCCATTCCGTGACGGTATCGACGCGGCTGCAGAAGCGGGCATCAAGTGTGTTATCCAACCAGGTGGTTCTATGCGTGATGACGAAGTTATTGCAGCAGCAGACGAACACGGCATGGCGATGATCTTTACCGGTATGCGTCACTTCCGCCACTAATCCTCTCGTCTTCACTGGGACGATAACTGCGTTGACGGCGTTCACTTATCCTAATCACATAGCATACTATGCTCATAGGAATAAGTTCACTTGTCGCCTTGTCCTCGTCCCACTGAATTAGAGAGGCCATACTCAGGTCTTTGCGAAATATCTGAGTTTGAGCAAACGGTATTTATAAGATTAAGGATTTTCATATGCGAGTTTTAATCATTGGTTCAGGCGGTCGTGAACATGCGCTAGGCTGGAAAGCAGCGCAAAACCCAAATGTTGAGACTATTTTCATTGCTCCAGGCAACGCAGGTACAGCACTAGAGCCAAAACTAGAGAACGTAAACATCGATGTAGAAGACATCACTGGCCTTGTTGCTTTCGCCAAAGAGAAGGCGATTGAACTGACTATCGTTGGCCCAGAAGCACCATTGGTTATTGGTGTGGTTGATGCGTTCCGCGAAGCGGGCTTACCAATCTTTGGTCCTACCCAAGCCGCAGCGCAACTTGAAGGCTCTAAAGCGTTTACCAAAGACTTCCTTGCTCGTCACCAAATTCCAACGGGTGCCTACGCGAATTTCACTGAAATCGAGCCTGCACTGGCTTACGTGCGTGAGCAAGGTGCACCGATCGTGGTGAAAGCCGACGGCCTTGCAGCTGGTAAAGGCGTGATTGTGGCAATGACGCTAGAAGAAGCTGAGGACGCAATCAAAGACATGCTAGCAGGCAACGCATTTGGTGATGCTGGTAGTCGTGTCGTTATCGAAGAGTTCCTAGATGGTGAAGAAGCAAGCTTCATCGTGATGGTGGATGGTGAGAACGTTCTGCCAATGGCCACCAGCCAAGACCACAAACGCGTAGGCGACAAAGATACGGGTCCTAACACCGGTGGCATGGGAGCATACTCTCCAGCTCCAGTGGTGACACAAGAAATCCACAACCGCATCATGGAAGAAGTGATTTACCCAACAGTACGTGGCATGGCCTCTGAAGGTAACCCTTACACTGGTTTCCTATACGCGGGTCTGATGATCGACAAAGACGGCACTCCGAAAGTAATCGAGTACAACTGCCGCTTCGGTGATCCTGAGACACAACCTATCATGATGCGCATGGAATCGGATCTTGTTGATCTGTGCCTAGCGGCAATCGACGAGAAACTGGATCAAGCGGAATCGAAGTGGGATCCACGAGCATCGATTGGTATCGTGTTAGCAGCCGGTGGTTACCCAGCTGCATACAACAAAGGCGACGTAATTTCGGGTCTGCCACAAGTTGAAATTGAAGGCGAAAAAGTCTTCCATGCTGGTACAGATAACAAAGATGGCGACATCGTGACAAACGGTGGTCGTGTTCTTTGTGCAACCGCACTTGGCAACAGTGTATCAGAAGCGCAGCAGCGTGCTTACGAGCTTGCAAAACAGATCCGTTGGGATGGCATGTTCCATCGCAACGACATCGGCTACCGTGCAATTGCACGTGAGCAAGAAAAATAAAAACAACATGAGTTGGCTAAAAAACAAAAGGCGCACTCAGCGCCTTTTTTATTGTTCTTGTTCGACAGAATTCGAAGCAATGTTTATTCAGAGATCAACGTTGGCCGAGAAACACAATCAAAGTCATCGTCATTGAGCATCAACAGTTCATCGACCATTGCTTTGTTTCGTGACTGCTTGCCGACAAAAGCCACATAACTGTCTACCGATGAGAGACGCTCGATAATAAATTTTGGCAACGTCTGATTAAACTCGAGCGTCGAGAACACCTTACCTTTGCAGGTTTCAAACGATTGACCATTCCAATAACCTTGAATAAGGCTCTGATTGTTACGAGACTGCGCCTTAACCGATGCCACTACGTCATTCGCTTCTGCTTTGTAGCGCTCTAATTGGTCATGCTGAAGTGGCAAGACTTTACGGTTAACACGATATTTTTGGTAAACCGCTTCGCCATCTTTATTGAAACGGATGTGGATTTGAAAAGGCACCAACTCTTGTTTGGTATCAACTTGCTCGCCTTTTCGAATCAACTCTCGCAACTCACCTTCATCCCAGAGATAATCACTCTTGAACCAACCATTATCCCCCATAGTCACATAATCAGCCGCCGTACTCACACGAGTGAATTTCTCTGTCATCCAGTACAAGCTGCTAGCATCTCCCGCAACTTTACCACCAGAAAAATGCGTGAATTGTTCTAAATTAGGAGTTTCAACCGATGAACAGCCAAAAAGGGTAAGGCTAGATAGGAGAAGTGAAGTGAGTAGATGTTTTTTCATGAAATTGCACCGAGGCAGGATACCTCGGTGCATTCTAACTTAGTTTACTGATTCTTTCAGCGCTTTACCTGCTACGAATGCTGGTACGTTAGCTGCTGCGATTTGAATCTCGTCACCAGTCTTAGGGTTACGACCAGTACGTGCAGCGCGGTGGTTTACTTTGAATGTACCAAAACCAATTAGTTGAACTTGGTCACCCTCTTTAAGTGCGCCAGTTACACCATCAAGAGTCGCTTCAAGAGCAGCTTTTGCTTGTGCTTTTGATAGGTCTGCTTTCTCTGCGATAAAGTCGATTAATTGGGTCTTGTTCATTAGGTTTCCCTTCTCATAGGTTATCGAATTCGTCTCACTCTAAAACATAAATGCCCCATCTGGCAAAGGTTTGTAAGCGATCTTTCGATTTTCTGACGTACTTTTAGCCATAATATGAGTAATAACTCACAATTTGTTACCACATACCCCCTGAAAACCCTTGCTTTCCAAGGTATTTGGACCAATTTATAAGTCACTTTTGCGGTTATAATAGCTGCAAATAACCACTATCAAACTACATTCAAGGGCAACTATGCTGCTGTTATCCATTTATATCTCTATTGCAATCGGCATTTCGTTTATCTGTTCGGTGCTGGAGGCGGTACTGCTGAGTATCAGTCCGAGCTACATTGCGCAGCTCAATCAACAGGGGCATCCCGCAGCTGGGCAATTGGCTAAGCTGAAATCAGATATCGACCGACCACTGGCATCTATTCTGACTTTAAACACCATCGCTCACACTATCGGCGCGGCCACTGCTGGTGCACAAGCTGCGGTTGTATTTGGTAGCGAAGCATTAGGTATCTTTTCGGCAGTGCTGACATTGGCGATCTTAGTGCTTTCAGAAATCGTACCGAAGACGATTGGCGCGACCTACTGGCGTCAGTTGGCACCCACTGCCGCGGTCGCATTGCGTTGGATGGTATGGGCGCTTACACCCTTTGTTTGGTTCTCAGAGCAAATCACCAAGCGTCTTGCTCGTAACCACGAAGCTCCAAAGATGCGTGATGAGCTGTCTGCAATGGCGATTCTGGCACGTGAAAGCGGTGAGTTTGCCGAGGGTGAATCAAAAATCTTAAGCAACTTGCTTGGCATCCAAGATGTACCCGTAACGCAGGTTATGACGCCACGACCAGTAGTATTCCGTGTCGATGCCACAATGACCATCAATGAGTTCCTAGAAAAACACAAAGATACGCCTTTCTCACGCCCATTGGTTTACAGCGAGCAGAAAGATAACATCATTGGTTTTGTGCATCGCCTTGAGTTGTTCAAACTACAACAATCAGGTAGTGGACAGAAACAGTTGGGAGCAATCATGCGCCCAATTCAAGTGGTGCTAAACAATACCACTTTACCTAAAGTATTCGACCAGATGATGACTCATCGCTTACAGCTGGCACTTGTTGTTGATGAATACGGTACCGTGCTAGGTTTGGTAACGTTGGAAGATATTTTTGAACACCTCGTAGGCGAGGAGATCATCGACGAAGCAGATAAAAGCACTGACATGCAGGAGCTGGCTTACCAACGCTGGGAAAGCTGGAAAGAAATGCACGGCGTAATCGAAAGCCGCGATGACGATGAAGAAGATAACGAGCTGGAGAAGCAGGATAAAGAGCCAGAAGCTCAAGAGCCACCGAAACCCGACTCGAAAGAATCGTAATCAGCATTAGGTATAACAGCTTAAACGCACAAACAAAAAAGGCATCCAGTTAGGATGCCTTTTTCTATTTATTCAACAATTAAAGTGCAATACCGATGTTGCTCACACCTTCTTCACGTAGCTCTTCACGCAAATCTTTAATCAAGCTGATGTCACGTTCTACCGCTTCACGCAGCGGACGGAAGATAGCCCACTGGACGTCCCACTCTTCACATACGGCTTCGTTTTCTTTCTGGTTGTCGTTAGTGATTGGCTCTGCGCCTTGTGCTTGCTCTAGATCAGCAACGGTTTGTACCGACTGTTGACTCACTTTAAGCATTGAATCGAAAAGGTAGTCGCGGTCCAATAGACCATGCAGTAACGTAGACAAACCCTGACACGCGTCCATCGCTGGGTAAACGCCGTAAAAATCGAACTCATCCGCACTTGGGAACAACTCTTCTAACTTCTCCAATTGACGTTCGAAGTTAATTTTCGCGTTCTTAACTGTCAAAATTTCCCATACACTATCAAGAATCGCTCGGTAAGCACGCGGGTCAGCAAATTCTGTATTCTCACAAAACATCGCATAGTTTGGATACATGCGTTCACACAGACACGCCATAAAGGTAATTTGTTGCCAAGGTTCTAGTTTTTCTAAACGAACCTGAAGAGGATTCTTAAGCATAGTCACTCAATCATTGAAGAAAAAAACAGCGAAAGTGTACTTGATTCATCACAGGGAAAAAAGTTAATGCCGCATTCAAATCAGATTTTCCTGCTCTCAGAGCATCGCGACACCTACAAAACGTTACTGGCAGAGAAAAATCTGCCCGATCTTTGCCTCACCGACCAACCAGAAGCCGCTCAGATCGTACTAGCGGATCCACCCTTACTATCACAAAGCTTAGACGAATTTTCACAGCTTGAATGGGTGCAATCCACGTTTGCTGGTGTCAACGCCTTAACATCCCCTAGCCTTCGTCAGGACTATACTCTAACTAACGTTCGAGGCATCTTTGGTCCACTGATTGCTGAATATGTTTTGGGTTACAGTATTGCCCATTACCGCCACTTTGCCCGATACCACCAGCAACAACAAAACAAACAATGGCAGCCTCACCTATACACGTCATTACAAAGTAAAACCATGGTAATTCTTGGTACCGGTAGCATTGGGGGCTATCTGGGCAACGCCGTTAAAGCAATGGGGATAAAAACTATCGGTATTAACCGCACAGGTATCCCGACTTCAGGCGGCGAGTTTCATCAGACCTTTCATATCAATGAACTAAGTAAGGCATTTGAGCAAGCCGACATCGTTGTGAATACTCTACCAAGTACACCTGAGACGCGACAGTTACTTAATCGTCAAACGCTCAGCCAACTAAATCAGGCGTTATTGTTTAACGTAGGTCGTGGCGACGTATTGGATGAGGCAGGGTTGCTCTTCGCTCTGAAAAACCGTTGGGTAGAACACGCCTTCTTAGATGTGTTTGAGCAAGAACCGTTATCGGTAGAGCATCCGTTTTGGAAACTACCGCAAGTCACCATCACTCCACACATTGCTGCGCTGAGTTTTCCCGAGCAAGTCATCGAGATTTTTGCTGACAACTATCTACGCTGGCGCGATGGGTTTTCATTAAATTATCAAGTGGATTTCGAAAAGGGTTACTAAGAATGTCGTTAGACGAGCTATTGCAGCAAGTGAGGGCCTGCCAGATCTGCGCGGATAACTTACCTTTGGGTGCAAACCCTGTCGTGCAAGCAGCAAAAGGGGCACGCATCCTAATCATCGGTCAGGCCCCTGGCACACGTGTACACAAAACCTCGATACCTTGGAATGACCCAAGTGGTGATCGATTACGCCAATGGCTCGATATCGACAAAGACGTTTTCTACGACCCAAATAAAATTGCCATTGTCCCAATGGGATTCTGTTATCCAGGCAAAGGGAACTCTGGTGATTTACCGCCTCGTAAAGAATGTGCGCCCACTTGGCATAAAAAGATTCTTGAGCAACTGCCCAATATAGAGCTCACTCTACTAATTGGTCAGTACTCGCAGCAGTACTATCTCACCAACAAACCAAAGACGCTCACGCAAACTGTTCAGCAATGGCAAGATTGGGAACCGGACTTTATCCCGCTCCCTCACCCATCCCCACGCAATACATTGTGGTTAAAGAAGAATCCTTGGTTTGAATCTGACGTCGTGCCATACCTTAAAAAACGCGTTCACTCGATGCTTTAGGTTACCCATGATCTAATTGCTTGTTTATCTGTACAAGAAAATTAGAACATAAAAGCCGAAATCATAAGCATTTGTTTATATTAAATTTTAATGTCTAATGTACAGCTAGAGTAGTAATTAGATCATAGTAGGCCAAATACTACTAGAGCTGTACAGCCTTGAGTCTCAGATAGAAAAACTGAATTTTAGGCAAAAAAAATACCGGCACTGAATGCCGGCATTTGATTTCAAAAAGTCGAAGTTACTTGTGGTACGGCTTAGATAACTCGTGTACCGCTTCCACAAATACGCCCGCGTTTTCTGGCGGCACATCCAAATGGATACCGTGACCTAGGTTGAACACATGACCAGTACCTGCATCACCAAAACCTTCTAGAATACCCGCGACTTCTTCACGGATACGCTCTGGTGAAGCGTAAAGCATTGATGGGTCCATGTTACCTTGCAGAGCCACTTTATCACCGATACGTGCTTTCGCGTCTGCAATGTTGATTGTCCAGTCTAGACCAACCGCATCACAGCCCGTGGCTGCGATTTGCTCAAGCCACATGCCGCCATTCTTAGTAAACAGTGTGACTGGTACGCGACGACCGTCGTTTTCACGAATCAGACCATCTACAATCTTGTGCATGTATTGCAGTGAGAACAGATTGTAATCACGAGGCGTTAGTACGCCACCCCATGTGTCAAATACCATTACCGATTGCGCACCCGCTTTAATTTGCGCGTTTAAGTACTCGATAACGCTGTCTGCCAGCTTATCTAGAAGTAGGTGCAGAGTTTGTGGTTCCGCGTACATCATCTTCTTGATCTTGGTAAACGCTTTAGAGCTACTACCTTCGATCATATACGTCGCAAGAGTCCAAGGACTACCAGAAAAACCAATCAGCGGCACTTCACCCTTCAGGTCTTTACGGATCTGGCGTACTGCGTTCATTACGTATTGCAGTTCACCTTCAGGATCTGGCAAACCAATTTTTTCCACGTCGGCTTTGCATGTAATTGGGTTATCAAAAACAGGTCCTTCACCCGCAGCAAAACGCAAACCAAGCCCCATTGCATCTGGAATCGTTAAGATGTCCGAGAATAAGATCGCGGCATCAAGAGGAAAACGGCGTAATGGTTGAAGTGTCACTTCGGATGCTAATTCTGCATTTCGACACAAAGACATGAAATCACCCGCTTCTGCACGAGTCGCTTTGTATTCTGGTAGGTAACGACCTGCCTGGCGCATCATCCATACTGGCGTGTAATCTACCGGCTCTTTTAAAAGCGCACGCAGATAACGATCATTTTTTAATTCAGTCATTCCGTAATTCCAACTGTTAGGCTTTCTGTGAAAGGGGGTATTCTATCACTGATTTAAGTCCAATAGCTGTGTGCTTTGCAACCTGGATCAAGTTATTAACTTTTAAATCAATGCTTAATTTGCACCCAATCGGTATCAGTGTTAAAAATTTGTTCGCTAGCGAAAACTACAATTATAAACTGAGTACTTAGTACTCAGCATCTCATAACGACATCTTACTTACCCCCTCCCTCTCGGAGGGTTTTTTTTATCTATTTATCAGACAATTAGAGTCTATATCTTTCAGCGTTTGTTCGATAAGTGCTCTTGCAATAGTTCCTTTAGGCGCAACAGGCGGCATCTCATCGATACCAAACCATTGTGCATCAGACAGCTCAGTGTAGTCTGGGCTTAACTCTCCGGATTCATAGTCAGCTAAAAACCCCATCATCATACTGGATGGGAAAGCCCAAGGCTGGCTGCCAAAGTAACGAATATTTTTAACGAGAATTCCCGTTTCTTCATGAATTTCTCGAGCCACGCACTCTTCTAATGTCTCACCGACTTCTAGAAAACCCGCAATAACCGTATACATACCATTTCGATGCCTTGGATGTTGGGCTAATAAGATCTGATTTTCTTTACGTACAGCAACGATAATACACGGAAATATTCTAGGATAATGAAGGGTGCGACATTCACCACACTGCATGGCTAACTGGTTATTATTAAGAAAGTTTCTTCCTCCGCACTGTGGACAAAAGCGCAAACTTTGCGTCATGTGCCCATATTGCACAGCTTTACTTAACAACATAAATAATGGCTCAGGAAAATGCAGGCAGTCACGCAGGGATACTAAAGGTAGATCATGCTCTAAATCGGCCAAGTTAAGCCACATGACGGGCGAACCAGAATACTCACCAATGGGTCTTGCACTCGTTACTGGCAGTGATAACTGCTCTGCAGACCCGAAGGGCACAGCACCATCCACCAGCCAAATTTCACTTCCTGCAACAACACACCAGTATGCATTTATCGCGCGGTTAACATCACCTTTTCTTAACATTACACTATCCCTTTGCTTGAAGTTCGTTCATTTTACTGGCAATCTAATTTCATACTAGAGTTTATCGTTAAGTAAATGTGCACTCTAAATTCTAGTAAGGACAAGAGTTTGTAATAACTTTACTAACTTTGCTTTGCAAAGGATACGTTCGCCGATGGGCGATCAGATCATGAGGGCATGGTCATGCTAAGAAAATTCAAACAAACACAAGACCAGTGGGGTGGCTCAAGTGATGTCATTGATCACTGGTTAGAGACACGACAATCCCTGATTGTTGAATATTGTAAGCTTGCAGCGCTGCAACCTTGTTCGAAAACCAATGTTATTGAACTCCCATCTCCTTCCGAACTGCAGGATTTCTGTCAGCACCTCGTTGATTACATCTCCGAAGGCCACTTTAAAATTTATGACATGGTTATGGACCGTTGGAAAGCAACCGGCTTTGTCGTGACTAATGAGATCAATCAAACCTATGGTCAAATTGTTCTAACGACTGAACCATTATTGAACTTTAACGATAAGTACTCAGAAGTGACTGAAGATGATGAATTAAATGATTTCGATTCTGATATGTGTCTCATTGGGGAAATTCTTGAGACTCGCTTTGAAGTCGAGGACTATCTGATACAGCAAATCGCAGAAAGCCTGTCTATGCCACCTGGAGCTTAGTATTTGCAAACATTCAGAAATAGAGTGAGAGAAAAGACTGACGATCATCGTCGGTCTTTTTTGTTTCTAGCTTTATCGAAAATCCCACCGGAAGAACAAAGTAGTATAAAAAACTAAAAAGGCACCCGAAGGTGCCTTTTTCTTAAGCTTTTAACGATTACTCGTTATATGACTTACTCTTCAGAAGAGAAACCAGCGTTTAGAAGTGCCGCTAGGTTATCCGTTGCTTGCTCAGCAGAAGGACCATCTTGCGCTTCAGAACGTTTAGCTTGACGCTCTTGGTGGTATGCGAAACCAGTACCAGCAGGGATCAGACGACCAACAATTACGTTCTCTTTCAGACCACGTAGGTCATCACGCTTACCAGAAACCGCAGCTTCTGTTAGTACGCGAGTTGTCTCCTGGAACGATGCCGCAGAGATGAACGACTCAGTCGCTAGAGATGCTTTAGTAATACCTAGTAGTTCACGTTCGAAACGTGCAGGCTCTTTGCCTTCAGCTTCTAGGTTACGGTTAGCAATCTTAACTTGTGAGTACTCAATCTGTTCACCAGGTAGGAACTCAGAGTCACCAGAGTGAGTAATAGTACACTTACGTAGCATCTGACGAACGATAGTTTCAATGTGCTTATCGTTAATCTTAACGCCTTGTAGACGGTAAACTTCCTGTACTTCGTTAGCAATGTACTGCGTTACCGCGTGTACGCCACGTAGACGTAGGATGTCATGTGGAGACTCTGGACCATCTGCGATCACATCACCACGTTCAACTTTTTCACCTTCGAATACGTTCAACTGACGATGCTTAGGAATCATCTCTTCGTAAGCTTCACCGCTTTCACGTGTGATCACTAGGCGACGTTTACCTTTCGTCTCTTTACCAAAGCTCACAGTACCTGTGTGCTCAGCAAGGATTGCAGGCTCTTTCGGCTTACGTGCTTCAAATAGGTCAGCAACTCGTGGAAGACCACCGGTGATATCTTTGTTACCGCCAGACTTCTGAGGAATACGTGCTAGTGTTGCACCAACACCTACTGCTGCGCCATCTTCGATGTTCACAATCGCTTTACCAGGTAGGAAGTAGTGAGCTGGCATATCAGTACCAGGGATCATTACATCGTTACCTTGCTCGTCAACAAGTTTGATAGCTGGACGCATATCTTTACCTGCTGAAGGGCGAGCTGCTGGGTCAGTTACTTCGCTTGAAGATAGACCAGTTAGGTCATCCGTTTGACGAGATACTGTTACGCCGTCGATCATATCTACGAACTGGATGCGACCTGCTACCTCAGTAATGATAGGTAGTGTGTGCGCTTCCCAGTTTGCAACTGTTTCGCCAGCTTGAACTGTATCACCATCGCCTTTGCTTAGTAGCGTACCGTAAGGCAGTTTGTGCTTCTCTTTAGTACGACCAAACTCATCAACGATAGTTAACTCTGTCGCACGAGAAGTGATAACGATCTTACCGTCATCAGCCAATACAGATTTAGCGTTGTGTAGCTTGATAGAACCGTTGTTCTTAACTTGAACACTGTTCTCTGCCGCTGCTGTCGATGCCGCACCACCGATGTGGAACGTACGCATCGTTAGCTGTGTACCTGGCTCACCGATAGACTGAGCAGCAATAACACCAACTGCTTCACCTTGGTTCACTAGGTGACCACGTGCTAGGTCACGACCGTAACACTGTGCACAACAACCGAAGTCAGAATCACACGTTACTACAGAGCGCACTTTCATGCTGTCTACTGAGTTCTCTTCCATGATTTGACACCACTTCTCATCGATCAGGGTGTTACGTGGAATAAGAACGTCTTCAGTACCAGGTTTTAGTACGTCTTCAGCAACAACACGACCAAGAGCAAGCTCAGAAAGTGCAACTTTAACATCACCACCCTCGATGTGAGGCATCATGTCGACACCTTCGTGAGTGCCACAGTCATGTTCAGTTACAACAACGTCTTGAGCAACGTCTACTAGACGACGAGTTAGGTAACCCGAGTTCGCTGTTTTCAGTGCCGTATCCGCAAGACCCTTACGAGCACCGTGCGTTGAGATAAAGTACTGAAGTACGTTTAGACCTTCTTTAAAGTTCGCGGTGATCGGCGTTTCGATGATTGAACCATCTGGACGCGCCATCAGACCACGCATACCCGCAAGCTGACGAATCTGTGCTGCAGAACCACGAGCGCCCGAGTCCGCCATCATGTAGATGCTGTTGAATGACTCTTGCTGTTCCTCTTCACCGTCACGGTTAACTACCGTTTCAGATGAAAGGTTTTCCATCATTGCTTTCGCAACACGGTCGTTGGTCGATGCCCAGATATCGATAACTTTGTTGTAGCGTTCGCCTGCAGTAACAAGACCTGATTGGTACTGTTCCTGGATTTCACGTACTTCTTCTTCCGCTTCTGCGATTTCAGTGTACTTAGCTGCTGGTACAACCATATCGTCGATACCAACAGATACACCAGAAAGTGCCGCGTATGCGAAACCTGTGTACATGATTTGGTCAGCGAAGATTACTGTGTCTTTCAGACCTAGTTTACGGTACGCCTCGTTAAGTAGGTTAGAGATTTGCTTCTTACCTAGCTTTTGGTTAACGATGCTGTACGGTAGACCAGCTGGCACTATTTGCCATAGCATTGCACGACCAACAGTGGTGTCTACCATCTTGGTTTCTGTAGTGCTGTTGCCATCTTCGTCTACAACAGTTTCTGTAATACGTACTTTAACGCGTGCGTGAAGCTCAGCTTGTTTAGTGCGGTATGCTTTCTCAGCCTCTTCTGGGCCAGAAAGGTACATGCCTTCACCTTTCACGTTGATCTTTTCACGAGTCATGTAGTACAGACCCAATACAACGTCCTGAGAAGGTACGATGATCGGATCACCTGACGCTGGCGACAGAATGTTGTTTGTCGACATCATCAGAGTACGAGCTTCAAGTTGTGCCTCTAGAGTTAGAGGTACGTGAACCGCCATTTGGTCACCATCGAAGTCCGCGTTGTACGCCGCACAAACAAGTGGGTGTAGCTGAATAGCTTTACCTTCGATCAGTACTGGTTCGAACGCCTGGATACCTAGACGGTGAAGTGTCGGTGCACGGTTCAATAGTACTGGGTGTTCACGGATTACTTCGTCTAGGATATCCCAAACGACCGCTTCTTCACGCTCTACCATTTTCTTAGCAGCTTTGATTGTAGTCGCAAGACCACGAGTCTCTAGCTTGCTGTAGATGAATGGTTTGAATAGCTCAAGTGCCATCTTCTTAGGAAGACCACACTGGTGTAGACGAAGGTATGGACCTACTGTGATTACAGAACGGCCAGAGTAGTCTACACGTTTACCTAGAAGGTTCTGACGGAAACGACCTTGTTTACCCTTGATCATATCAGCAAGAGATTTCAGAGGACGCTTGTTAGAACCTGTGATCGCACGACCACGACGACCGTTATCTAGTAGCGCATCAACAGACTCTTGCAGCATACGTTTTTCGTTACGTACGATGATGTCCGGAGCAGCTAGCTCTAGAAGACGCTTCAAACGGTTGTTACGGTTGATCACACGACGGTATAGATCGTTAAGATCAGAAGTCGCAAAGCGACCGCCATCTAGAGGTACTAGAGGACGTAGATCTGGCGGAAGTACTGGAAGTACAGTTAGGATCATCCACTCAGGGTTGTTACCCGATGCGATGAACGCTTCTACCAGCTTAAGACGCTTAGTTACTTTCTTACGCTTAGTTTCAGAGTTTGTTGTCTCTAACTCTTCACGCATTTGTTCTGCTTCAGCGTGCATATCCATAGAACCTAGTAGGTCCTTGATAGCTTCCGCACCCATCTTAGCAGTGAACTCGTCGCCCCACTCTTCTAGACGATCTAGATACTCTTCTTCAGTAAGCATCTGACCTTTTTCTAGATCAGTCATACCAGGCTCTGTTACTACGTACATTTCGAAGTACAGAACGCGTTCGATATCACGTAGAGGGATATCCATTAGTAGACCGATACGAGACGGTAGCGATTTTAGGAACCAGATGTGAGCTACTGGTGAAGCCAGTTCAATGTGGCCCATACGGTCACGACGAACTTTAGTTTGTGTAACTTCTACACCACACTTCTCACAGATAACACCACGGTGCTTCAGGCGCTTGTACTTACCACAAAGACATTCGTAGTCTTTAACTGGACCAAAGATACGCGCACAGAACAGACCATCGCGTTCAGGTTTGAACGTACGATAGTTGATCGTTTCAGGTTTTTTAACTTCACCGAAAGACCATGAACGGATCATGTCTGGTGAAGATAGACCGATTTTGATTGCATCAAATTCTTCGGTCTTATGCTGTGCTTTTAGAAAGTTTAATAAGTCTTTCACAATCAGCTCCTGTAAGGAGTTAAAAGGAGCTCACTTGCTAAAGTGAGCACCTTCTTCCAAATAATCGCTTTGATTCTCTCGACTTTCATCAAGAGAGAAAAGGATTACTCTTCGTCTTCTAGCTCGATGTTGATACCTAGCGAGCGGATCTCTTTCAACAGTACGTTGAACGATTCTGGCATGCCAGGTTCCATGCTGTGGTTACCGTCTACGATGTTCTTGTACATCTTAGTACGGCCGTTAACGTCATCCGACTTAACCGTTAGCATTTCTTGTAGCGTGTAAGCAGCACCGTATGCTTCTAGTGCCCATACTTCCATCTCACCGAAACGCTGACCACCGAACTGAGCTTTACCACCTAGTGGCTGCTGAGTTACTAGGCTGTACGAACCAGTTGAACGAGCGTGCATCTTGTCATCAACAAGGTGGTTCAGTTTCAGCATGTACATGTAACCAACAGTTACAGGACGCTCAAACGCATCACCTGTGCGACCATCAAACAGTGTTAACTGACCTGATGTTGGTAGATCTGCTAGCTCAAGAAGTGCTTTGATTGACTCTTCTGGAGCGCCATCAAATACAGGAGTCGCGATTGGTAGACCGCCACGCAAGTTCTTGATCAGAGTACGTACTTCATCATCAGATAGAGAAGCAATGTCTACTTTCTGGCGAGTGTCGCCTAGATCGTAAACTTTTTGTAGGAACTCGCGGAATTTCGCTAGTTCTTGCTGCTCTTTAACCATCTGGTTGATCTTGTCACCGATACCTTTCGCTGCCAGACCTAAGTGTACTTCTAGGATCTGACCGATGTTCATACGCGAAGGTACACCCAGTGGGTTAAGTACGATGTCTACAGGCTGACCTTTCTCATCGTATGGCATGTCTTCAACAGGGTTGATCTTAGAGATTACACCCTTGTTACCGTGACGACCCGCCATCTTATCACCAGGCTGAATGCGACGTTTAACCGCTAGGTAAACCTTAACGATCTTCAGGACGCCAGGTGCTAAATCATCACCTTGAGTGATCTTACGACGCTTAGTTTCGAACTTCTTATCGAAGTCAGCTTTTAGCTCATCCCACTGCTCAGCAAGTTGCTCAAGCTGAGTTTGTAGTGCGTCATCTTCTAGCGTTAGTTCTAGCCACTTCTTACGATCAGTTGTGTCTAGTTTCGCTTCAGAGTAACCGCCTTCAATCAATACAGCTTTAACACGGTTTAGAAGGCCGCCCTCAAGAATCTGGAATTCTTCAGTTAGGTCTTTCTTCGCTTCTTTAAGCTGCATCTGTTCGATTTCAAGCGCACGCTTGTCTTTCTCTACGCCATCGCGAGTAAAGACTTGAACGTCGATGATCGTACCTGATACAGAGTTAGGTACACGTAGTGAAGTATCTTTAACGTCAGATGCTTTTTCACCGAAGATTGCACGTAGTAGCTTCTCTTCAGGCGTTAGCTGAGTTTCACCTTTAGGTGTAACTTTACCAACTAGGATGTCGCCACCCTTAACTTCAGCACCGATGTAAACGATACCTGACTCGTCTAGTTTAGACAGAGCAGACTCACCTACGTTTGGAATATCCGCTGTGATCTCTTCAGAACCAAGCTTAGTATCACGCGCCACACAAGTCAGTTCTTGGATGTGGATAGTCGTGAAACGGTCTTCTTGAACTACGCGCTCAGATACTAAGATCGAGTCTTCGAAGTTGTAACCGTTCCAAGGCATGAACGCGATACGCATGTTTTGACCAAGCGCTAGTTCACCAAGGTCTGTTGAAGGACCATCAGCAAGAACGTCACCGCGTGATACAGGCTCACCTGGCATCACACATGGGCGCTGGTTAATACATGTGTTCTGGTTAGAACGTGTGTATTTAGTCAGGTTGTAGATGTCGATACCAGCTTCACCTGGTACTAGCTCTTCTTCGTTAACTTTAACAACGATACGAGAAGCATCTACTGACTGGATTACACCACCACGTTTAGCAACTGCAGTTACACCTGAGTCAACTGCTACGTTACGTTCAATACCAGTACCAACAAGCGGTTTGTCAGCTTTCAGTGTTGGAACTGCCTGACGTTGCATGTTCGCACCCATCAATGCACGGTTCGCATCATCGTGTTCTAGGAACGGGATAAGCGATGCAGCGATAGATACAACCTGGTTTGTCGCAACGTCCATGTACTGAGCGTGCTCACGAGGGTGTAGACCAGATTCACCTTTCTGACGAGCTGTGATCAGCTCATCTGCAAAAGTACCATCTTCGTTTAGCTTAGCGTTCGCCTGTGCGATAACGAATTGGCCTTCTTCGATTGCAGATAGGTAATCTACTTCGTCTGTTACTACGCCATCTACAACGCGACGGTATGGTGTCTCTAGGAAACCGTACTCGTTACAACGCGCAAACGCAGATAGAGAGTTGATCAGACCGATGTTTGGACCTTCAGGCGTTTCGATAGGACATAGACGACCGTAGTGGGTTACGTGTACGTCACGTACTTCGAAGCCAGCACGTTCACGAGTTAGACCGCCAGGACCCAACGCAGAAATACGACGCTTGTGCGTTACTTCTGATAGCGGGTTGTTTTGGTCCATGAACTGTGAAAGCTGTGAAGAGCCAAAGAATTCTTTAACTGCCGCAGAAATTGGCTTCGCGTTGATCAAGTCTTGAGGCATGATTGCGTCAAGATCGCCTAGGCTTAGACGCTCTTTAACTGCACGCTCAACACGTACTAGACCTACACGGAACTGGTTCTCAGCCATTTCGCCTACAGAACGGATACGACGGTTGCCTAGGTGGTCGATATCGTCCACTTCGCCCTTACCGTTACGGATCGCGATCAGCTTCTTCATCACTTCGATGATATCAGTTTCATCAAGTGTGCCTTGCTCTTGAGCATCTTCACGGCCGATAGAGCTGTTGAACTTCATACGACCAACAGTCGATAGATCGTAACGCTCTTCAGAGAAGAATAGGCTTTCGAATAGAGCTTCTGCAGCTTCTTTTGTTGGCGGCTCACCAGGGCGCATCATGCGGTAGATTTCTACCAATGCAGAAATACGATCAACCGTGCTGTCGATACGTAATGTTTCTGACATGAATGGACCGTGGTCTAGATCGTTCGTAAATAGAACTTCTAGCGCTTTGTGGCCTGCCTGAGATAGGTTCGCTAATGCTTCCAGGCTGATTTCCTGGTTAGCGTTAACAATGATCTCGCCAGTTGCTTCATTGATGTAATCTTTAGATGCAACTTTACCAACGATGTACTCAACTGGTACTTCGATGTGATCAACGCCATCTTTTTCTAGTTGGCGGATATGACGAGCTGTTACGCGACGACCCTGCTCAACGTAAACTTTACCATTTGCTTCGATGTCGAATGACGCAGTTTCACCACGTAGACGATCAGGAACCAACTCCATCAATAGAGTTTGGTCTTTCACTTCGAAGTTCACTTTCTCGAAGAAGATATCTAGGATTTCTTCTGTCGACTTACCTAGTGCTCGAAGGATGATCGATGCTGGTAGCTTACGACGGCGGTCGATACGAACGTACAAGTTATCCTTAGGATCAAACTCGAAATCAAGCCATGAACCACGGTAAGGAATAACACGTGCGTTGTATAAAACTTTACCTGAAGAGTGGGTCTTACCCTTATCGCTGTCGAAGAACACGCCTGGGCTTCGGTGCAGCTGGGATACGATAACCCTCTCGGTACCGTTGATTACGAAGGTACCATTGTCTGTCATGAGTGGAATTTCACCCATGTAGACTTCTTGTTCTTTAATGTCTTTTACAGTACCTGCTGGCGCGTCTTTATCAAAGATAACTAGGCGTAGTTTTACACGTAGTGGCTTTGAGTAAGTTACACCGCGGATTTGACATTCTTTAACGTCAAAAACTGGCTCACCAAGACGGTAGCTAACGTATTGCAGCTCAGAATTGCCGTTGTAGCTCTGAATCGGGAATACAGAACGGAAAGCGGCTTCAAGACCGTATTGACCTTCAGGATCCTGTTCGATAAATTTGTCGAACGAATCGAGCTGGATCGATAGCAGGTATGGAATGTCCAAAACTTGTGGACGAGTACCAAAGTCCTTACGGATGCGCTTTTTCTCGGTATAAGAGTAAACCATGGGGTTCCTCAGCTCGCTGATAAGTGACCCAAACTGTCCGCCCGCTCCTAGTTACTTAAGGGGGGTAAGGGACAGTGACTAATATAGCTGTTTACTGTAGTGACATTTCATTTCGTAAGAATGAAATGTTTTTTGCATGGATATCAGGCGCTTAAACAGCGGGAAAATTCGCCTATACCCTACAGCGCAAAAAGGCCGGTGGTTAAAAAACCACCAGCCAATTAGCCGTTAGGCTAAGAAACTATGCAATAATTACTTAACAGCAACAGTTGCACCAGCTTCTTCTAGCTGAGCTTTAAGAGCTTCAGCTTCTGCTTTCTCAACACCTTCTTTAAGAGGTGCTGGAGCGCCGTCTACTAGAGCTTTAGCTTCTTTAAGACCTAGGCCAGTTGCGCCACGTACTGCTTTGATTACAGCAACTTTGTTACCGCCAGCAGCTTCTAGGATTACGTCGAATTCAGTTTGCTCAGCAGCAGCTTCGCCTGCAGCAGCGCCGCCAGCTACAACAGCAGCAGCAGCAGAAACACCGAATTTCTCTTCCATTGCTTCGATTAGTTCAACAACTTGCATTACAGACATTTCTGCAACTGCGTCTAGGATTTGCTCGTTAGTAATAGACATAACAATTCTCTTTTAAGTCAACAATAAGTTTATTAAGCAACCAGTAAAAAGCAAGGCTTATGCCGCTGCTTCTTGTTTTTGATCGCGGATAGCTGCGATAGTACGCGCCAGCTTGCCAGCCGAAGCTTCTTTCATGCACATCATTAGGCGTGCAATTGCTTCGTCGTAAGTTGGTAGTGTTGCTAGTACTTCAGCGTCAGTTAAAGCGCCTTCAAATGCAGCAGCTTTGATCTCGAAATCTTTGTTCTCTTTAGCGAAGTCTTTGAAAAGACGCGCTGCAGCACCTGGGTGCTCATTAGAGAATGCGATTAGAGTAGGACCAGTGAAAGTGTCAGTTAGACACTCGTACTCAGTACCTTCAACCGCACGACGAGCAAGAGTGTTACGAACAACTCTCATGTAAACGCCAGCTTCACGAGCTTGTTTACGTAGAGAAGTCATCGCGCCAACTTGAACGCCACGAGAATCAGCTACAACTGCAGAAAGTGCACCACTGGCAGCTTCGTTGACTTCAGCAACAATTGCTTTTTTGTCTTGAAGGTTTAAAGCCATCTTGGATTTACTCCTGGTTGTCGTTACACCACTCACTATCATCACGACAGTGAGAGCTATTGAGGTGCTTCCCCAGAAGAAAGTTAACTATATTACATAGAGCTTTCTGTCAGTTCGGGCACCATCTACGTAGGATAATTAAGCTTGCTTTTACACAAACACCTACGGTCTTGGACGGAGACTGGGTCTTAATTCATTTCGAACTAGGAGACAGTTCAAAGAACCAAAGTTCAGCCCCAACCACAAATATTAGGCGCAAAATTATACACTAATTTTGCGCCTAAGCAAATAAATTATGCTTGAGTGTTCAGGCTAGCCTGATCAACAGCAACACCAGCACCCATAGTAGTAGAGATGCTTACTTTCTTCAGGAAAGTACCTTTCGCTGAAGATGGCTTAGCTTTCTTCAGAGCAACTAGAAGTGCTTCTAGGTTCTCTTTGATCTGCTCAGCAGAGAAGTTTGCTTTACCGATAGTAGTGTGGATGATGCCGTTTTTGTCGTTACGGTAACGAACCTGACCAGCTTTAGCGTTTTTAACTGCTTCAGCAACGTTAGGAGTTACAGTACCAACTTTAGGGTTTGGCATAAGACCGCGAGGACCTAGGATAGTACCTAGTTGACCTACAACGCGCATTGCATCTGGAGAAGCAACAACTACGTCAAAGTTCATTTCGCCTTTCTTAACTTGCTCAGCAAGATCTTCCATACCTACGATGTCTGCGCCAGCTTCTTTAGCTGCTTCAGCGTTAGCACCTTGAGTGAACACTGCAACGCGGATTTCGCGGCCAGTACCGTGAGGTAGTACAGTTGCACCACGTACGTTCTGGTCAGATTTACGAGCATCAATGCCTAGGTTAACAGCAACGTCTACAGACTCAACGAATTTAGCAGTCGCTAGTTCTTGAAGAAGAGCAACAGCTTCGTTGATTTCGTATTCTTTAGTTACGTCAACTTTTTCGCGGATTACGCGCATGCGCTTAGTTAGTTTTGCCATCTTATTAACCCTCTACCACTAGGCCCATTGAACGAGCAGTACCAGCGATAGAACGCTTCATCGCTTCGATGTCAGCACCAGTCATATCAGCAGCTTTAGTTTCTGCGATTTCTTGGATTTGAGCGTCAGTTACAGTACCAACTTTTTCAGTGTTTGGACGACCTGAACCAGACTTAACGCCAGCAGCTTTCTTAAGAAGAACAGCAGCAGGTGGAGTCTTAGTTACGAACGTGAAAGAACGGTCGCTGTATACTGTGATAACTACTGGAGTTGGTAGACCTTTCTCAATAGATTCTGTTTTTGCGTTGAACGCTTTACAGAATTCCATGATGTTCACACCGTGTTGACCTAGTGCAGGACCTACTGGTGGACTAGGGTTAGCCATACCAGCAGCAACTTGTAGCTTGATGTAAGCTTCAACTTTCTTAGCCATGATAATTCCTAAGTTTGGGTACAAACGCTAATCGCGGATCAGCTCCCCGTTTGTGTAAGAAACTTTTTACTTCACTTGAAGTAAAAAGGCGCGAAATTATAGTCATAATCCGCGCCTTATACAACCCTAAAAAGGTGATTTTTTATACTCTTTAACGAAGAGTCTTAGTCCAGCTTTTCAACCTGACCAAATTCAAGCTCAACTGGTGTCGCACGACCAAAGATCGATACAGACACTTTCAGGCGGCTCTTCTCGTAATCCACTTCTTCAACAGTACCGTTGAAGTCAGCAAATGGACCTTCGTTAACACGTACCACTTCACCCGCTTCGTACATTGTACGCGGACGAGGCGCTTCACTCGCTTTCTCAAGACGATTAAGAATCGCGTCAGCCTCTTTATCCGTGATAGGTGCCGGACGGTCTGAGGTACCACCAATGAAGCCCATGACACGCGGCACACTGCGTACTAGGTGCCATGATTCATCGTTCATAATCATCTGAACAAGGACGTAACCTGGGAAGAACTTACGCTCAGATTTGCGACGCTGACCCGCGCGCATTTCCACTACTTCTTCAGTAGGAACCAGTACTTCACCGAATAGCTCTTCCATGCCGTGCATTTTGATATGCTCGCGCAGAGATTGAGCTACACGACCTTCAAATCCAGAGAAGGCTTGAACCACATACCAGCGTTTTTTTGGAGCTTCACTCATGAATAAAAACCCTCTATACCCCAGTTGCTAGAGCTACTAGACGAACCATAATTCCGTCAATACCCCATAGCACTAGAGCCATTACAATACTTACAGCTAAAACGATCAGTGTTGTTTGCATGGTTTCTTGGCGAGTAGGCCAAACAACTTTACGTACTTCCATACGAGATTCTTTTGCAAAACTGATCGCTGCTTTACCTTTAGTCGTTGTTGCTGCAACGCCTAAGGCAGCTGCAATAAGAACAACAACGCCTGCAGCACGAACCACTACAGACATTTCACCATACAGGTAATTACCCACAACAGCGGCAGCTGCCAATACGAAAGCGGCTACCCACTTAAACGTATCTGCTGCGTTTGAGCTATCAGGAGTTTCAGCATTATTTGCTTTCATAAAACCAACCTGTTACAAGTCTTAATATAGACGACAACAACCCCGCTGTTGCAGGGCAAACTCCATATCGCTGAAAAAATCAGCGTACTCTTCTTAAGATTAAGCCTCTTTGCTTAATCTTGCTCTGCGCCCAACCCACTTCTGAACAAGAAAACAGCAAAAATAATGTTGAGTGCAGAAAAAGGGCATCAAATGATGCCCTTTTTGCTACTGGTTCGTCAAATCTAATTCAAGATTTTCCGAAAGCATCGCTAATTCGCTATGAATTAGTCGAAGATCTTAGCAACAACACCAGCACCTACTGTACGGCCACCTTCACGGATCGCGAAACGTAGAC
>NZ_JAWOTX010000041.1:2362-32696 GCF_033339115.1 Vibrio sp. 947 | reverse complement strand
CGCCTTTCACCACCACCTAAATTAATTTCGCTTAGGCTCATTAGATTTAGATGGAGCACTTGGCGCTTTTGGGTAGATACCGCATACTTTTCGAGTGATTCAATTGTTGTAATAACGAAGCTTTTTTTATGCTTGAAAGCACCAATAGAAAGGCAAGGTTTATCATTTTCTGGAAACATGTTTTTTCCCTCGTATGTTGTTGTATTCATTATACATACAAAAGCCATTATGTAAATTATTTATTGACTCTTATTTATTGTTTATGTATATTTAGAACAACAACGAGATAAGGAATGACTTATGAATGATGAAGTAACACTACCTACAGAGCAAGATACCAGCAAAATGTTTGGCTTGGTTATGGAGGGTAATGTACACGCGATTGGGGGTGTATTAGCTTCCGCAATGAATGCTTTTATTCACCGTAAGAACACGGTTAATTGGTGGGGTTCTGAGCTTGAAGTTTATCTTGCTAATCAAACTTACTTCGTTTTTGAAAAGCTCTTAGGCTATAGCATCGAAGAAACAGAGCTTTTCACATACGCTAACAAAGCCACAAGCGATGAGATTGCAATCAACGAGCTAAGTAATCTTTACTTCAAGGACGCGAAAGAACCTCTTTATCTTGTTGTAAAAGAATCCCCATTCGATTCAAATTTCAATAAAGTGTTTGGTAATGCTAATGAGTCTGACTTTTTCGTCGGTCTGGGTACTAGCGATATCAACGAAGGCTATGAGTCGTTCGAGAAGTTTATCGAATGCTTCACAGAGCTTGGCGCTCAAATGGATCTTGAGTCTAGCGACCTGTTCCGACTCGGTGATGTGTTTAAAGAAAATCTGGCAGAGTTTGCAAGTATTGAAAATGCCGATTTCTTCACAGGGCATGAGTCTCTAATCAAAGACCTTGAGTGCTTTGATATGATCGGCAGCATCGGTAACGGGTTCGTAATCCGAGTTTGCTAATAAAAGTTAGTGCCTCCCTTGGGAGGCACTAAGTGACGAATCGATATTGTCATTTTAATGACTAGTATGTTGCTGCACTCGCGTTAAGCATACCCATTGTAATTGAGCTTGCTGCTAAAATAATACCTGTACCAATTTCATTATTTTCCATTCGATTAGCAATATCACCTACCAAGATACGAACGAAACAGAATGTGAGGATTTGGACTGAAGCAGAGATAGCTCCCCAAATCAGAAAGTCAGCAATATTCACGCTCTGTTCCATTGATGTGGTTAGAGGGATGGAAAATCCAATCAAAGCACCACCTAACGAAATAGCAGCCGCTTGTGATTTATTTCTTATTAGCTCGATCTCATTGTATGGTGTGATCGCCTTGTATAGAAACAAGAAGAAAAATACCATTAAAAATGAAATTCCAAGGTATATACCAAAAGGAACTAATCCCATCAAAGATGCAGTAATGCTGAAATCTTCACTTATGAACTGAACCATGTAATTCTCCGTTTTTATTAATAATTATTTTGAGAATTAATTTTACAATTAAAAACTACCACTGCAAAGCATCAGACTTTTTAAATTGTAAATATATTTGATTTCCTACCCTGCTAACGGTGAGAAAAGCAAATGTTCAGACAGAAAGCCTCTTGACCTGCTTCATCATCTCTGACGTTGTAACAGCGGAAAAACAATAAGCAGTTCGGTTTGTACAAAAGGCTACCAGAGCCTTTTCTCCCATTTTTCAAGTACTGCTTAAGCTCAGGAACCGTCCAGAAATGCATTCCATCATCATTTATTTCGAACAGATCTAATGCAAGATGATGCAAGTCTCCGAGTTCTTTTAAGATCTGATTTTCATCAGAATAATTGGGGTTAGAGGAAATAACTCTTTTTTCTTCAAAAAGTTCACATATCGTAAATTCCACTCTAGTGCCTCTTTCCAATTCAGAGACGTGAAGATCGTAAAGAGGCTCTAGCTGTTTCATGGCAAATCCATTCTTATGAAATATGTACGATCACAAACTCTTGCTGTTTGAGAGATGTCGAGGATTTTACGTATGAATGTGTATTGGTCAATCCGTAAAGGTGGCTTAGCATGTATGCAGGGTCTTCATGATGAAATAGATGAACAATTCCAGATGACTTTCTGTGTTTTTCAGAAGTCATTTCAGATCCGCTGTGGTAAATGTACAGTAAAGTGATGTCATCCATTGCTTCGCCAAATTGCTTGCGGAGGTCAACCTGGCAGTTTTCAATAATAATTACATCAGGGACTTCCTTGCGCTTTAACAGTTCGCTAACGGCATTCTCAATCGCTTGAACATAGTCAGCATGACTTTTTTCAAGTTCAGCATCAATTTCAAGCAGACTTACATTTTTAGGGATAGTGTGGCTTCTAAGTTCATGCGTGTACTGAGGTGAAACGATAAAAGCTGCATTTTGGCTAGCTTGAACTGAATTAATTGCCACCAGCTCCATTTGTGAATATTTGTCACCAATGAATACGTTGTCTGCGCTAATAGCTAATTCTGATTTTTGTGTGACTTCTCCCTTCATAAATGAAAGGATGTTTTTGAAACCTTTGCAGATCATTTTTATTCTCATTGAACGATTAAGTTTTTGATATTTTAGTAAGTTTAATCGTTAAAATCAACTATAAAATTTGTTTATATAAGAGCGTTTCCGCTGTGGTGGGTTGTAAAAAGAGTTGTTTGCCGATGATATTCTCTGAAATGCCTAAAAATAACAAAAAGCTCTAATAATCGAGTATTAGAGCTTATTTTCACAATAGTGACTAAAGGTGCGGTGATAGATTATTCACCGCCACCTCCACCGCCTCCGCCGCAGCCACCGCCACCGCTATCACCACCACTGAAGCCACCCCCAGAAAAGCTTGTTGTAGTAGGCGTGTCATCAACCACTACCGTGTTGCTCACATAAGGGGTATTTGAGCTTGAGCGTGACCCTTGAATGGCACGATTACGAGCTTGTTGTTTTTTCTTCTTTCTTCCAAGAAGTGTATCAAAAATTCCCATAGTCTGACCTTTTATTGTTGATTTCTTGTACACTTTATATTGTTTAAATTAATTAGTCAAACACAGGAATTGACACGAAATCAAAACGATATATAATAAAAACAAAACAAGGAGCGCACCATGCTTAAAAATTTATTTAATCCAAATATTTCTCCGTACCCTTCAGAACTTCAAGAGTTCATGGAGGATGAACAAAATTGCACTGAGCAAAACCTGAAGATTATCCGAGACATCAATGAGATTGTGCTCGTGGATAAAGAAAATGATGAAATGGTTGTTCGTGATGCGGGTTTTTCATTTCAGGTAATCTCGATGTCACTAAAGCTTCTGATTGAATCAGCGACACCTGATCTAAGTCTTGAATTTATCCGAATCTATAAGTTAGATGAGTACCTTGATTTGGATGATGAAATTAAGCGTCTTGAGTCTTTAGTGGCGGAGCAATCCTGATGCACGTTTTATTGAGAGTAAGCTCAGAATTCATGTCTCATGAGCATAGCTATGGTGTATTGGCATCAAGAAATAAAAAGATGCTTGAAAGCCTTGCTTTCCGACTATCTAAAGTTTGCAGTGACGATTATGTGGTCGCAGATATTAATGGCATTTCGAAGCAAGCGAAGTACATTGAATGTATCTCTCAGCATGATTCGGACTTAAATTACTCAATCATTAAGGATTCGGATTTTCGTGAAAAGTGGGAGGGCGATCCTGAACTCGACCATAAATTAAGAACACTTGATAAGCAAGGCTGCTCGGGGTTGGGGGTAAAGAGAATCCCTGTGTTAACTGAAATCGAAAGAAATATCATTGCCGATTTGTTCAAGTCCGCCGATCACAGTCTCGGAAAGCAAATCGAATCTATCAGAGATGTATACACTATTGAGAAAGGCATGAAAAAATTGTTTTTAAAGAAAAAGGATTCTCAATATTACTTTGATAACTCATTTAAGCATCAGGCGGATAACTACATGGGATTCTTCTTGGGCTAGTTGTTATTTCATAAATTATTGGAGGTTTGAGTGTCGTTATCTGATTATCTGAGTGTTATGTCACTAGAAGACTGGGTCTTACTGTTTCTGATTGCATTGTTAGTCGTTGTGGTCGCATTTTGGTTGTTAAGTTCACTACAGTATCACTTTCGCGTAAGAGGGGCTGTGCTAAGTGAGATGCATGAATCAGAATCGAGTGAAGAAGATATTCAGCTCGGTGCAAATGTTTTGCCCTTCAAGCGTAATGAGTGATTTTTATTACATTTATGTTTTAGTTTCAATGATTAATTCTCTAGCAAGCCCAATAGGAAAAGCATGAATACTGATCAGTTAAGAGGCTTAATCCTTTGTGATTCTCCCCGCCCTGATCGGAGTATAGAGTAAAAAGTGTGTTTATTAGCGAGTGAGTGAGTGCCAGCCTTTTAATGCTAATGATCTATGGCTCACTGGTGTTTATACACACTGTGTATGTTCGGTGTGTATATTGAGCTAGAGATGTCGCTGATAGACCGTAGGCTGCTACGCAGCGGCTTAGCAGGAAGGTGTTGCATCACACGCATACACAATACATACGAAACACTCTATATCTGCACATCTTACTGGTGTGAAAAAGGCAGCAAAATGCTGCCTTAATACACATTATACACCCCGAAAGTTACTATATATAACTATCGGGCGAGGCTTCTTGGATCGTTTGCCGCAACCTAATTCTTGATTTGTTGATAGGTCGTCAAGCGGTGGCGTGGAGTATCGTTTTAGAACAAAGAAAGAGTTCTTTGAGTTCCTTTAAAGAAAAAGTGCAGATGGTCTGCACTTTTTCTTTTATTAGGTCGGAATCAAGCAAACCAGCCAAGGTTGCTTAGCGCGTTATCTAAACACAGGAATCACTATTTCTGTACCTGAAAGCCCTTTCGCTGGCATGATAAAACTGAATCCCTCATCTTTTAATGCAGCAATCATCGACTCCTTATTTACAGCGTTTTCTTCATCGTTGTAATTGAAGAACTGGCTAGCCAGACCAAAACAAAAATAAGAATCACCAAACCGCTTTCTGAAAAAGTCATTAGCTAACTTAATCACTTCAAGTTCACTGCCTAAAACGATATCTTCTACATCAATGCTAGTAATGAAAATGATTGGTAAGCCTTGCGAGAATTTTTTCTCAATGATTCCTTTATGATGGTTAACATACTCAAAAGAATTGCAGGCTAGTTGAGAGTGAGCATCAAATGTGAAGAATAGGTGAATGTCCTCATCTTGATAATTGTCAAGCGAAAGAAAATTAATGGTAGCTACATCTACAGACTCAAACTCTTCAGAATCTTCGTCATCGTCCAACAAAGAAGCGTTGATGGTTAAGGCGCTTTCTTCAAGGTGGTCGTCTGGCTCAGTTGGTCTATATTCTCTTTTTGATTCAAGACAAAATGAAGCATAGTTCATGTCGATCTTAGTTGTCATTCTTCTCACCTTTTAAGTTAAATATTCTAAAAATTTGTTTAGCGGTCTTGTTACCAATCCCCTTAATCTCAAGAAGTTCGTTTTCAGTCATGTTAACGATTTCCGCTAGAGATTTTCCGCTCATAGCAAGCTCATAGGCGACTTTGGTGTTTATGCCAGGCAATATAGCCAAAATTCCTTTTAAGCCATCAGAAGCGCTGATAACGCCTTTATGAGAGGATTCAGAGTCCGATTGGATCAAGGCTTTATTCATCTTCTTACGCTCAGTAGAACTCATATCTACTCGCGTATTTCTGACTTTGACAGGGTAGTATAAGGATTGCTCAACAAAGCCCTGGATGAGCTTTGCTACCATGTATGCTGTGTGATTCAGGTTGAACGTCTGTATGGTCTGCTGGCAGCAAATAGCGGAGATGTAATTCAGCCAACCATCCATCTGTTTTACCTGAGGAAGTACGTTGTATAGTGTGCGGATCTGACCTTGTTCTTTCCTTTCACCCTCGACAATCCAAACAACTTGCATGTAAATACCTTCGTTTGCATTGCTTACCATGCTTCGGTAATAGCGCTCAGCTTGCTCATGTGCATGGTGATTATCTGAGGTGATGTTGTTGTACAGGTCTGTAAGTGTTTTTCTTTCAATAAGAAGAACTCTGGATGGATCGCTCTGAGAAGTAACGAGAATATCTCCGTCAGGTAAAGAAGTCGGGTGTACATTCTTAATCCCAGTGCTGCTTAACTTATTGAATAATTCAGCAGGTTCTCGATGATCTACAAGGACAATAGCGTCTTTGTTGGTGGAGTCTTTGAACGGAGCTGATGAAACATCAAGATGAAGCGCTTCATTGTACAATTGCTCTAGAGAGGAATCACTAAAAGAAAAGTTCGAATCTTTGCCGAAAGCATTTCGGCTCTTAAATCTCCCCTCTCCAATTACGTTGTTCATAGCTTGGTTAAATCTAGACTCCTGATGATATGATCTGCCTCTTGTATGATTGGATGACTGTGTTAAGCCTTTTTCATCCAGAAGTATAGCCAGTTCTCTAAGCCCAACAGTTTGAATATCAATTCCCACAGAGTGTAGAAATCTAGTGATCTCAATCTTTCTGGCATTGCTTGGTGAGGTTACTTGAATTCTATTGCCAATTTTGGATAGAAACTCACCTTCTCTGCCTACTACGTAAAAGCGTATATACACATCTGAAGAACTCGGTTTCCAAGGTCTGAACTGCATAGCAAGGCTCCATTTAGAGGTTCAGGGAGAGTGAACCGTGAACCAAGACTATTTTTAAATCAAAGTCCACGGTTAATAGTCCTCATTTCAACTTATTTAGCGATTTTCATCCACGGCTTATAATCCTCATTCGCTAAGATTATTTGTATCTACTTAACAAAAATTGAATTCCGCCAGAGTGAACGATGTCGAAATGTCGGAATCTCTCACCATCATGCTCAACAAAGATGTCTGATTTGTGCTCATTACAGAACTCAGCAAACTGTTTGCTATCAACCTCATCTTTGCCGAACAGGAGTACAAGCTTGTAGTAATCCTCTTTGTCTAATGAGTCTTCAAGCGTGAATTTTTCGTTCAGACGAAGTCGTGTTCTCTTATTAATGAATGACTCCCATCCATCAATTTCTTCATCTGACCAGCGACTAAACCAATTAGCAATGAACTTTTCATTATCTTTTAGAAGGTCAGCATTTCCTCTTACGCTAATATATGAGTTGATGAACCGTGTGCTAAAGTGAAGAGGTTCACCTTCGTATTGATCGAGCAATTCTGCTGTCTTCTTAACGATTTCAGGTAAGTAATTTCTATCAAGAAGCGTTTCGCTAGATGGTTTTGTTGAGTTTTGAATAGCGTAATTGGCAATGTCGGTAATAAACACATCTTCCAATTGCAGCTTATCTTTTACTCGTCGTTTGTTTAGATAGCTGTTCAACAGCATAGTGATTGACGTGTAATTTTGGAATTGGACAGGATTTTCAGCGCCTTCTTCCCAACACTCATCGCAAGGGAGTTTCAATAATTCATCCAATCCAATTTCCATTACAAGCTCTACTGCCGCTTCAGTAAGGTTCTTTCCATCAAGCTTATTGTCATATAGGTACTCATCATTGAAAGATGAACCAAAGGTTCTGGTCGCCTGCTCTAACTCAGAAAGAAAACCATATTCACCGTATTTTCCAAGCTCCATGATTTGGATAAGTTTTGGTTTCAATTTGTCCTTATGAAGAAGTAACGGTAAGTATGAATGTTCAGCGATCCAGCCTTCAATATCTTCGCAATCACCTACAGGGTAATCCGCGTTGTTGATGACGTTATAAAGTAAGGACTCTTCCATAAAGTACTTTGTCATAAACAATGGAAATTTCAAGTCTACCACGCCATCCTTAATGAACAGCTCGTACACCATATCTTCGCTGATTTCTTTTGGGATTTCTTCAAGGTTAAATAGGATTGCGAACAACTCTCCTTTCTTGAATTGTTCAAGAATATTTAAAGCATCACGCTTTACTTCTTTATAGGCAAAGCGGGTCTCAGAAAGCTTTCCATTTTCGTCCATATAAAAGGATAAGATGTGATGAACAAGCTCAATGACCTTTGGGCGAGTAATCAATGTGTTTTTGTGGGTTCTGAGAGATTCAAGGTATTCAGAGAAAAGGTCTGGGATATCGTGACCAAGAAAGAAAATAGCTCCTGCACCTTGATTACAATCATGAATTGGGCTGAGATCAAAACCAGCTAGGATTCGGTTTTCGAATTGGTCGGGGTCAACAGTGAACATAAAAAATTCCTTACTTTATAATGTTTATAAATATACATCATTTATAGTAAAAGTAAATAATTTATCTTTATAGGATAATAATTAATTTCAAAACAACTATTGATCACAGCCTCTTATATAAAAACTCTTCGTTTGAGCTTGCTTCGTAGCCTTTAAATTTGATCAGATAGTATACAAAAAGTGGGTTTGCTCTGTACTTATCGCTTTCCCAGATACCACCTGCTTTTACATAAAGGAGAATCCGCCGTTCAATCCTAATGATTCTAATGACCCCAAACCAACCGCAATAAATCTTGTTTCTCATGAACGACTTGCGCAAAGAATGTCTGTAACTTAGAGCCTTCATTTTCCATAAGGGAGTCTGATACTTTAATGCTTGATGAAGTGGTTGAACCAAAAAAGGGTTCGCGAATGAAACAATCGGGAGTAAGACTGCAAAAGGAAGGCAAAGTGTTAAAAATTCAATTACTGGCTTGGCATCATCTGTATTTGTTAACAAAGAGTCCAAAGATAACACCGTAGTAAAATACATATAACCAAACACACAGGCGATAATGGCGATCAATCTGGACATAAATAAATGGTTAAACAAATACATTGCAAGTCCTGGTTTGGTAGGTTTATTGAAACTACCGTTAGATACCGTCTCTAACGGTAGTCAACAAAATTAGTTGCTCTTAGCTTGATTGTATCGGTCTTTTTGTTCGTTGACAGATTTCGTCACTTCATTACGATCTTTACCGCTCATCAACATGCGAACCTGAATGGACTGCTGATCAAAAAAACCTTTAGGCCAACATCGAGTTTCTCCGACTAGCTCCCCTTTTTCGCAAACAGAGAGTTTATTGCCATTAAACTCGAATGAAAATGGTTTAATTTCATTTTGAGCCACGCCAATTCGGAGTTCATTAAACATCAAGGATGTTGCTACATGTGCGGTATCGCCATCTTTCAGGCTCTTGCACCAATCATAAACGTTCCAGTCTGAAACGGCATGTTTGTTATCATCTGAGATAACGACATTAATTGTTTTCAATTTAAACTCCGACATTAAGCAGGAACAATCTTCCAGTTTTTGTAGCCAATGGCTTGAGAGTGTCTTTTGCTAAAATCTGTTTCTTCAAGCTTGAATCCATTTTCTTCAAGAGACTTTAGCATAATGGATTTAATTTTTGATAGATACTCTGGCAGAGCCTCACCATTTTTGCCAAATCGATCAATTGAGTTCAGTGCTTCACTTACAGAAAAGTACTCTTGCTCTTCATAACCGCTTTCTGTTTCGTAAAACGCAGAGGCAACCCAGTCACCGAAAGTAGAGACCTGACCATATGATGCAGTAGGATATTGATTGTGAAAATCGTGTTCACAATCATCTTTCTTGAAGATGTAACCTTTAGCCAACTGAGACTCATCATATTCATGCGGAACATCGTGTTCTGAGATGCACGTTAAATAGACAATCTCTGTACTCTCGGTATCCTCACCATGAGGGGTTAAAGAGTGAGATGTTCGTGTTCGGTTTCCTTTAAGATCGCGAAGCCAGACAGTATGGCGAACAAATGGGTGTTTTTGACCTACTTGAAAACGGCTCATGGTGAATCCTCTTTAATGATTAGTTGCGTTAAGTTGAGGCTTAAGCCTCAACAATTTTCAATAATTTCTTCTTTTCGTCTTTGAACAGTTTACATAGCTCATCATCTTCAAGCTTGAAGCCATTAACGTCTACCGCTTGCTTGATCTCATTGATGACCTGTTCAAGTTTTTCAGTCAGACCATGTAGAGCACCAAACATAGAGATATCGTTCAAAACATTTTCAGCAAGAACGTATTTCAATAGGCTTGGTTCACCAGAATCATCGCTTACAAGAGCTTTAACGATGTAATCACCCGCAGTTGATAACTGACCATAGCTAGCTGATGGGTATTGATTGTTGAAGATTACATTTTGGTCTTCGCCAGAGAAGGTGTAGCCCGTTGTTTTGTCGTTCGTGTAATCAATGGAGACCTCATGCTCTTCTTTGCAGGTAAGGACGACAAACTCTGTGCTGATAAGAGGTTGGTCTAACATGCTAGTGTAAAAAAGAGTGCCGTTCGGTTTGCCATTTTTATCCAAACTGACGAACTGGTGACGCATAAACAGGTATTTCTTTCCAGGCTCGAATCGGCTCATGGTGTTTCCTTTTACTTATTTTTCGAAATGGTAATGCCAAGATAGTCGATTACGATTTCAATATCGGCATTAGAAAGTGGTTCCGAGATCTTAAATGCTCGCTTAGAACATTGTTCATCAAGGTTTAGTTTTTGGTTTAGAAGCAAAGAAACTTGAGTCTCTGTATCTGGCTCTACAGTTTTTAATTGATTAAAAATTTCATCAACTTCATGTTCTGACAACGCATTGGTGGTCAGGCAGAGTCTTGAATAGTTACGTTTAATCTTTACATTTAATGTGATCATTTTGACAAAGCCTTGTTTTTATTACTATACACTTGCAAACCCAAAAGTCAATAAATTTATTATCTGATAATTATTTACAATGATTTTTGATTTGAAGGACTCATTTTTTAATGTAAAAATATAAATAATTAAATATAGCAATGGGTTTTTAATGAATATTAAAATTTATCAAAGAGGTGGTTTCAAGGATAACCACGATGTACTCATAAATGCAACTGAGTATTTCTGCAAAATGCTGATGTCAACAAGGATGTGTAATGCCTTGAATATCAGGCTTGAGATGAGATCCACAAAGCTTGGTAAGAATGGACTTGGGTCTTGTTATACTGACGCCTTAGGCAGTAAGAAAAATAAAGATTTTATAGTGATAGTTAAAAGGGACGCTCCAATTACAGATCAATTGAAAACACTTGCTCATGAGTGTGTCCATATCCATCAAAAAGCAACAAACTTGCTGCAATATAGGTTATGGAAGTCTGATGGTAAGTTCCATGCTCGATGGAATGGTGAGGAACTCGGGGTGTATGATGCGATTCCTTACCAAGACAGACCTTGGGAGATTGAAGCTTACTTTTTAGAAGATATCATGCATAAAGCATATTTCTTTAATAATAAGAACCGACCAGATTTAGAAGAGAAAATTATAAATGGGTTTAATAATGCATTGAAGTATCTAGAATCTGAACGCTCAAATAACTATAGAAACATAGTTTCAAAGCAAAATAATAGTATGGAAATGACTATTTAATAATATATTTATTAGACGATTAAGTGACTCCACCACTGATCGGGCGCGGGTTTACGGCGTAGCTGCTAAGGGAGTTCATTAAACTTGCGGTTACTGAGATTATGTGTCAGTATATGACACATAATCTTAAAAGGAATGTCAGAATGCGCAATCTAAGCTATGAACAAGAAATGAATAAGCTCATTGAGGAAGTCGGTCACGTTATTGTTGGTCGTGTGATTCGCGGCGAGTTAATCAATAGACTGTACATGCTGTTTGGCATTTCTCGTACTAGCCATCTGGCATACCTAAACAACTCAGATTCTGTCCCTGATTACATCTGGAATCAGCTAGACACCTTCAATAGCCTCCCTCCATTTCAAAAGGTTAAGCTAGTATTCGAACGCTGCGTTGATTTAACCGATTTACCAGCAGATAAGGCGCTGTCTCAAGTTATCAAAGGCTGGGAGATTATGACTGGCAGTCCTTTCGATTCGGCAGATAAAGTTCGATATGCTGGTGAGTTTGATGTGAAAAAGGTGAATGAGAAAATTCAATCTGTCATGGAAAATGACCCAAGCTGCATTGGGGCGGGTCTTCTATTTAGCTCTTACTTTGAAACATGTAATAACTACATTAGCTTCGAGAGCGTAAGAAATGTCTTGAATCAAGATAGCCATCAACACAAAAATCTGGCTGGCTACACTTTAGGAACATTGTTCCTAGAGAACTCTGTTCTATCTCATGGGATTAATCAGTTTAAAGAAAAGTGCCGAAACGTAATCGAATTCTACAAGCCTGACGAACAAGTCGAAGATGAACTTTTTGATCGAGCATTTCACATTTACCTTCGGGCAAAACACGACTTTACCGACTTCGCTAAATACTGCGTTTCTAGAAGTGCTAAGGTTGCTTCAAACGAACAGCTTAAAATCCAAGAGCAGATCTTTGTCTTTAACAGTGTTGAGCATTTGATCGAACAGTCTTCTATGATCCCTAATGGCTTCTCATTAAGCATGATTCGACCAGAGAGGGCGTTCGACAGCTTCTTTGCAATGATTGTGAAATCAGGTGAAGACATTCACCTGTTAACTGACAAGCCTAAATCAACAATGTTCCAGAAAGATGCTATGAGTAGTCGAAATCAGCGATACAATCTTAGTCGCTACGAAAATTCATACTTCCCTTATGAAATGATGAACCTACAAGTAGAAGATAACGGGCGGGTGCTTGTTGAATCAGAATCGACAGAGGTTGCTATTTCAGATTCTGGTCTAAGAGTTCTTGGTACAGTACGATCTATGTATAGTGATAGTATTCTATGGCTTACGTTCCTAATGGAAGAGTGTCGAAACCAGCTTATTAGCAAGAAGCTGGCTTTGCCGAACTTGAGCTATGTTTCTCAGGAATCAGTATCACATGCTTTGCTTGAGAACAAATCAGTGGTATCAAACCTACCAGTTACGTACCAGGTAAATACTTGCATTAAGGTTAAGAAATCAACCGAGTTAAATAGAGATAATTTCCTGGCTAGCAACCCTCGGGCGAAACGCTTTATGCACAAAAACCATTGGATGGAAGATAAGTTCGATAAGAAAATTGATCAGGCATTGCTATATATCCCTGCTGAGCTTTCTTCCGCGAGTAACCTATTGATTGAGAATAAGCGCGGCAAGGTTTCTTTAGCTACAACCGATGGTGAAGGAAAATCTATTGAAAATATGGGGTTAAAGGCTTTGCCGAGTACTTCAGTTGGTACAGCAGAGGAAATTCAAGCAGAAGCCGATTTGATCGCTAGATATAATAAATCGGTCATGATCAGAAAGCTGATGAGTGAAGAGTTTGAAGCAAATAAGGTGAAAATGGAAAAATGGATTGCTGAGAAAATCAGTAAGAACCTCCCTACCCTTATGGACGATATTATCTCCCTTAATCATGATCGCTTTGCTATCGGGGGTGCTTATCTCAAGATGGTTGAGGATGGAACCGCTCCAGCAGGAAGGAAAAGAGAACTTGTGCGTCAAGTGCATGTTAAGAAGCACAAGGGTTATTATGACAGTAGAAGTACGCCAACTGAATTGCAAAAAGCTCTAGAGATTAGAGATAAAAACAACTACGCATACTGCTACATTACTGGTGATGAGCCAGACCTTAGCTTCTATTTGAATGTGTCCACTGTTTACGATCTCATGCTGCTAACTGGATTGTCAATCGATGAACTTCCAGTTGAATTGAGAAACTGGAACTCTCGATCAGATCAAGTAGCTGATAGAATGAGTGATTGCTATGACCCAGTTGAGGCTTTAGCTAACCCTTGGGATAACTTAAAGATCTTTTTGTCTATCCCGTTATCTAAGAGTTATGTCCTTAAGAGACGTAAGGAGCTTGGCGTAAAAGGTCGGTTTGTTAAGCCTCTGAACTACTATGATTGCAATGAGGATCCAAAAGCAGAGGAATGGTATCGTTCATTGTTTAATGCTCAAGTGGCTAGAGGTGAAAATCGAGTTGCAGCAAGGCAATCCTATTCTGTAAGACCAGAATTCCATTTTTATAGCTAATAACAAATAAAGGGATTTTTTCGAAAATCCCTTTTTTGATACCTAGATCACTGCATTTTATGTGCATAAACAATAGAATGCATAAATAAACCAAATAAAAAATCAAACAATAATAAAAGGATATCTAGCATGAACACTCCATTCAGTACTTAAGAAACACCACTCACTCGTTAGGCGCGTGTTTTTTTCATGTAAGCACAAACATAAGTTATCAGTAAAGGTATATTTTATTGCCTTTTTCGTAGACTTGTGTGTTTTACTGTTCGCCAGACAAGTAATCACCAAAGATAAGAAAAGTTCCCCTTCGAGTGGACTTTGGATCACAGCACTATTTTTATAAGTCATCGCTAAAGATAAATTTTGTTACCCTTATTGTATACTTGGCCGAGTCATGCTAGATTAAGAACACATTAAGGGGAATAATTTATACCTAAGAAGTTGACTTAAAATGAACACTCAAACAGCATTACAAAGACTATACAAATTCGACGCTAAAGGTATTTATGTTTATACCAAGCGCGACCTTCGACGTGTCTTTTTCGATGATGCTGACGAAACCTTCAAAAAAGGTCTATCACGTTTAGTAAAGTCAGGTATCCTCGAATCAGCTTGCAAAGGTATTTATGTCTTCGCCTATAGTAAAAATAAAGGCGCGAACACAATTGAATTAGTAGCTGGGGCGTTAAGAAGGGGTGAATACAATTACATCTCTCTTGAATCAGCACTATCGGAATATGGACTTATTTCGCAAATTCCAATTTCTACACTAACTGTTATGACTACTGGGCGCAGTGGGCGGTTCAAAACTTTGTATGGAATCATTGAATTCACAAAGACAAAGCGAGACGCGCTTGATATACTGAATAGTACAAATAAAACCGATAGACACTTAAGATTCGCAAAGAAAGAAGCAGCATTGCGTGATTTAAAGCGCGTGGGTAGAAACACTCATATGCTGGTCGATGCGGAGGATGAATAAAAAATGAATAATAGTAAATTTAGTGATTTGGCTAAGGTAGCAATGGCTAACCCTAACCTAAAAAATATGAGACCAGTCGTTGAGAAAGAATTGCTTCACTACGACATTTTATATGCTCTAGAGAAAGAAGGTTTTCTGGATGCATTAGTGTTTCAAGGTGGTACATCACTACGTCTTTGTCATGGTGGAAATCGATTTAGCGAAGATTTAGATTTTGCTGGTGGTAAAGACTTTACCAGTCAGCATTTGCGCCCAATCAAAGAGTGTATCGAAGATTATATCTGCTCACGCTATGGCGTTGATGTTGCTGTTAAACAGCCAAAAGAACTGCGAGAACAGCCAGTATACAACGAAATCAAAGTTGATAAATGGCAGGTTGCAGTGACGACCTCTCCTTCTCAAAGAGATATTCCTAAGCAGAAAATAAAACTTGAGATTGCAAATATTCCAGCATATACATCTGAACCATCAGCGTTAAATATTAACTATGATTTATTGAGAGAGTACGAAAACACAATTATTATCACTGAAACTCTTGAAGAAATTATGGCTGATAAGCTTGTCTCATTGCCAGCTTGCCAGAAGTATGTGCGTTTTCGTGATATCTGGGATTTAGCATGGTTGCAGCAACAAGGTGCTCAAATTAACCCTGAACTCATCGAAAAGAAGCTTAATGATTACAAAATTCAGAACTATGATCAGCTTCTAACTAGCGCAGTTCAACGACTTCCATCTATGGTTAATGATAAGAAGTTTCTAACCGAGATGCAGCGATTTATCCCTGCGGACGTATTAGAAAGAACGCTTGAGAAAGATAAGTTCAATCTTTACCTTCAATCGGCACTAGGTGGAATGTTCAAAGAGGTGAACAACGAGCTATTCGGCAAGAAGCAATCATTCGAATTCAATATGTAAACATAGATGAATAGATTTATTCCAATATCGCCCTATATTGTTCCCAATATAGGGCATTTTGTTGTTATTGATATTCACTCCTGATAGTATGTTATTAAATTAATAAAAGAGAAATAATCATGGATAAGTCATTAGCACCTACCAGGCCATATGTATTAACGGCTTTGGTTGCTCTGGGTATAGGAGTATTCACCTATTTGATCGGATTGATAAATGCAAACCTTCAATTCAATGAGAAAGGGTATTACTTTGTGGTTTTGGTATTTGGTTTATTTAGCGTTATCACGCTTCAAAAAACCATTCGAGATGAATCCGAAGGTTTAAAAGTTACTTCGGCATATAAGAATCTGAACATATTCTGTGTAATCATTGCTTGCGCTTTAATGTTCATCGGTCTTTACAATGTAGATACACTTCTTCTAAATGAGAAAGGTTTTTTTGGTATTGCGTTTGTCATGAGCTTGTTTAGCTCAATCGTAGTGCAAAAGAATGTGCGAGATCTCGAATACTTTAAGAGTAATTCTAAATCAGAGAGTAAAAGTACTTTTGAAGCTCCTGAGGATGAGCAGAAATAGGTTAGAAAATGAATGTGAAAACACCCCATAAAAATGGGGTGTTTTTTTTATATTGATGGAGAGGTATCCATGTATTGCTCATAGTCTCTGCCGTAGTATCGTTTGTATCCAGTCATAGAAGTAGCAAGAATGTTATTATATTCTTTAACCATTCTACTAACTGGCTCTATAGATGGGTGCTTGTCAGAAAGTTGGTTCATTGCTTTTGCTACCGCGAAAGCGTCACTTGATTCAGGTTTAGGAATGTCGCTGGAAACTCTGATATTCAAGCCTGAAAGCTCTTTAAGAGATAGTAGTTTTTCATCACTTTCCAGTCCATGCTCAACTATACCTGTAATGTATCCCATGCCTGAATAGTCCTCGTTCTTACCTTTTAGGTCAACCAGGAGGGTTGCGAAAACATCACTGCCATAAAAGATTCGGGATTGTCCGTTTGAATAGCTACCACTGGCTTGTAGGTGATTTAGAGAGCTTCTTAGTGGTAAATTGTGCTCAAGAAGAATATTCCCCCATGAGGCAACGGATAGCGCCCCCTTTGCGATCTCAGATAAATCTTCTGGGCTTTGGGCGTAATCAGGCTGAGACTTTACAGAGAACTTTATTGTTTCATGCAAAAAGTCATGAAGTATTTTGTTTTGATCGTTTTCACTATCTAACCCATGAATAACATCAAAGAATTTCGCGTGTAATCCAGAGGCGGTCAGATGGTTGATATCTGGCACAACTGAATTCAGTTTATGGATATTATGAACAATGTTTTCTCTCAACTCTTTCTGTTTATCAATATCACGTTGATTTACACGATCTTCATAAGTTGAAATATTGGATTCAATGTTGTCGTTGACGATGTAGGTAAAAAGAGCTTTCTCATGCTCTAATCTGCCATCAGGTGTATTTATATCGGCATCTGTGAGATTTAGATCTTTGAACAGTTGTTCGATAGAGTTTGCAAAGTCACGCTCATGTGGGTTTGTACTCTGATTGTGATTTTGTTGTCTGTGAGACAGTGTTTTTACTGTTTCTAAGATTAGCTTAGTGCTTTTTAATGGGGTAGACATAATAAAACCTTTTCTTTTTATTATATCCGAATATTTAATTAATTAATATAAACCGCCCATTCGATGAGGGCGGTTTCTGATATAAATAATGACTAATTAGCCAAGATTTAGCTCTTTTTTCATTCGAATGTAGTAGCGCTCAGTCAAATCCCAGATTTCTCGGAATACAGTGTTGCAGTACTCACCATCATTGAACAAGGTTACTAGGTCGTAAGCTTCGCCACGTAATGACTGAATCTGAGAAACAATCGATTGGAACTCATGATCGTTAGCTGTCAGCATTACTTCTTCACGAATATGAGTCATTTCAAGCGCCAGCTTATGATTTCGAAGCTCAAGCAGAAGATTACTTAATGCGACCCAAAATGCGCGTTGACTACTGTAGCTTTTACATGCAGACTTGTAGTCTTTTTCTTTCAAAATGAGGATAAGAGTTTGCGCAAGGGGGCTGGTTTTACTTGCAGGGATTTTCTCTTTCTTCATTTTTGCAAATCGGTTGTAGCTATCGAGTTTTTTATGGTTGTCCATTCTTTATGCCTTATTCAAGTTTTTAATTATTATCTATACATGAATTAATTAGTCAATTAAAAAATAACTGTAAATCAGTATTGGAGGTTTTTTGTGTAATCCTTAAACAGATCTAGATTGTCTCCAATTAACGCCACACCGAAATATGTTGGGAATGCGTTGGAGAAAGTTTCAACTAGCTTACCCTCTGAATCGGTCAACCAAGAATGCGGAAACCAATCACCCCCACTACCATCAGGATAAGCAACTTGCGCAAATCCAGTGAAAATGGTGTCACCCTCTCCTGCTTCTTGAAGCACATTTAAATGGCAGTTTCCTAATGGGAGATCACATACAATCACAGATTCATTTGGACGGACTTTGAATACCTTGGCATCGCTGCCAAGGAGTAAGTCAATGAATAGGTCTTCTTGCTCACCATAGTGGTTCTCTGTGTCCATTCCATCCTTATCAGGGATAATGGCAAAATCAGGCTCGCAACCTTTTTCAAAAGAAGCGGATTTATTCATTAACCGTAATAGCTTATGCATTTTTGGATGTGTGGACATAAGTTTAACCCTACGCGGCTGGCATCATGCAAACATGAGATTCTTCGAATTTAATTTCTGCAACCACAGCAAGTAAAGAATTCTGATCATCATCATAATCTGAAATGTCTACCCCTTGGTTTTCTGCATAATCAGCGATATCGTCTTCACCGATATAGAATGTCTCTTTAACGAGAGAATCAACCAATTCCTCAACAGATTCTGGTGATTTGTTGACAGTTGGTTTTCCGTTAGACTCAATCATGTGCTCAGAATAGTCCACTTGAGCTACAGTAACCGCACCAGTCTCTTTATCAAGGATTGTGAACTGTAGGCAGTCTGGATCTGATAAAGTCCAGCCTTGCTCAAGCATTTGATTAACGAAAGACTCAATGATGTTTGAAGTTGTTTTGTTCATGGTGGTTTCTCCTTTTATTTGTTCTTATTATACACTGATAACAATCACAGTCAACAGCATTTTAATTATTTAATAACCATAAAAACATTGACTCTAGATCATTTTATTATATAATTGGAACACTTAAAGAAAAAAGGAAATCACCATGTCATACACCGCTAAATACAAAACACCAGGGATGTTAAAGGCACGCATCCAAATTAGCTCATCTAAGCTACATATGAGTTTAAGAGGAAATGTATATCCTTTCGAAAATGAATTTCACAGCGTAAGCTTCTCAGTAGATGTTCAGCACCCGTCAAAAGATCGTGTTTCTGTAATGGGTATCGGTCATGGCGGTTGTTCGTTTACGGGTAGTCAAGCGGTGATGATTGCAAAAGCCACACAGGAAGCCTTGTTTGAAGCACAGCGCTTGTCTGCCATTGTTGATGAGTTTATTTCTGAACCGACAGTAGCAGCCAAAACAATCACCAAACTGCTTGATCAAAATGAAGTGGATGAAGCAAACAAATTGCTGTGTCTAACGCCTGATATTCTCTCTAACAAACTAGAAAAATCGAGCATTAACAAGAATATTGATCCGTCCAAAAATGGTGCAAACATTTTTGAATTTATTGTTCGTTCTGATGGTTTTGAAACAATTATTCATGCATTGGAAGCTGAATTTCAAAACGTAGGCAATGATGGTGGCGATTTTGAGCCTGAGGTTGATTTTGCTTTCTCTCTCATTGAAAAGGCAGGTCACGGTAGCTTACCAGGCAATGATTTTGAAGAGCGCTTAACTGCTCTAATCAATATCTTCACTATCGTTAGAGGCGGTAACAATCTTGCTGATGCAATTAAGCAAGTGAAATAGCTTAAAGAAAAACAAGCCCCGATTGGGGCTTGTCTGTTTATTGTTCCGTAGTGCGCTTTCTAGCTGCCAGTCTATCCTTTAATTGACCGCTAGAAATTGTGCGACCTTCTTTGATATCTTTTTGAGCAAACCCTACAAGAGTTTTTAATGCTTTAGCTTCCGCTTCACTGTTTGCCTTTTCAGGAAGAATCATAAAAGAACCTCAATTGTTTTTGACAGGCTTGCCTGTCTTTTTTATTTAAATACGAAGATTGGCGCTCCACCACTTCGGTTGGTAGTTTCAATGTATACTATTTCATTTGCTTTAACAATAATGTTCTTCGTATCTTGGCTGATTCCGAAAAAGTGGATCAAATAAAACCGCCTCAACTAAGAGGCGGTTTTCTATACGTGCTTTAACACCAAAAAGATATCTTGATTTCGCTTGTGGCGATATGTTCTATCATGAATGTGAGGATCGTGCTTTTTTAGCAACTCCGCCGTAAACCCTCGCCCGATAGGAGTATAGAGTAAAAAGTGTGTTTATTAGCGAGTGAGTGAGTGCCAGCCTTTTAATGCTAATGATCTATGGCTCACTGGTGTTTATACACACTGTGTATGTTCGGTGTGTATATTGAGCTAGAGATGTCGCTGATAGACCGTAGGCTGCTACGCAGCGGCTTAGCAGGAAGGTGTTGCATCACACGCATACACAATACATACGAAACACTCTATATCTGCACATCTTACTGGTGTGAAAAAGGCAGCAAAATGCTGCCTTAATACACATTATACACCCCGAAAGTTACTATATATAACGATAGGGCGGGGATATAAGGCGATTATCTCGAAAGAGATAAATATTGACATTTCGAATCATTTATTAGATATTCTACAATGAATTCATAGTATTTTATTTAAATGTTACGAGCCACGAAGATACGTATTTACCCAACGATAGAACAAGCTGAGTTTCTTGAAGCTCAGTTTGGCGCTGTTCGGTTTGCGTATAATAAATCTCTACACATAAAAACACACTTTTACAAACAGAAAAACATTTCATTAAGCCTTAAAAAAGAGATAAAGCCACTTTTATCTCTTGGCAAGAAGTCCAGAAAGTATTCCTGGTTAAGTCAGTTCGATTCCATTTCTTTGCAACAATCGATCATCAATCTCGATAAGGCTTTCTCGAACTTTTTCAGCCCGAAACTAAAAGCTAAGTTTCCTAAGTTTAAGCGTAAACACGGTTATCAGAGCAGTTACCATTGTACTGGTCTAAAAATCCTTGAAAACGCAATCAAAATCCCGAAATGTAAACCTATCAAAGCTAAGATCCACCGAGAGATAAGTGGAACGCTAAAAAGCATAACTAACTCTAAATCTAGCACAGGTAAATTTTATGCTTCTATTCTGGTCGATTGCGGTAATGAGGCACCTGCCAAACCAAAACATATCACAAAACTATCAGGTTTCGATTTAGGGCTGACAGATTTCCTTATTAGTGATAAAGGTGAAAAGATTGCCAATCCTCGGTTTTTAATTAATGCATATAAAAACCTAAGACGGAAACAAAAAGCCCTGAGTCGATGTAAAAAAGGCTCTAGAAATAGAGCGAAAGCAAGACTATTACTTGCCAAAGCGCATGAGCGTGTGGCTAACGCTCGGAATGATTTTCAGCACCAGCTTTCAAAACGAATTATTGACGAAAACCAAGCGATAATTGTTGAAACGCTAAAATCATCCAACATGCTCAAAAACAAACGACTTGCGAAACATATTGCTGATGCGGTTTGGGGAGCGTTTATCTCTAAGCTGGCATATAAAGCTGATAGGTACGGCAAGTGGCTGATTAAGTGCGATCAGTGGCTACCTTCTTCAAAGACCTGCTCGTGTTGCGGCTACAAGATGGATAAAATGCCACTCCATATCAGAGTATGGACTTGCCCGAGTTGCAATGAAGTACACTGTCGAGATACCAACTCTGGCAAAAACCTGCGTAATGCAGGGATAATTGAATTAAAAGCGGCTGGATTGACCGTTTCTGCTTGATGATGCCTGCGTGAATCCTAATCAAGAATTAGGTTGCGGCAAACGATTCAAGAAGCCTCGCCCGATAGGGCGGGAGAATCACATGAACAGCGCCTGTACCAACAAGTAAATTAATAATCAGTAATTTGATTTTGATAAATTTACGAGTTTTTTTCATTTATTTATTTTTCCTCACATTAAATAGTAGTTTGATGTTTTGTTAAAATTAGACGATTTCGCTTAATTCAATAGAACCTTGTGCGATTACTGTTTCTGAGTTTTCTTTTAGGATTAAGAAATCTACTTTTTCATTTTTGTTTACATGTTGAAGCTCATTAAGTCTTTTAGCCATATCCAGAAGGTTTGCTTCCGAAAACTTGATTTCTTCGATGTGAACTTGTTCATTGCTTTGAGAATAATGAACATTTACTAGGGCGTACTTTGCTGGTAAGTTCAGCGGCAATTGTTTCCAACTGATACATTTTTCAGTTTCAGCAAATGCTTCAAATTCATAGAATAAAGCTTCGTACTCTTCTTCTAGGCTTTCGAATTCAATACGATTAAGAATGATTTTTACAGTGGTTGAGTCAGTATTTTGACTTACAGAATAGTCGAGTACTTCTTTTAGTTCTTGATCGCTTAGATTGTCGATGATGTGATCACCATTCATAACGTACTCAGGCGTGTGGTGCTTCGAATGTGGTGACATTAAGCGAAAGAATCCTGAGCCACCTAGATCATCAAAATGTACATCTTGAATGGTATTCACTGCCGTTTCGACAGTGTGAAATCCTGGTAGAACAAGCTCGACTGCAAATAAAAGCTCAAGCTTATCTGAAACAAAACAAAGTTCTTGGTCAAGTTGGTTGGTGGTGTTTTTCATGGTGTGTTTTCCTTCTTTCTTGTTTATGTGTCCATTATATGTATTTCTGATTACTAGTCAATAATTATTTACTTTCATTCTCAGTTGTATATAATAAAGACAAACACAAGGAGCACACCATGAAAACTAATACTACTGATAAAACTACACCATCATGCCACCGCTGCGGCACAGAACTGAGAAGTGACGGGTACTGCATTGATGTTACTTGTCCGCATTCTGATTGGCCTCAAGATGTTGTTCTTTCACGAATGGATGGTAGCGACCCTGCATACGCTAGTGAAAATCAATGCAAAAGACGTATTGAGGTTCAGGCTGTCTGCTATAGTGACGATCAGAAACAAAGAGTTGAGTTTGATGCAGCTCCTTACTTCCACGAACAGCTTATTAATGGTCGCCTTGAAAAGGTCATTCAGTCGCTTATCGATATCGAATTCGGGGGCGACTATGATTCAGACAATGTTTGTGAATTCTTCAGCGCATCCCAGACCAAGCCTCTATTTGATTATCTGGAAGTGGTTAATCGAGGACGACCTCAATTTGATGGTGTTGTTGGATTTGAATGCCATGTTGAAGAGGTTGATGTTAAGCAATGGCTTCGTTCATTTTCTCCTGAAACCTTAAGTCTGTTTTAATTAATTAATTGACCTAAATGATTAATAATGTATAATTAAGATAATGATTAAGGGGAAACTTATGTCTATTGAATTTAATTCAATTACTGTAAAAGAACTTTTTGATGAAGCAAATTCAGCATTTTCAGAAAATGAAATGTTTGGAGAGATTAACTCAGAAGTTCCTAGCAACCCTCGTGTATTCGGTGGTTGCAGTTACGGTGATCGACAGCAAACATGGCAAGCAATGCCTATCACAGGTGTTTCCGTTGTATTCATTGATACAACAGGGTATTCAGCATCAGGCTTCAAAGTGGCAAGTGTTGAAACAGACTTTGAGAATGTTGTTCTGCTAAACGAAGATATGTCGTGTGATATCGATGATGCATTTCTTCTTTCTGAGCTGCTAATCGAGCTTGAGAAGCTGATTGAAAGCGGTAAGGGCGACCTTAAGGTGGCTTACTGTAGTGATTATGGAGATCACATTAATACAGCTCAAATTCATGGTGTGTTTATCGAATCTATTGGTGAGGCTCAGATGAGTGAATCAGCTTACTCTGATTCTGGCTGGGCGATTATCACAGACCATGAAGAAGACCATGATGATAAAGACCTAATGAGTGTTTACACTCTAGGCTAAGATGAAAGTGACTGGCTTCAAGTTGGGGTCAGTCATTTTTAATTAATTAATGAGAAACGTAATGAATTATAATGAGCTTTATGAAATGTTCGATGTTGAACACGAACATTTCTTACATTTAAAAGATGGTCTGTCAAAAAACATTCGCAATTTCGAAATGATTGAAACCTCTGAAAAAGATCGTCTTACTCGAATTTCAGAAAGTGTTACCAATCGAATTCTAAAGGAATTCCCAGATCTTGATGGTTTAGAATTTCTAAAAGCTATTTCTGAAAAGTTCGGTGTAAACACCAAACCAGAAATTATGCATTTTGAAAAGTTAAGCATCAATTTAAAGACCAGTGAAAAAAAACTAGAGACCCAATTAAGTTTGTTATCAAAGGTAAATGAGGAACTCGCTGAGGCTAAGAAAAACTCAAAAGAATTAAATCAGTCTTCTCGATCTTTGTTAGCCGCTAACCTAAATAGCTTATCAATGGTGCTACGATTGTACAATTCGTTGATGGAAGATTATTCTCCATCGACTAAAGATTTTGTTAAACAATCTGAGATTGGATTTTTTGATAAGGTATTTAAAACTAAGAAGTTTTTAATTTCACCGACACTATTTCACATTGATTGTATTCTTGCTGCTATGGGTTTGTTAAAAGTTGATTTTTATACCGACCCAGAACGGGCTGCTGAAATGGTTGCTCAATTAGTTGACGAGGCTGAATCAAAAATCATCGAGTTTAATCAATTGAAGAATGATCTTGACCAAGCTATTGTGAGATCTGAAGAGCAAGAGGGTTTGGTATCTCGTGTTAAGCTGTCTATTGATGGTATCAAATACAATATGGGTAATGAGTGCTTAGCCCATTCGCTTCTTGCGCGTATTGTGGAAACTAACGAGGAAAAGGACTTATTCGAGGCGTTATCTGAGAAACATCTTTTCAAGCGTTTAAAGTCATATAGAAATAAGCTAAATCTCATTGAGAAGGTCATTGCATCACTGAAACTTCAGTTATCTAACATTGACTTGATTCTGAATGAATTCAGTGAGCCATTAGAAAAACTTAACAAAGCCAAATCACGCGTGGGAAGAGAGCGAGTTGATTTTGATGAAAAGGCATTTTCATCTCAAATTGATCAGGCTAAAAAGGTATTTGAGTCAGTAAATAAATGGTCAGTTCAAGAACAAAGCCGATTACGTAACAATCACTACGACTTTAGTACTGATGCAGGTATGAACTTTGTTCTATTGATGATGATTAACGATATTGGTTCAGACAATGTTCCTGCATTGCTTTTCAAAGATGATATTCAGGGTTTAGATGCTGGCTCTATGGGAGTCGAGATGGGTAATCTGAATGTGGATATTCCAAATCTAGAAGTTGCCATGAACTCTATTTTAGACACTTCAATTTTTGATGCTTCAAGTATTTCTATCCCAGATGTTTCGGCTCCTGCTTTTGATTCATCACCTGTTTCAGTTGATTCTTCAGTCAGTGTTGATTGTTCATTTTAAAGAAGATAGATTTTATGGATGATAAATTTTCAAAATTTCACCATGTTCTAAAGAATAATCCGTTCACTTACCCTGCTTATAGTTGCGGAACTGAATTGGAAAACTCTCTATACATGATCGCCAGATTTTGTGACAGGGACTCTCATGTTAAGCTCAGAGAAAAGAGCCTTGATGAGCTTCACCCTGATGTTATTAAATCAAATATCGCCTCCATTGCTGCGCACGTACCGCCTTTTCAAAGAGATAATGATAATTGGTCTTGTGAAATGCAACATAGCTATATCTTAAACATACTCAAAGGTTACAAAGGCTCCCCTATTTGCCTGTACACTTTGGATGATACAAAGACAAACTGTTTTGTTCTTGATGGTTTACAGCGTATTACCGCAATCTCGCGATTTTTGAGTGACCAGGATATGAAGTTCTGCATTCAAGGTGAGACCATTACAGCTAGTGAGCTTTTAGGAAGTGATCTGAGGAATAGAGTTCTTTCTGTATGTCCTTTTGACATCAAGATCTATCAATTTAAGGATGAGATTGAAGCTGTAGATTTTTATATTGAATTTAATAAAAATATCACACACAGCAAGGACGACATCCGAAGAGCTGAGCAATATCGCAAAGTAATACTTTGACACCGATGTAAGAAAACAAGCCTGTTCATTCAGGCTTTTTTATTTATCAAATAAAACATTAAATTTTGCTTGACTGAATCGCACCAAAATGTATTATAAGAAACATCAAATGGATTTAGTGTTCAATACATGAATGAACTAAAATAAAAGAGATTTTTATGAGCATCATCTTCTATAAAGTCTTTATGGCTTCATTGCCATTATTCATTGTTGTCGCTTTTGCAGTGGCACTAGGCAAGTACAAATTCAAGCATGAGATTACTAAAGGAGAAATTGCTCTTAATGCTGTTATCTCTTCAATCGTGGTTGTTGTTACTCTCGGTGCAATCACACTATACGGGATTTCAGAAACTGAGATTCTTAATGGTGAAGTAACTGCAAAGAAACGAAATACAGTGTCATGTGAACACTCTTACGAAGTATGTAAAAAGACTTCTGACGGTGAAAAGTGTGAAACGAAGTACGAACATAGTTGGGATTACGATTGGGACGTTTACACAACTGTAGGAACTCTGACAATTGATCGTGAAGATTCTCAGGGAGTAATCGAGCCTAAGCGATTCAAAAAAGTGGTTATTGGTGAGCCTGCTAGTGTTAACCACACTTATTTGAACTATGTAAAGGCAAACACAATCTCGTTATTTGGTTACTCCGAGGAACAAGCTAAACAGTACCAAGAATTTGTACCCAAATATCCTACAATCTATGATTACTACCGTGTGAGCCGAGTTTTGCACACTAACCCTAGTCTAACGTACTCATTGACCAGTGGATGGAACGAAAAGTTGAATAACGAGTTCCGAACTTTAGGTGGAAAGCTGCAAGCTAACATGGTGATTGTGGTGACGGATCAACCAGCATCATTTTTCGAATCACTGATTCATAGCTGGGAAGGTGGGCGAAAAAATGACATTCTTATTGTCATGGGTGTCAAAGATGGAAACGTGGTTTGGTCTAGATCTTCTACTTTCATGAATGGTATGGGTAACGGAGTCTTACTTGCTAAGTTACGTCAAGCAACGTTAGGCTATGACCTAAAAGCTGATTCAGATAAGGTGCTTAACAGTATTCTAGATGTAACAAAGAGCAACTTTTCTCGCCATGCGATGGAAAACGAGATTTACCAATTGGCAGCTTTACCTATTAGTTGGACAAGTATCTTTATCGCAATCCTTGTCAGCATGATCTGTAGCGCATTTCTATCGTTCAAATTATCACGAAACCAAAATCGTGAAAGAGTGAATGGACTTAATAACGGCTGGCGATAAACAGAGTCAGCCAGTAAATCAAAATCAAACAAATAGTTTAAGAGAGTATCATGAGTAAAATTAAATTCGTAAAAGGTAGTGCTACAATGGTTCTGGTATTTATTCTAGGGCTGATTGTTCTATCTGTTGTTGGTGGCATTGCATCATTTGCTTCGTACAATAATACAGCAGTCACAATGGAAGAAAATATTGTCAAGCTAGATAAGTCTAGTGAGTCACTGTTGAGTAATGGTGCAATGACAATTCTTGAAAAGGCCAAGGTTAAAGATTCTTACGCGGAAGACTTTACGGAACAACTTCGCGTCTCTATCGGTAGCCGTAGTGCTAATGAGCAAGGATTGGCAATGAAGTGGATTAAAGAGCACAACCCTTCAATGAATGATCAGCTATACCTTGATTTATCGGCATACATCGAGGGAATGCGTCGAGATTTCCATGTTAAACGCGATAGTCTTCAGGATGCTTGTTCAACCTATAAGATCGAGTTGCGCTCATTTCCTGGTAAAATTGCGTACAACTTATTCGGTTTTCCGAATATTGACCTAAACGATAAGTGTAAGGTTATCTCAGATAAGAATACTAGCGAAGCATTTGATACTGGTATTCAGAAATCAATTCTTTAACAGGTATTTCTTTAAATAGGCTCCTTACGGAGCCTTTTTTTATGTTCAGAATAGATATATTATTTGCAATATTTGAGATTTCATAGGACTGTTGATTCATGACTAAAGATGAGCGTTTTGAGGCATGTTTAGCCTACTACAAGGCTAATCAGCCACCAGCGCATATCCTGGAACAGTATAAGGAATCCCTTGATGACTGGGCTATCAAGGTGCCTTTGTACTGTGCAGAGTCAGAAACAATGAGCGGATTACATCAGTTATTTGCCACAACAGCAATTGCCTTCGATTTATCTATGAATACAATGGATGGTTTTTCTGAGCGGTTCTGTATTCCTGATGAGGTTACTGCTTTCGAAGAACTCATCAGATGGCATCAGAGAGGCTTTAACGACCAAAGACCTCAGTACTGGGTTGCGGTTAGAAAGATTGGCTCTAAAAAGCAGTTTAAGGAGTCCTATGAGAGATTTTATCGGGAAGGTTATGGTAGTGAATTACTTCCATACGCAAAGACTGAAGATGGAAGCTTGTTCCACAGTGCGATTATATCAAGGTGGGAAAGCATCCAGGAAGACCTTGGATATGATAGAGACATGATAAATCATCTTGCAAGTTACCTTCTCTTCATTGGAGACGTTAACTGAACATTAAACGCCATCTCTGAGATGGTGTTTTTTTACCCCCTCATAAGTGCAAAATTTTAAGATAATATATATAACTAGAAAACTTTGCACTTTTTCCTCTCACTGCAAATCACGGTATTGACCTAAATCCGTATTGATGTATAATTAGAAACATAAATAATTAAAGAGTTTCTTTTTATGATCGCTGCCCTACCACCTGTACTAAAACATAACAGTTCAGTAACTGGGTATCCTCGTTTTTATCATTGTCATGCTGTTAAGGCTACATTTAAAGCCAACAATGAGGCTGAGGCATTTAATGCAATTGAAATGGGTGCTGTTGAGGTTACTCAATTGTTGTATAAGAGTCTAAAGCATACATATTCAGTTGAAAGCGAAGTTAATACGGTTGTTAAGCTAAAAAGTAAAAATAATCGTGATGAAACTAAAGCAAATTGTGGTCTACTCGATACCCTATCTCGCCTTAACAGTATCTGGAGTGATAGTAATCGGACAACAGTTGTTTAAAGCGAGCAAAAAAGAAACATCTGGAAAATTATTTGCATTTTATTATTGACTTCAAAATAATGTTTTAGTATAAATATAAACAACGAAGCGGAGATGCCCAGTTATGAGTACAACAATCAAATTCGTTAAGCCAGAACATGAAGAGATTCTTCGTGAATATCTAGATAAAAGCAATGTAGCCCTGGTCTTTGGTAAAGAGTTACAAGAGAAGCTGGAGAGTAAAGATATTGAAGATGGCGAAGAGGTTGATTACGACCCTTCAATGAATTCTGATGTTATTGTTGAGGTTGTTACAACAACTGAGCATCCAGTAATGATTTCGGCGCTTAGCGAAATTTAATATTGACTTTCACTTTGCGATGTGTGTAATAAGAAAAGTGGAATGCCCCAGATTATTCACATCGCAAGCGATGATTATCGATTGATTTGAATGGCCGCTCTTTTCGATTATTTTGGATAGAGAAGTGTGTATGGACTGGATCGTAAATCCAGATGACGCAGGACAGGGTCGCGAACCGACACTGTTGTTACCACTCAGTAGTTTCTGGTTAGGCTGAGAAGGCGTACATACGGAACCAGACGGTCATTCAAATTGATTTATAGGTGCTGGGACGGATGTCCAAGCAGGCTAACAAAATGGTATGGTGCCTTATGGTGGCGAAAGCCACCCCCCTTAGGGGAAGGACAAGAACACATGGCGTGTGGCTCAAAGGGTGCCGAAAGGCACCCGCCCTTAGGGGTTATCGCCAAGAACACTATGGTGGTGTGGTTCCTTAGGGAGTCGGAAGGCTCCCAGCTCTTTGAACCAGACAACCAGCAACAATCATGGTGCGTTTAGGTGGCGAAAGCCACCTACCCTTCGGGGTTGCACAAGAACACTATGGTGGTGTGGTTCCTTAGGGAGTCGAAAGGCTCCCAGCTCTTTGAACCAGACAACCAGCAACAATCATGGTGCGTTTAGGTGGCGAAAGCCACCTACCCTTCGGGGTTGCACAAGAACACTATGGTGGTGTGGTTCCTTAGGGAGTCGAAAGGCTCCCAGCTCTTTGAACCAGACAACCAGCAACAATCATGGTGCGTTTAGGTGGCGAAAGCCACCTACCCTTCGGGGTTGCACAAGAACACTATGGTGGTGTGGTTCCTTAGGGAGTCGAAAGGCTCCCAGCTCTTTGAACCAG
>NZ_JAWOTX010000041.1:0-2262 GCF_033339115.1 Vibrio sp. 947 | reverse complement strand
TTCGGGGTTGCACAAGAACACTATGGTGGTGTGGTTCCTTAGGGAGTCGAAAGGCTCCCAGCTCTTTGAACCAGACAGCCAGCAACAATCATGGTGCGTTTAGGTGGCGAAAGCCACCTGCCCTTAGGGGTTGCACAAGAACACTATGGTGGTGTGGCTCCTGATGGGTGTCGAAAGGCACCCAACCTTTTAAGCCAGGCTGCTATAAAAAGTTTTGGTATCTCTTAAGCAATACGCTCGCCTTTAAAGGTGGTTTCTGGACGCTTGGCGGTGTTCTCATCAGAGACTAAGAGATACCAACACCAAATTAAGAGAATGGTGCAAAGACGCAAGGATGCGTCAAATCTCTTAGATGATTTTGTTTACGTCTTTCGGCATCTGAGAGATGTAAACAAAGTAGTAATTGTTATCAAACCTTGTACTGCGTTGCCCGTTCGAAAGAACACTTGTTTCCGCATATGATCTATTCCCCGATAGATAATCTTTAGGCTCCCCAAGTGGGAGCCTATTTTTTTATTTGCTATAAGGAGTTTATGGAATAAAAAACAATAAATGCTTTAGAATACTCAAATGAACATTCCACTGGATGGGATGATTAAGTGATTATGTAGAGGTTGATGTGAAGAAAATTATCGATCATCTCATTGATGTCATGAGAGAGCATAATGCTGACTCAGTTGATATTGGTGAGCTAGATATTCTTGGTGAGGCTTATGCGAGATACGGTGGAAAGATAGAGCATCCATTAGACCGAAATAAGGCTGTTATGAGCGCTGTACGCCGCTCAGACAAGTTTTTCTTAAGCGGATACCTTAGTGCTCATGATTCTATGGGTCGCCCCTCAGAACTTGCCCTGTTTCGTTTAAAAAAAGAAGAGTAGCGCCCTGGCTACTCTGCTATTTCTTTGTTAAACCCAAATGGTTCACACTGCTTATCAATGTTCTCTTACAATCCTGTATCTGTAATCGGGAAAAAAGCAGAACTCTTTCTTTCCAGGCTTGCCTGACTTAGTCATCTTTTTGTAGTAAAGCGTTGTCCCGTCGATTTTGCTGATGAGAACTCGTTGAGGCTCAAGTGACTTAAGCGGCTCTTCAAGCAGGTATTCTTTGCCTACCTCAACGCCATTATCCGCCTCTATCAAGGTTCTGACTAATGTGTCGATGCTGTCGGCGGACTTAATTCTTTCAAGCCAGTCAATCTTAGGTTCGAACGTCTTATTGATCAGAGACTTGCTAAATCTAGGAAGTGAATTTGTAGAGTCGGGAGATACGAACACATACATGAGGTCATTTATTACAATTTCCCCCAAAGCATCGCGTCCAACTGACGCTGACACAACGTCCAGCTTCACCCCAATAGTATCCAATGAGATTGTTTCAATAAGCTTGCAAGGATGTGTTTTCATGGGGTTGGTTAGCTGTATGTGTCTATCAAACTGCTCTTTACTGATGAATTTCAGTTTAGAGACGTTGTGTGTCTCTTGATAGCCAGCTCGAACGATTATAGCTTCCTGTTCAAGCACAGAAACTACCTCATAAACACCAGCATCGCCTCTAACCATGCAGTTTTTCTGATCCGCCTTCTTTTGAGGGATTTCACCGTATTTATACATAAAAACACCGATTAAAAAAGATGGTTGAATACTAACACAAAAATGCCGAATATCGGCTATTCGGCATTTTAGAGTGACCCATTACAGATTTAAAAGCTTCTTGAATGACTTGCGGATAGCTTCCTGACCATCCTCAAACCCTTCTTGATGCGCTTTATCTAACTGCTTAATGTAAGATTTAGCTGCTTCTGTAGTTTGAATGAAAGTCGGCAATCGCCTTACTCCATCATACTCTTCGTTAACAACGGCTACTAAGCCGTTAATTTCAACCAGAAAGCCGTTAAGAGAGAAGATTTTGCTTGTCACAACACTCTCTTCATTGCGACTATTCATCGCGTCTGCTTTGGAATAAAACATCTCATCTGAAATGCGTTTAGTTTCACCCATGTTCTCTCCTATTGATGTTCTGAACCATGAATATCTGGGTCGTAAGTAGGTTTAAGACCTAGATCTCGCTCGCGATGAACCTCCCAGCCCTAAAGTGCTGGGTTTCTGAATAATTGATGCCGAAGCCCAAATATTCATCCTGTTAGAAACATTTCTGACGTGAAATATCAGGCGAAAGGTGCCATAGTTTTATGGTCTTATGACTAACATCACTAGGACGTTAGCACCGCGCTTTCTTTGTCTCTCGTTTTTATACTGGTGTC
>NZ_JAWOTX010000040.1:0-33837 GCF_033339115.1 Vibrio sp. 947 | reverse complement strand
GGCCTTGTATGGTAGGAGATGGTTAGTCTTTATAGCGCTCCCAGTATTCACTCTCGGAGATGATTTCAACACCAAGCTCCTTAGCTTGGTCTAATTTCTTCTGACCCACTTTGTCACCGCAGCAAAGTACATTCGTTTTCTTGTTAACCGACTTCTGAACGTTCGCGCCTTTCGCTTTTGCATCTGACTGCATTTCATCGCGGCTACCGCTCATAGTGCCAGTGAAAACGATGTTAACGCCACTTAGTGAGCCATTCGCAGATGTCTCGCTTAATTCCTTTTCAATATCCTGTGTATGCTTGATATTGAAGCCACGAGACAAAAGAAAGTTCAGAGAATCACGACGCGCTGTAAGCGATTCTGAGATGTGCTTTGAGTTTTTCTTACCGAATCCATGAATAGCACTTAAATCGCTCTCAGTAAGGCTACCCAGTTCGTCAATGCGGAAGTGTTTAAGAATCTTCTCACTCGCTGAACGCCCAAGTTTAGAAATCCCCAAACTAGCGACAAGAAACTTGTCTTGAATAGGTTCACGCATACCGCGTTTAATCTCAGAAACAAAGTTGGCTGCTTGTCCCGAACCAAAACCAATATTGATAAATGACTCTTCGTTCATTAGATAAATCTGTTCAAAACACGTGAAATCGTTGTCAATTAGACGCTGAATCGTTGCGCTACCAAAGTTGTCAATACCAAGCATTTTGAAGTGATGCGAGATAGCGCGACCTTGCTGTGCAGGGCATGAAATGTTTTTGCACGCGATGAATGTGTTAATACCAGTCATAGGATTTTTAAGCCATTCTGTCGGCTCACCGCAGCACGGACAGTTAGCTGGAATGTTGGGGGTTACAGGCTCTAAAGTTGTTAAATGATTTGGGATGACTTCACCAGATCTTATCAAGCGAAATTTTGCTCCAATACCTAGACCGTGGTCTTTAACGTACTTTGCATTCTTCCCTGAAATCTTTGTAATCACTGCACCAGACAGTTCCGTTGGTGGGATAGTGAATACGTGGGTAATACGACCCGTCTTGCCGACAGAAAGTGTTTCACCAATAATTTCAACATCGGCTGTTTCTCCCGCTTCTTTTTTGGCGATCTGCCAGTTGTGAAAGCGATTGTTACTGCCCATTTCCGCTTTTAGTTCGTCGGATTCGACTTCAATGACCGTACCATCCAAAGGATATGGGGATGAATCTTTGGTGCGTCGTACAAGTTCATCAAGGTTAGCCAGTAGCTCGTCACCACTCACTACAATCACTGGCATGTCACGGTACATTACAAGGTGAATAGCTCCGTCTTTAAGAGCTTTTAAAGCCGCGTCGCTATATGTTGAGGCACTAGCTGCTCCGCTTACGAAATTACGTGGATGTGCGAAGTCGTCTGATAAATTTTCATCGAAGTACGTAGTAGGCATAACTACCTCACCAACGCCGTCACGAGACTCGTCACCGACAATCACAAGTCCACTATCTAGCAGTTGGCTAATGTCGTTACCGAATGTTCCATCGCCTCGTGTTACAAGTTGGCGAGTGGAAGCTACATAGCGGCCTGCAATACCGTCCAGTTTTGCTAAGACACGGAACTTAACATCTTCTGGATTCATGCCAATTGAGGAAGCGATTGAATGGCAGCGATCAACATAGGTTTTGATTTCACTTAGTTCATACGCCTTGTCTGTCGAAAGCATGGGTCTTGGATGCCCTATACGACCTTTCGCATTGTCAGCGGCGGTGTCAGTAGGTTGTGGTTGTGAGAAAAAAGCATTTTCAGGATCTTGAGCGAAAAGCTCACGAGCATAAAAGTCAAATGATTCGTCAGACACGACTGGAGAGCCTTTACGGTACTCGCTGTTTAGGTAAACACATAGCTCTGATAGCTGAGTAGTTGATAGTGTCTGAACTGGTTGCGTAAGTAGATTTTGCATTTAAATTTCCACAGTGTTTTGGTTGGTTCAAAACAACTATATTTACAATTGGAGATCGCACAATAGCTGAAAACATAGCGATATATGGGCAATAAGAGGGGAGGTTTAGGGGTATTAAAACTACGTTGAAGATAAACAGACAGAAGTCCCACAAGACACCTGCCTGTTATTGTTCTTCGGTGAGAAAATTGATTGTGACTTCTATGCAGCCCGGCGCGACTGATCAACAGTGAGTTATTGTACCAAGCTAAGTTGCGTGGAGTTCTCTGTAACCTCTACGAAGTCATGTGAGCACTCAACTAATCGAAATGCGCCTTTTGTTGGAATCTCTCTAACGGATGCAAAATACTGTTGTGCTTCCTGCTTTAGCTCGTTTTTCAGGTAACCTTTTTGGAATGTTGATCGGAGCGTTCTTAGACCGTCTTGCTCACGAACACCCTTTAAGCCGCGGTCAGTGGAAGACCGAGCGGCAATATACGCTTTTCCTTTACAAACCGAGGCCATTTGTTTCCATACATGGTCACGTGCAGCTGGTGGCAAAGTGTTAACGACGAAAGCAGAAAATACCGTGTCGTATGAATTGCCCAGTAGTTCCGGGAAGGGAGCGTACACATAATCATAATCGTGGCAAAAAGCCACTTTGTTAATCGCGTCTGAATCTTGGCTAGTTCTGCCTTTGCCGTAATTCAAGACACTACCTTTAATCAATCCTGCTTTGAGCAATTGCTTGAGTGGAGCCGATGGAGAGCTACGAGCTATAGAAGTCCTCGCACTGATTTTGAAGTCTTCTATGAGCGATTCTGTAGGCACTGTAGGCTGTAGAGAATCAATTGGTACGGAGAGTAACTGTTTGGGCATGTCTAAATCCTTCATTGTTAATTAGGATCTATATTTGCAGGCACTTTAAAACGCGCAAAAAAAATGGCCGCTGAAAGCGACCATTGATACGTGTTTAAGCAGCTTGCCAATCGACTTCATCGCTCATGACTCGATTAGCGGCGATGTAGTGAATAAAATGACCAGACTCTACCAAATGGTTTTCATCGGGATTAAGGATTACGTCATCACCAGACTGTAGTGTTGAAACTGCAATCAACGTGGCTTTATTTCTCTTCCTCATTATGTCAGATAGCTGCCCAATGCTTACTGGAGAGTGTAAAAGAGGGACTTGCAGAGAAAATTGAGTCGCACCCGTTAGAGGATTTAGCAACTGGCTAATCACTCGACTAGAGCCGGGGTCTTGCATCGATCGTGCAAGTAAAGATGATGTCCGGTTCGTGCCGCATTCAACATTCTTGCAGTGTTTGTCTAACAGCTCTGCGTTCGCAGGTGAATCAAAGTAAGCAACGATGTGGCATTTTTCATTTACAGCAGATGATAACGACAAAGAGGCCGTCAAGGTCTGTTCATCATTCTCTGCGTGGATAATTACTCGATTTGCCGCGTGTGCCGCGATTCGTTCAAGTTCATTTACATCTGAAAATGAGGTGACTTTAGCAAAGGACACCTCAGATAAGTCAGGCAAAGGGTGTGTCATTGAAGAATCTTTTACGCATAAGAGAATATTTCCGTTTTGGCGTCGTTCGTCAGATAAAATGCACTTGATCAGTGAATCCGTTTCTTCGCCCCGGTAGCCGACAACGAGAACGTGTTTATTAAAGCTATTAAAATCTGAGGTTCCATTCATGTTTCGCTCGATAATTTCCCGTGTTTGATTAATCATTTTCCCAAGTAACGCCCCGAAGATGGCTAAAGATACCGGTAACTGGTAGATGGCCATGAACAATGAGCCTGGGTCAGTTACAGGGGTCAGTACGCCGAACCCAACTGTGCTTCCTGATACCGACATGTAGCGGATAAAATTAATAGGTTGAATTAGTTCAAATTCACCACATAAGTAAAAGCCAGCCCAACAAATCGCGTAATGCAGCCCAACGACACCGAGCAACGACCGCCATGTCACTTTGTGTAGGTGGTGTGCAACAATCTGATAGACCTTACGTATCATTATCACTTGTTCACCCTGTAATTAACGAAAAGTGCAATTCTAACGTTCAATGTTGAACATGCAAGATGTACGAGGGGAATAAAGTCTGCGTCAATACAAAACTGAGAGATTTTCAAGAGGTAGAGTGTAGGGTAATATTTACCACACTTTCAAAAAATAATGTATGGCGGTTACCGTGGTAAACTTTTTCGTTTTGACACTGGCGTTTGTTACGTTGGTTTGTGCAATCATATGGCTGTTGGAGCGCCATGTATGGATGCCTGCACGCTATAAATCAATAGTTACATTGCATAGCGAGGTCACTAGCGACGTCAAGTTAACAGCCCGTCGCCCGGTGTTGATCTCCGTCATTTGTATGCTGTTTCCCGTTATCCTCTATGTATTCCTAGTACGCTCATTTTTCTTTGAGATCTATAACATACCTACAAAATCCATGTTGCCGACGTACAAGGTTGGCACATCAGTGTTGATCGATAAATTTGCTTACGGGGTGAGCGATCCGTTATTCCACAATGTTTTGTTGTACCGGGAGAAACCAGAACATGGTGATGTAGCCGTGTTTATGCTGCCAGATAATCCTGGAATAAATTACATCAAACGTATTGTAGGTGTCCCTGGTGACACAGTTATATACAAAAATAAAGTGCTTACTGTTGAATCGAAATGGCTAAAATTAGTGGAGTTCGATAACGACACTCAGATCGATAAAACTAAATCCGACAGAATCGACAGCTTCTTTATTCAGAAAGGCATGGAGAAAGGGATCTGGAAAGTTCCAGAAGGTCAGTACTTTGTTATGGGAGACAACCGAGATGAAAGTCAGGATAGCCGATTTTGGGGCTTTGTTCCTCAAAGCAATCTGGTTGGGAAAGTCATTTACAGTTGGTAATCAGATTCTATGAAAGAACAAATTGAATGGATAAAAGATCAGTTCGATAAACGGTTGAAATCATTTAACTCTAAACAGCCTTTGTCGAGTTACAGTTACATTAGTAAAGTTATCCAGAATACAGAGAATGCGTGTCCCTCTGGTGAAGATAAGGAACAATTCCTAATACTAAGATGTGAATGTATAGCAAAGCTTCTGACGCATGTTTCTAAGCTACCAAGTGGTGTTAATGTGGATACACACTTAATGTTGCAAGAACTTTTAGCTGATTTAGAAAAACATTATGCAGGAAGAACCGATACTGCATTAACTCGTGCTTTTGGTCTGCATGTTAAAGGTTTGAAGTTAAAGTTTATGGTGTAGTAGCTATACATCAACACAAAGCAGCTAATAAAAAAGCCACCGTTTGGTGGCTTTTTGTTTATGTCTATCAAGGAGTTTTGTTATTTAACATCAAAACTGATTTGGAAGTTAACAACACCATCTTCACCAGCCACTACAGGGATAGCTTTAACATCGACAACACCTGGTGATGGAATGTCATAGCTAATCACTGTAGGTACACCCGGTTCAATTCTTTGGCCAAGAATAGTCACTGGGAAAGTTACTGAACTATCCATCGTGATGGTTAGGTCATATGTACCGGTGATTAGATTACCAAGGCTGTCTTTAATGCCGGTAAAGTACACCGCGTTCATCTTCTTACCTGCTGGAGTTTCGAATTCCTGTGGAATACTGAACGTCTTAAGCAGGATAGAAGTTAGAGTTACTGGACGATCATCACGTACATATACCGCAATGCGTTTCATTGCCATACCGCTGTGGCCATCATCGACAAGTAATTCAAGTGTGTAATCACCCATGTCTGTATCACTAGGGCTCAACGTCAGAGTACCTTTTGAACCATCAAATGCGAACTTAGCCCACTCAGGAAGTGACGATTTGTTAAGTTCAGTCATTGTGGCCGTTAGGGTATCACCGTCAACGTCATTAGCGAGGTACGTGTAATCCTTAGTGGTTTCCACAGTGATCTTGATTTCCTCTTGTCCATCGACTGTAGGAGCATCCTGAACACATTCAACGTTGATGTTTGATGTTGCTATGTTCGATTTGCCACCCTCAGTGGTGATTTGGTAGGTAAATGTATCAAAACCACAGTAGTTCTCTGCCGGGGAGTACAGTATGTTGCCATCTACCCATTCAGCTGTACCATTTGCTGGGTCAGAAACGATGTCATACTTAGAAATTACGCCGCCATCGATGTTGTAATTTGGCGAAAGTAATTTCGGTGTATCTTCAATAACAGTTTCGGTCACACCATCGAGTATTGGAGCGTCTACGACACACTCGACAAAAACGTCACCTTTCGCCAGTTCAGATTTACCTGCAGAGTTTGTCACGCTGTACTGGAACTCATCGTTACCACAATAATCAGGGTTTGGCGTATAAAGTAGTGAAGCACCTTGCCAAATTACCGTTCCGTTTGCTGGAGCAACTTCGATGTCACGTGATACGAGGTTACCACCGTCAAGGTTAACAGTCGGTGTCGCGCTCTTAGAGTTGTCTTCTAGTGTTTCAATGAAGACATCACTAACAATCGGCGGATCAACAATACAGGTAACATTGAGGTTTGCAGTACCTACGTTTGAGTTGCCGGCTTCTGTAGCCACTTGATACGTGAATGTGTCTGCACCACAGTAGTTAGCATCCGGGGTATAAACAAGATTGTTACCATTCCATACTGCCGTACCATGTGCAGGCAGAGACTTGATAATTCTCTTAGTTATTGTACCACCATCAATGTTGATACTTGGACTTAGAGACTTGTTAGTATCTTCATCAAGCGTACCACTCACATTACCAATGATCGGTAAGTCAACAACACAAGCAATACCAACAGTACCGGTTGCTATGTTTGAGTAGCCACCCTGAGTTTTAATGCGGTATTGGAAAGTATCTGAACCACAATAGTTATTCGTTGGGGTGTAAACAAGTTTGTTACCTGACCATGAGACAGACCCGTGTGCAGGTTGAGTTGTCACGTAACGCCCAGAGATGGTGCCACCGTCAAGGTTCATGCCTGGCGATAGTGTTCCGTTAGTGTCTTCTGTGATGTTGGTGTTCGAATTACCAAGTACTGGAGCATCAACTACACAGGCCACGTTGATGGTCGCGGTACGCGTAGCAGACCAGCCAGAAGAGTTGGAAGCAGAGTAGGTGAATGTATCTCGACCACACCAGTTAGCGGCTGGTTTGTAATAGACATTATTGCCTGACCAGCGAGCCGTACCATGCGCAGGGCCGCTATTGATTCTACGTCCAGTGATGGAAATAGAACTGCTTAGGCCCGGGTTCATTGTCGTTGCGCCGTCTTCATTGATTGAGCTAGATGTATTGCTCAATGATGGGACAGGTGCGGCAGCTGGTGGAGAACCACCACAGTTAGCACTTGCCTGATGACTTGTGACTATAAGAGCCATCATCAGCGCAAGTTTACGATTAAACGTTGGAGTTATTTTCAACTTGGAAATCTCCCTGTTTTGCATACACATCTAATTTCTCTTTTGCGCGTGTATCACCAATTCGATGCGCTTCCTTGTATAAGCGAAGGGCAGCTTCGGTATTGGCATTAATCCCACGGCCTTTCTCATACATTTCGGCAAGGTTATAAGTACCTGATGGGTCATCTAGATCCGCGGATTTTTGATATAGCTTTATTGCCATTTCATAGTCTTGCTTGGTGCCTATTCCGTTCTCATACATCCAGCCAAGGTTGTAAATCGCGTTCGGATAGTTCATGTCAGCTGCGGCACTAATCAGTTCAAAAGCTCTCTTTTCGTCTTTCTCGATGCCTTGGCCGTGGATTAGCTGCCAACCTAAATTAACCATCGCATCAGCATTGCCAAGTTCGGTACCGCGAATAAAATGCTCGACTGCTCTAGGAATATCTTGTTTTGTTCCGGTAGATGACAGGTAGAACTGCCCGGCATATGAGTGGGATAGTGGGTAATCCTGCTCTAATGATTTTTCTATCCAATGGAAAGCATCTTTATCATCAACCGTAATGCCTTCTGGTGCTAAGTCATTAAGGGATGAAATGGCAATTCCTAGCATGGCCTGAGCCCGAGGGTTTCCATTGGTCGCTGACTCTTTTAGCCACTCGACAGCTTGAGCTGGATTACGGTCTACGTCATGGTCATACAACAAGATTTCGGCAAGCATTGTGTGCGCAGAATCGTTTCCTTGTTCTGCTGCATCTTCGAAAAGTTTTAGTGCCATCTCTTTGTCTTGCTTTACCCCGGTGCCTGAGTAGTAAGCATTACCGGCATCTAGCATGGCTTTCATGTCGCCAGTTTTAACAAGAGAGAGATTCCATTGCATCACTTGAGCTTTTTTAGCAAAGCCTGGCTCAAAACGGGCACGTTCAACTAACCAACGAAGAGCTTTAGGACTCTCATTGTTTGCGGCGGTTAGATATAGTTCAGATGCCTTGTTTATGTCTTCTGGTACGTTGATACCTAACTCATAGAAACTAGCTAAAAGTAGCGTGGCATCAATAGAGCCGAGGTCGGATGCAGTTTGATATAGCTTTAGTGCACGCTCTATCTTTGGTTCGCCGCCGATAGCACCCATTTCAAGGAGCTCAGCCAGCTTAATAATGGCGGATGTGTTTTTGGTTTGTGCTGCTGCAGAATAGAACTTATATGCAGCAAAATAATCATTAGATGACAACGCCTGGTCGCCATCTTCAATTAGCTTAAGGGCGTCAGGTTGCTGAGCAAGTGTAAGTTGATTTGCAGAGATTTCATCGGCGGTTAGGTAATCGCTTGCCGATATTTGATCTTGCACTTCTACGGCTAACTTATCGTTTGTTGGCGCTTCACTAGATGGCAGGGGTAAAACGCCCTTGTAGCCAGCGATAGCGACACCAAGAGAAAGTGCCAATAGTGAATATTTAAATGGGCGTTTCATTGACCCCTCCGGTTACTTTGCAAAGTAACCTAGAAGGGTAGAGGATATTCAAATACTGGGTGTTTAATAAGTAGTAGTATTTAGGTGGTGATAATTACTAGCTGAACAGCTTGGCTATTAATGGTCACAAGCGTTTTTAACATCGAAAGACCCATTTTTATGATAGGTATCTAGTTTGCGCTTTGCGCGTATATCACCTAACTCATCTGCCTTTTTGTACCACTCCAAAGCCTTGTTGGTATCTACGATTAATCCTAAGCCTTGTTCATACATAAAACCTAAATGGTATGCCGCCGAGGATATATTTAAGTCTGCAGCTTTATGGTAGTACTCCATTGCCTTTGCATAATCAACAGGAACGCCAGCACCTTTCTCATAGACAAAGCCTTTTTGGAAAATAGCATCCGGGAAATTCATCGATATTGCCTGGTCGATTAGCTGATTTGCGCGGTCATAGTCCTTATCAATACCGGTTCCCGACTTAAGTCGGAGAGCAAGACCAATCATAGATTTTGGGTCACCCAACTTCGCACCTTCTTCGAAATGCTCAACAGCTTTTTTAAGATCTACACCTGGTCCAAATGACGCTAGATAGAAATCTCCAGCGTACCCATGAGCTAATGGTAAGTTTTGATCCAGCGCCTTCTCGATCAATTGAAAAGCCCGTTCGTTATCAGGTTCAATACCAAACTCTTTATAGTCATTAAAACCGGATAGGGCATTACCTAATAAAGCCTGAGCTCTTGGATTGTTGTTGGCAGCAGAAATTGACAAAAGCTCTGTCGCTTTTACCGGGTCGGTTTCTATGTCATGGTCATCGAGAAGAATTGTTGCCAACATAACTCTTGCTGAATCATTGTCGGCCTGTATCGCTTTCTCTAATAATTTGATAGAGGTAGTTTTGTCGATTTTAGTGCCTTGGCCAATATAATACGCGTTGGCAGCGTCAATCATTGCTAGGGCATCACCTTGATCGACTAGAGATAGGTTCCATGCTAATACCTGCTCTTGACTTGCAAATTCAGGCTCACTTTTAGCATGCTCTACTAGCCAATGAATTGCTTTGGAATTCCCTTTATTTGAGGCTATTTGATAGTAATGTGATGCCTTATCAACGTTCTCTGGTACGTTAATTCCCAGCTCATAGAAATTAGCAAGGATAAGAGTCGCATCTAATGACCCCAGCTCAAATGCGACGTTATAGAGTTTTAACGCTCGATCAATGTCGGGTTTCCCGCCAATGGCTCCCATTTCAAGTAGTTCAGCAAGTTTGATCATGGCCGAGGTATTGTATTTTTGAGCGGCTGCGCTGAAAGCTGAGTAGGCTGCGAAGTAATTATTCTCCGATAGGGCGTTATTACCGATGTTTAATAAATCTAATGGGTCAGGGTGCTCGTTCAGCATGAGTAGGGATGACTGAATCTCTTCATCAGTTAAGAACTCAGTTGTCAGTGGCAGACTTGCAGACGCAGTATCCTGCAGTTTGTTTGAAGGTGTAGGACTTAGAGTTTTATCGGAATAGCCGTGATAGCCAACAAAAGCCGCACCTAATGCAATTGCTAGGAGCGTAATTTTAATCGGGCGCGTCATGACCCCTCCATTTGATTGTTACAATTCAGTTGTTAATGTAAACGTTTGTTTTTTATTGAGCGGTTGATAACTACTGTTATTTAGCTGGGGTTGTTTGATTGCATAGCACTGTCGTCAGGCAACAAAGATTGAAACTGCAACATTAAAGATAAAGATTGTGACAATATAGTTTGAAACTAAATTAGGCTACGGACATAGAAGGATAAGCGATGGATCAAGCAAAAAAATGGACTTCGGAGCAGTATGATGCGGAAGTAGCAAATTTGGCTGGAATGTATAGCGCACGTCAAGACCAGCTATCAGGGGTAATCTTGCCTGACGATCCGTATTGGACACCGAACATTGACAAAGCAATAGCTGAACTGGAAATCAAGATTAAAGAATGGATAACTCTCGATGAGTTCGATTAGTTTCGAACTTTATTGTCATATTTTCATCAGCATAGTCATAAGATAGAACATTAGTTTTAATCTTTATTGTCACACTTAGTGGCAAGTCACCACGGTCGCAACAGGCTTCGTAAAAAGAAAAGTTCTAATCATTAATGTCTAGCGACAAGCACCTTGGAAATAGAAACCAAGGTGCTTTTGGACGCGGTATTAAGCGGCTAGAAAAACAGATAGGTCCAATTCAATTTGGTCTTTTTCATGAACCTTGATGACGATATTTCTATCCTGCGTACAGGATGATTTATGGCCATCACCTTTATACCAACCGGTTAGTGACGCTTTGCATCGCTGAATGCTGTCTCGAAGCTCTTGTTTGAACTGGGCAGGTGCAATCCGGGCGTAATCAGCAAGATGATCGGAATCGAAATTATCAAAGTTTCCAGATTCAAGGATAGTTAACCATTTTTCATTCATCTCTAATTGATGCTTGTAGCCTTTCTGAATGTACTTTTCAGTTTGAATCTCACGTAGAGAAGTGATCTCATTACGAAGGCCGTTCAGCACCTTTAAACGACGGGGAAGCTTGTCACTGTTAAGGTTTCCTGAAATGGTATCAACTTGAATCTCAGCATGAATGCTGGTGGCCATGACAAACAGAGACTTGAATAACTGTTCGTTGTGGCGCTGCATCGAAATTTCTTTCTTGAGGCTTTTGGCTTTTGCTGCCAATTTCGGATTAGCTTTAGCCCAAGCTTTACGCTTCGCAGCGATTCTCTGCTCTTTTTCTTCTCGAATAGCTTCGAGCTCTGCAGCCTTGTCCTGTTCAATTTTCAATTCTGCAGCAAGTACTTTGTACGCCTTGTTATCAAGGATTAAACCCTGATATTTAGGGTTGTTGGCAATCTCTTCCATAGATAGTTGGCCAGTTAAACCAAGCGTGTGGTAGGTCTGACCGCGTTGAGCCATTTCGTGATAGCGTGCAGCCTGACCTTTTCCTAGTTGTACAGCACCAAAGCGAAGTAAATATGCAGCCGCGTAATAAGGTGTGTAATAGCCGTCATGGGCTTTTGGACGAAGCCGTGGATACTCTTCGTGCACAATGAATCGCGCTGCATCGATGTCGACATCAAACAACTCTGATTCAACGTAGTCCACAACTCGTCGTAAACCTTCCTTAGTACTCACTAAGCGGTGAGTTTGGTCTTGGTGACTATCAAAGTAAGCGAATTCCGTCATATTGTCGCTTAAACCATCAAGGCCAGAGTTGTCACCCCATTCGCCAACATGCAACCAAAATGGTGCTGGTTGGGGAGTTTTAGGGGTGGCGACCATGCTATCTACTTCTTCTAGCAGCTCAAGCTCACCATCCGTATAAACCAGATGCCATATATCAAGCGCTTCAAATGGGCGCTTCTGGAAGTGGTGGAGTGACCAAAGCATCTCGATAGCAATCAGTTGGCGTTCATCAATGATCTGGAATTGTGGCTCTGACATACGCAGGTTGTATTCTGTCTCAGGTAATGTGCCGTTAAGTACCTTCTGCTTAATTTTGGCAGCTCGTTTTTGTTCAAGATAATCGAAGCTAAGAATCGCGTGTAGAAGTCGTTTAAGAACAGCAGGTGAGTATACGTCCGGCTGAATCTTAATGTACCCGCCAATGTTAATTGTTCGGCCAACAGGATGACGCATATCCCAGTTGTAACGCGTAAGCTCAAGAAAGCGCTGTACGCGGTTCAAGCCCGTCATATAACCATAACGTTCTGGATCAGTTTCAAGCAATGTAAGCATAGATTTATCAGCTGGAGAGGCGAGGCAATATACGCAACCATGACGACTGCCACACGAGCTTTGTCCAGCTCCACCGTCTGTATCAGTATCCGCTTGGAAAACTACGCATTCACCCGCGCCGCTATCGCGGTAAATGTCGACCGTCTGGTAGTGGTCTTCAAGGTAACTTGGTAGCACTGAACTTGGGCGGTTGCCCGAATAGGTCAGGTACTCCCACACATTAGCTGATGACCAAGTTTTTATAGGGTATAGAGAATACTTGTTACCTGATTTACTGATCTTGATGTCATCACCACCCATTTTGGCGATGTTGTTTTTTCGGATAGTTCCTTCCAAGTCACGAGAGCCAAGAAGCATGATCAGTTTTGCTTTCTGCTCTTTCGACATCAATTTTGTATGTTTAGAAACAACTCGGTTAGCACCAGTGATTTTTAATTCATGGGTACACTGACGGAATTTTGATGAAACAAAGGTTGGTAAGCCACGACCACCAAGAACGCGAGAAGCCCATGTAGAAGATAAGCTAGGGTGTGCAATGTAGGTCACTAAAGGAAGCGAGTTTTCCATAATGAAACTATCAAGGCTGTTGATTTTGTTTTGGGCAAGATTACGAATTTCAGGGTTATCAATACCTGTATCAACATGCACCAAAAAGTGGGCGTTTGAAATGGCTTTACCTTCACGCTTAGCACGCATTAACGCAAGCAAGAATAGCCCTAGAACAGTTTCGCTGTCTTTGCCTGAGCTGTACTGAATTTGGTAAGTGTAGCCTTGTATAAGATAGCGATAGATTGCATCCACTGAACGTAATGTAAGAGGTGTGATTTCACCGTCAAAGTCTATAAGGTCTTGTTTCCATGTATCCCATGAATCTAACTCTTTTACGTCGATAGTGTTAACTGCATTAATCATTTCTATTCGCCTTACTCGCTATTTGAATTTCCAAATTACTACGGAGTTTCAAACGCACAAGAGCGTGGTATTATGGCAATAGAAACATAAAATACTTCGATATTAAAAATAACGTTTAGGTTGATATGAATACATTGATGAAAGTCATCCTCACGGGTGCAATTCTATCGGCTAGTGCTTCTGTGGTGGCTGTTAGTAAGAACGATACAGGGATTACAAAAGTTCTCGCGGATACTGCTGAGTACTTCATGGAACAGTACCCAGAGATGCGAAGGGAATCTGAGTATTTCAATGTCCAATTAGTAGAAGATTTTGCTTTCAAAGCCACGGAATCCACCAGCTTGAAGGAACAAAAAGATGCTTTGGCATACTTGGAGTTGTTCAACAAAGAACTCAAATCCAGATGCGATGAAGGTATAACGGACGAACGCGTGTGTGATCGGTTAGTGCATCTAAAAAGTGCAGAATCAATGTTACGACAACTTGCAGCAGCAAAACATGAATAGGTCACTTATGGAATATGCACAGACCACCCATAACTCAAAGTTAATTTGGGTTGGTATGAACGAACTGGCATTCATGGAAGACGCGGCCATACAAGAAAACGTAGCAGTTGGTCCGGTAGTGCAAGATGTTGTTCATACACCAGAGAAGTACGAATTAACGCATAAAATTGTGTATGGCATTTTGCTCGTGAACCGCGATGAAGATTATGAACAATCCTTCCAAAGACTGTCTGAGAGCACCAACAGTTTTTTCAGCACCATATGCTCAAATCAGTGCCATACATACCGCTTAGTTGATTTGGTAGTGAAGCAGGATAGTCGGTTAGCAAAAGCGCATAAAATAAAGTTTGCTGCAGTAATTACTGTACCTGGAGACTTTTCAATTCAAACAGGGAATAGACGTCTTTTAACGGGGTTCTTAAGACCTCAGTCAAGCGTTGACCCGGTAACTGACATTTATAATCGTCAGGGGTTAATCCTTCTTACTGGGCAGGAAGATGACCCAAAAGAGAAGTGGAACGGAAAGGGGTGGAAGCAGTACATCAACCTGTCGCGCTTAAATGACTCAATCAAAGACCTTTAGGTGAGTTATAAACAAAAGCCACTATAAAAGTGGCCTTTGCTTTAGATATTGAAAATATGCCCCGACAAATTGAAGGCTGGTGGGCGTTCCCGCGTTAGTCTTGATAATGCTCATGGTAATAGCGATGCATTGAGCAACCACCTTTAGAGCAAGGCTTTGTTGATGCAAGACTTGCAAAAGCAGCTCTCGATAAATGAGTGATAATGTCTTCGTGTTGCTCATTCATCAGTCGAAAGCCTGTATCAACGGTTTTTATCTCTTCGAATTCGCTGAACAGGGAAGATAGAACTCGTTTAAACACTTCACTTCGATATTCTAAAGGCACATAGGCTTTTTCTACTGGTACACCACTGATCCCCAGTTTTGGCCCTACAAAGTCAAACATTGACGCTGACATTTCACGATCAAGCATAAACAGGTCTAGAGCCGCAGTACTAAACTCACTGTCTGGTATTGGCTGAGTTGCTTCGTCACTAGCACGTTCACTGGCCGTAGCTTGGTAGGTCAGCAACCGTGACGCAGAATAGGCGTGTCTGCCAATCTCTGCCGGTAAGAACGTCATGTTGGTCAAGTGCAGGAAGTTGTCGTGTCGCTTGATAGAAGTATCAACGTCAGCCCCAACGATGTCAGCGGCATACGACCAGATTGTTTGCACCGAATGAAGTATTACAGTTAGACCATATCGCGCTGCGTGGCGATAAATGGGGTTAGGAACTGGCTCACCATCTTTGAGAATGCTCAGTACAGGGAATTCATCAGTCGCTTGTTTTACCCACGACTCGTAAGCCGCATCAATAGCTTGAGTTATATTCGTGAAGTATTCTCTTGTGTCTTGCTCTCTCTTTTTCATTCATGTTCCTTGGTTAAAGCAAATGCAGGGGAGAACCCCTGCAATAGTTGGTTAATTAATATTTTCTTCTTGGTAGCCATAGAAAGACCACTGCAAAGGATCTACCGGCATTTTGGTAATCTCGGCTTGATGCAAGTCGATGAATAAGCCGTGATGCTCAAGTTTTCCGAAACGAAGTAGGGGGAATAGCAGCATTGACGCTGCTGAACGTGCAGTCATACCATTGATGCCGAATGTCTGCTTTTGAATGGCTTCCTCGGTACTGCATGAAGCGGTATCGACCTCAGTCTTAGCGGCTTCTTCCCATTGCGAACCAAACAACTCGAAAGGCGTTGGAAGTCGTTTTTCACCGTAGAACTTTTGACGACTCGCATTACCGAGCAGGACATTTGATTGATGGTTATCATTGCCCATGTCTAGCCATAGAGCACGTTTAACTGAGGTATCAAGTGCGCGACCAATCTCATACCTTACGGATGCTTTATCTACAGCCGTGATTAGTAGGTCATATTCCTCAGTGACTGCCATCTCGCCAGTGAAGAAAACAGGTTTTGATTTCCAGTTAACGCCACCGAATTGATTGAATCGCGTGATCAGAACATCAGCTTTGTTGTTGCCGACATCGTGTTGCCAGAAGTTTTGGCGAAAAACATTGCTTTCAGAAACAAGGTCACCGTCATAGGCTGTCACTTCGAATCCATCACAACCTAACTTGGTGAGGATCCCGAACATTTGGAAAAGCTCGGTCAAAATCGAAGAGCCAGTGCCACCACAACCTACGAGGGCAATTTTGAGTTTACGGTCTACCCAATCACTAGGGACGTAGAATGTACGAGCTGTGTTTTCGAAGCCAAATTTTGAATTAGTCATATCTGTTCCCTTAGTCTTATAGTTCTTCTAGTACTTTGCTTAGTTTCTCGTATGGATAAAGCTCATTAGCAACATCCACCAGCTCACCTGTCAGGTTCTTACTTTCCCAAAACGCACGTTGGTCGGGGATGTCGTCTGGAAGCTTGATAGCGAGGTTATGCTTAAAGCCATCAAATGCACTCATGTACAACGTATCTTGAATTTCTTTGATGTTGCTTGAGCTAAGTTGCTTCGGTAGGGGAGCTGACCCCTGACACAAGTAATGACTATCAAAAACGTTTGCCAGAGGCGCGTAATAAGTCATTGTGTCGAGGGTTGGGCGTTCATCACTTTCTAAGGCAAACACATACAGTGTTTCGCTGTGCTTATTCAGAACAAAGAGCAACGGTGTCCAAGTGACATTACGAAGTGCCTTTGGGTGAGTGCCTGACATTCTGTACCACATAGGGCATTTAGTCGCAGGGGTGTGCCATACAAGCAATCGGTCTGATTCTAATAAGACATTTTGAGGGATTAGGGAGTACTTGGAGACTTCCGAGCCTTTAGATTGTTCCTTGGCTTCTGCTGCCTTTGCTGCATCGTTAGTGTCTTTGATTTTTTCAAGCAGCTTAATCACAGCATCGGTATCAATGATCACGCCACCTTGCATTTGTTCTTCATGGAACTCATGGCGTGTGACCGCGTAACCTCTAGGGCTGTTGAAGAACACTAAGCCGAATTCTGGCTTAGGGTCTTTATGTTGGTTATTGATGCTTAAGCGCGGTTCTTTCTGAACTTGCATGGTACTTCTCCACAGTGATTTTGTTGGGTGGTTAGCCCTTGGTTAAATGGGTTGAAGTGGTTAGCCTCAACCGATATTTAAGATGGTATGCTAAGTTTGAAATCGCGCTAGACCGAAGCAAGCAACATCAAGCACTTGTCAGCTAGATGAATGTTTTCGATAGTGCGTAGACCTGTGTCGTTAGCCGATAGGTCAAGGCGAAGTGCGCCACATTCACCGATTGATTGACGGTGCTCGTTTTCTACTTCAAGAGTGTATTTCTCGATGTCGCTACCAGTTGTGATAAAAGCGAAACAATCGATCGGATTGTCACTGCCAAGCAACCACGGTGAGTCATATGCTTCATGTCCTAACTCAATGACAGTGCGTAACGTAGTTTTTAGTGCGGCAATGCCTTTAACGTCATTCGGGTTTAGTGGGTTAGGACGGATTTTATTTACAGTTTCTAACAGTCCCATAGCGTTCATAATGACTGATTGACCGCGATAGAATGGGGTATCTTTCTGATACCATTTCGTTGCTACGGTTGCTTTGTAGTACAAGGCAGCGTTGATAACGTTATGTAAATCAATATATTCATCGTGCGAACCAATAGCTTTGAAAATTAGTGGGTTGATGTCGTTCAACACTTCTTCGATGGAATCTTCATCGCAGCCAGTGATCTTCTGTACTTGTTCAGAAGTCAGGTCAAATACTTTGAAAATTTCAGCGTATGCTTCAAGCGTTCCCTCGGTATCACAATATTCCAGTGCCATCGTTTTAAAGTTCATAAGTGATAGCAGACGCAGGGTTTGAAAATACATTGTGCCGACACTTGGGCTGAATTGGTCTAGGTCGAATGACAACGCTGATACGCGAGAGCAATGCTCAATACGGATGCTTAGGTCATTGAAGCTTTGGTCTAGTTCATCGTAGTCTTCGCCATAGCACTCGTCTTCATCGAGAGTTAAATCAAAACCCCAATTCGATTCGGTCGGAGTAACGTACCAATGGGCAATGTCAGCACGGATAGAAACAGGGGCTTCAAATGCCTTAAAACATGCTTCGATTTTGTATTGCTGATCAGTTAAGCCAGTTTGGTAGAAACCAAGTACCTTTTTGCCAAGCTCTTTTGCAGCAGAAACCTGCTTTGTAGTGCCGATAGGAGCTTCTATAAGGTTCTCGATGTCGAATTCGGTCAACATGCCGTGTTTGAGTCCAAACAGCGCGAGAGCTTCCCAAAATGAGGTTTTTTCGATGATGGTATCTTGGTAAACATCTTCGCGTTTATAACCCAAATTATTACGCACACTCTGGCTTAATATAAGCTCTTGCGGCTTAACCGCTGCGTACCAAGGGGCTAATGGCTTAAAGCCACCAGCCGCCTTGTTTGTGGCTTTATTAACATGCGCTACATGAGCGGTGGAATGTCCTTTAGTTCCATTGATTCCGGTAAGGATGGAGAAAGGTGTTTGATTTTGTGAACCACTGAATTCAACTGATGTATTACGCATGATTTTTCTTCCAATTCAACTTCTTCGACAGAATGATTAGCCATGTTGGTGGCGCACTTATCGCGCCACTGGTTTAACTTCTCTTTGATATTGTCTGCCATGTGCTTAACCGTTTGTTTTCACTGGTGGCGGTACAACAGGTAAAACCATACAACCATTCTCTAATCGCGCATCTTCCTCGTAGATTTCAGTCCAACGTAATTGAGGAAAGTGCTGTGCCAAAAGTCGTTTATTGTCTTGGATTGAACCAAAAGGGTTTGGGAAATCAATCAGTGTATTGCCTAACTTGAATTGCCATTTCAATTCTGGTGTTGCTGTATTACTCATATCTCGGATACCCCTAAACCTTAAAGTGCGCCATTCTGGAAGAAATCAAAGTTGTCGCTCTCAAGTGACATACCCTCGTCATCAGCCTCTACCGCTTCTGGAGCATCTTGAGTTGCAACTGCATCAGTTGGTGCGGTTTCTACCTTATCGGCTTTCTCTGGAGCTTTTGGCGCGGTTTCAGTGGTATTTTTAGTTTCTACTGCATCTGAATTTTCAGTTTTTGCAGCATTCTTTTTGTTGCTTGCTTTTTTAACCGTAGTTTTAGGGGTAGTTGTAACGGCTTGAGTTGAAGCCTTAGCAGCCGCAGCGTTAGTTTTTACGCCTTTCAGTTGAAGTGAAGCAGGAGCAAAGCCCTCACCAAATTCTGCAAGCTGTTCATCAAAGACCGCATCAACATCTTCTATCTTGCCTAAAACACGCATAGGCGTGGCTAGAGCTGAACGTAGTGCCATCTGTTTGTCGTCTTCAACCTTTGGCAGACAAGCAGCGTTAGAGGTTGGAATATTAACGATGATTACTGCATCTTCGTTATTAGTGTCAATTGTGATGATTGCGCGAGTTTGACCGGCAGCTTTAACTAGTTCACATACGTTTTTTAAATTCATTTTGATAATCCACAGTGTTATTGAGAGTAGGGAGTGGTTAGTTCCCGTTGGTTATGTAATTCATACTGAGCGAGTTTGGTCATCGCGCAATAGGGTAAGTTTGGGGAGTGTTGCCACTCCCCGAATGGTTAACGAACTAAGGCAAGGTAGTCAGAGGGTGCGAAGTGTGACCAATCGAATTTGAAGCCCATAACACCGCTTACGATGTCATCCTTACGGTTTTTGAATAACAGAGAGAATGACGCTTCACCGTTGGCTGCTTCATAAGCCTTATCGAATCCTGCCTCAACACACATTTGGTTGATTTGCGCGATGTTATACATGCCAAGGCGTTCTTTAGTTGGTTTCCATGCTTCGATTGCGATGCTCTGACCTTTCGGGTTCTTGCCAAGAACATTAATCATCAAATCAGTGTTGGAATGTTTATCACCAACGGTTGCATGGTGAATGACCGCCTCTGCCATGTATTCTTGGATTTGTTGTAGGGTCAGATCCATAAATGCAAGCACACGGTCATTAAAGCGAGGCCAACGGTTCTTTTTAATCGCGTCAACAGGTGGCTCGTAACCGCTAACGTCACACAAGGCGGCTAGGGCAGTAGCCATACGAAATTGTGGGTCGGTAATTGCAACGCTTGCACTGGTTGCACGTAGAGACTTACGGTAATCCTCTAACACGGCTGCAGATGTTTTACGCTGAACTGGAGCGGTAGTAACGACAACTTCTTCTTGCTCAACGGTGACTTTCTTTTCTACTGTCGGTTGGTCAGCCACATCAACATTTGAAGATTCTGCCTGTTGTTCCTGGGCGGCAACTTTCTCTTTCTCTTTCGCTTCACGCGCTTCTTTCTGCTTACGTGCTTTCTCTGCCTTTGCTTCTTTCAAAGCACTTACACATGAATTGAAACAATCAGTATCAATACACTGATCTTGAGTGTATTCACCCCATTTCATCGGGCGGTCATCGACTACCGTACATTTGCTTTCACAACCCATGCATCCGTTAGTGAATTGCTTCTTACCTACCGCTTCCTCAGTCACTGTACGGCGGTCAGATTCTGGTTTGGCTTCCCAAGCAATGACACGACCATACTTTTCTTCCAGTTCAGCTGTGCGCTCGTTGTGTACCCACGCCTGAGCTTTTTCAATAAAGCATGAGGCTTTACTACATTTTGCATCGGTATCGCCGTTGCCAAGTAGGTCTAGCTGTTCCCCTGTGTTGTGGATACAGCTGTCACATGGTTTGGTGTCGAAAGGAGCCTTAGCTAAAGGGATCTGGCGCTGAGAGGCGCGTAGTTTCAGATTTTTTACCGTGTACTCGGTTGGGTTAGCCAAAATTGCAGCAAGTGTTTTCTCCTGCGTTTCAGCATCAAATGTACTCAGGATCAGTGCGTGACCGAGAGTAAACTTGTTACTAGGATCGGCTAAGTGGTCCAAAACGTTATCAGTAAGGCGTTTTAGTTGCAGACGTTCGCGGAATGTCTTTTCTGACAGGCCGAGAGCCACAGCAGCCGTAGCGTAATCACCATCATGGTAAGACAGGTAGTTTTGGGCCAAATCAGCTTCATCAACGATCGTGATATTTTCGCGGTCGTGGTTTTCAGCAAACATCACCGCCAGTGCTTCACGGTCTGAATATTGGTTGACTACAACTGGCACAGATTCAAGGTCAAAACGTAATGACATGTCACGGCGACCATAACCGGCACACAACTCTAAACGGTGTGGGTTATCAACATGTGGACGAACAGACAGGGACTGAATAACACCGTTAGCACGGATACTCTCTGCGAAGTCATCGCTACGCTCTTTCTTACGGCGTTTGTTGCCACCAATGGTCAAGTCATCGATCAGCTTTGGTGATACACGTATAGGCGTACCAGACTCTAAAGCGGTGAAGTCGAACTCTTGGCCCTCACGGACAACAACAGGAAGGTATAGCTGTTCAGTTTGTTTTACTTGCTCGGTTTGCATGATGATAGTTCCACATAATTGAATTGTGAGAGTGGTTAGCTCTCTTGGTTACTTTTCAATTTTCTTATGGGCCGTTCAACGCGCAAGTACCTAATTAATAGGTTTTGGAAACTTTTAAAAGGGGAGTGGTGGAGAGAACTCTCTGCAAGTGGTCTACAGGCAGAGAGTATGAAATAGGGCTATAACGAAAGCTCAATGGTATCGAGGAAACGTTGTCTATCATCGAAAGAGAGACAGGCTGATAAGCTACGTTCAGACCACGGAGTGTCGGGGTTTGCAGCAGATATGGTGAATTGAATGCATTCCTCAAAGGGGTCGCCATACGTATCACGGTCAATGCTCAACACCGAGTATTCATAACAGAAACCTCTATTTAATTTTTCGCGGTAATTCTTTAAGGTTGGGAGCATCGCTTTTAACTGGTCGAGTTCTTCAAGTGAGTTGATTTCAAATGATGCTGCTCCAGAGTCTGAGCCGTTAAGGGTTACCAAAGCACCATTGTTAATACGCTCCACCGTAATTTCTGTTTCAGACCGACGATGTTCAAATGTCGTTTTTACGGCTGTCGGGTTGAATGAGATTTTCATGGTTAAACCTCTTGTTGTGCTTTGCACACGTTCCAGTTGGTCAGAGCTTTCCCAATGGCAACGATCATGTCTCCTGACAATTGTTCGGTACGTTTGGGGAACCAAGCGTATTTATCAGCATCGAGGGTCGCAAATACACCGAAATTGATGTTATTGATTTCAACTTGTACCAGACCCTGACGATCTTCATTTAAGCTAACTTCCACGGATGCAGTGTCATTCTCTGGTAACATGTCGTCTGTGAGTGAACTTAAAGCCACCAATTCGTCACGATATTCTTGACCAACCTGGATCAAACTGCCTTCAAATTGTCGACCTGAAATGATGAACTGGCGGTCGAAGTACTGCCCTACAACTGGTGACCAATAGACGGCGTTTTCGGGCGCGTTTGCCAAAATTTGTTGTGCATTCATGTGGTGAATCCTTCTAATAATTATCGTTTTTTCATTGCCATTTTGACTTTGCCGGCAATCAACAGATCAGCTAAGTTCAAATCGCGGTTACTAGTTGAGAATTGGACTTCAACCCAGTTGTTCGGTAGCCGTTGAAGCTCGTAAATACCGAACACACCATCTATGGCTACAAGGTATCGCCCTGAACTTGGTAATGACTCTTGGCGGTCGATAAACAGGGTTTCATCATCATGGTCAACGATCGTGAGATGTTCACGGTTTAACCCGAAGAAATCTAATGTTCCTTTACCTAATGTCATTGTTCTACAGACAGACAAATCACCATTTCTAATCATGTGAACAACATTGCTTTCTGGCTGTTCATCACTTACAGGAAGGTTGGCAGCTTGCTTCCCGTTAGGGAATGGTTCGCCTATACCAAACGCAAGATATTGGATAGATGCACCAGTTAATAGGTGAACAAGGATCATTGCCTCATGGTTAATTCTGTTTTTCTGCTTCCACGTGGCGATTGTCGATTTCGGTTTACCTAAGATTATTGCTAACTCACCATCTCTTTTTTCACCAGTGGCGACTTTCAATCGGTTTATAAACGCTTTAGCGTCACCGTAATCTGGCATTGGGACAGTTGGGCTATCGGCTTTCATCGCCACCTCGCAATTCAGTTTTTACCGCGTCTTGGTTAATCTTCTCGCCGCAATTCATACAGTATTTGGCAAACTTGAATTCTGGCGGTGGTGTTACAACGTGGGTTCTGTTCTTCTCGTTGAAATCTTCAACCTGGGCTGACCACTCACGGTACTGTGTCGCAACATCGCCAAGTACTATGAACTTACCGCCCACAGAGGCAACTACGTGATTACATTCCATTATCGGTGCCTCAAATGCCGTACTGAGCGACAAGCTTATGAGCCGACCCTTGATAGATGCGGTCGAGTTCTCCTTGTGCGCTTAAGCCACTCTCAATGATAGAGGTCTTAATCTCGGCCTTACACACACAAGCAACGCTTGGTGATTGGTGATGGATGATGTACGCATCCGTTTTACGTGGGTGACCCTTTTGAAGAAGATAAGGGGTAGACAACTGCACTTTACGGTTTTCAGTGATCAGACCGATTACCTCTGCATCCTCAATAGAAAACATGTGTTGTTGAATAACAGGCAGTTTATCAACTGAAATACAAGAAACTGGCATGTACTCAGTGACAGGGGTTAGAACAAGCTCGCCATACTCATTGGCATAAGTAATTGGAGCTATAAGGTCAGTTGTTTGTGCTTTTGAATTCGTCATTTGAGTTACGCCTCTAACTAAGATTCTTCAACCTTAAGCGAGAGTAGTAATCGCGCAATACCATTACAGGTAGAGAAAAGGCGTAATAACAAAAATTTGTTACTACGCCATAATTTTAAGCTGCGGCTAGAGTTTCCTCATTTTGTGTCATAAGTTCATGCTTAACCTCGGCTAATCGTTTCTTAGCGTCAATCAAGTTCTGTAGACCGTCAAACTCTCGCCCAATCTGTGACTGTGCCGTTTTTAGGTTAACGCGGATTTCTTCTAAGTAGCTTTCTTGGTTTTTAAGCGTTTTGTCTAAGTCTTTAAGCTGATTAATCACTGTATAAAGGATCGATGTTCCACTTGTTTTAGCGCCACCGGATAGGATAACGGAATACTCGTTATCACCCTCGATATAAACGGCGTGGCTACCGTAATTCACGCCAAACCTAACAGCAAAGCCGCAATAGTACATAACAGGTTTGTAACTGGTTTTATTAGCTTTAGACCAGTGTTGTAACTCAGCTTCTAACAGCTCCGCAGCTGTAGCGAATTTATCAACGTCATAGCCTGACACTACGGCCTCAAACTCACCTTTTGGCAATGCGTTCGCTTCATACTTTGCCATGTCGCTTTTAATGTCATGAATCAATTTTGCCTGTGCTTTTTCACGGCTTAGGTAACGTTTAATACCGTCCTCGTATTGGTGCTGCTGTTGCTGGTGGCGTTTGTGTTGCACCGACAGTTTAGTGATCTCTTTGGACAATTGAAGATGTTCAAGCACTAGAGGGTTACCTGAGATCTCCGCTTTAATCTCAGCAAACGTGATGCTGTCTGCTGATAGGGCGTTCATTGTACGTAGGTTAGTTTCACCAGCGCGGAATGCTTCAATCCAGTTCGCCTTTGTTTCCAGCGTTTGATATAGGAAGCTATCAAGGCTGTTACGGGTCGCGTAATAAATTACATTAACACCTTCAAAATTAGCTGGGTCGGCTTCATACAGGTGGTTGCCTTGGCGCTCTAATCGACCTGTGCGTTGCTCCATGTCAGACGGTTTGTAGCATGGATCTAAATGGTGCACTGCTACACCTAAGTTGTTGATATTACAACCAGTTCCCATTAACTGAGTGGATGCTAGCACAACGCGTTTTACACCGTTATTGATCTGCAAGTAAAGCTCTGCCTTAGCCTTTGGTGTTTTGTACTCCTGAGCAAAAGCGATCTCATGTTCAGGGATGCCAAGCGCAATTAGCTGTTGCTTAATATCGTCATAGACTGAATAGCTAGATTCAGCCGCCATGATTTGGTCATGACCGATTGTTTCTAATTCTCTCTGTGCTGCTTCGTCGCCAGTGTTCGCATCTTTCATTAGCTGGCGAATTTTGGCGCGTAACTTTTCTTTACCTTTATTCGGAGTCGACAGGTCACAAAAAATTAGTTGTGTGCCTTTTACCGCGTCATATTGACGGTAAATCTCCGCGACTTTGTTTGCACATGCTGTTGCTTTTGAGTTCTCATTTTCGGCTTTGCTCGGGTCAAGTACTCGCAAATCCAGTGACGCGCATCGTGCGTGATACATCAACAGCAACATATTGTCGTTATCGATTGGAGAGCTTTTGAAGTCCTTAGCTCTTTCAACTAGCGAATCGATGAATTCTTTTTGTTGATCTGATGGGTCTACAAAGATTGTCTGCGGCTTTCCTCCGACTACTGGCGGTATCATGTTATAGCCACCAGCTAATTTAGGTAGGTAGTCGTTAAGCTGTTTCTTAGTAACGGTTTCCGCAATACAGCCATAAATAGCCTGCAGCTCTGGCAAGTTATTGAATGAGCGTAGGCGTGACACTGGTTTGAAGTTGATACCTGTCGCGTCGATCTCAAATTCGCTGCTGGTGGTTGTGTACAAGTCAGCCCATGAATCCAACCAGTGCAAATTAGCTTGTTTCAGCTCGTCGTAGGCTAGGTATTTCTGAATGCTCCAAAGCTCGATAATGCTATTTGAGATCGGTGTACCAGTACTAAATACAACGCCTGCATGGTCGTTATTTTCGTTTAAGTGACGGATTTTACAAAACATATCCCAAGCGCGCTGGCTACCGTCAGGGTTACCAATGCCGCGAACATTTGACAGTGCAACCGTCGAGAACGATAAATTTTTATAGCTGTGTGCTTCATCCGCAAGAATTGAATCAAAACCCAGTTCAGCGAAGTCTAAATACTCGTCTTTCGCTTCACGGTTGGTCAGTGATTCCAGTTTGAATTCAAGGTTTTTCAGTTTGGTTTCAAGCTTCTTAACAGAGAAACGAGCGCTTAGAACTTCGATAGCGCGGCGAGTCTCCCAAATTTCATCATGGATGATCTGAGATTCGGCTTCTTTCGGTAATGCAATAGCTTTAAAGGTCGACTCAGGGATCAGTACAATCTTTGCACCTGTCTTGATTCGGTTAAGTGTCTCGCGGCGCTTTTGTGCGCTCATATCTTCCGGTGACAGTACTAGTAGCTTTTCAGTAGGGTATAAAGTCAGCCATTCTACAGCGATTGCTTCAACCAAATGGTTAGGTAATACAACAGCTGTACGCTCTTTAAGGCCTAATCGGTGCCACGTGTTACAAATAGCAGCTAGTGCGTAAGTTTTGCCTGAACCTACCGACATATCCATGAGAAAAGAACCTTGCGCCAGTGCGCGGCGTACACATGTTTTCTGGTGTGCACGTAAAGAAATACTGCTATTCATGTTCGGGAATACAAGCATTTCACCGCTGTATTTAGGTTTCACATAGCGGTTAAATTTCTCGTTATATAAGCTTTCAAGTTCAGCGCGGCGTTTGTCACATGACCAAATCCAATCCTCGAATCGAGTTGTGATTTCTGTTGCTATTGACTCAACTTGAACGGTCGCTTCTCGGTCAATGAACGTACCGTGTGTGTTAGTACGACGCACAATTAGGTCACGGCCTGCCATCATACGAGAAATGATTTTTGTCGCTGGGTAGCCATCGATGCCGAATTGTTGAGTATTGATAACACTCGGCACGCCTGTAGCTTTAACGAACCATTGACCTAAAACGTGTTCAGCATCGACACTACAGCTCAACAGTTGGCTAATGAAGTCTTTCACTACGCTAATAGGTAGCCAACCCGCGTTAAGTTCGACATTAATGTCTACAGCTGGGACGTCTGCAGGCTGTATAGCTTTTAGAGCCTCGTAGTTAGGCAGTAACGAAGAGTTACCGTTTACTAAAGCACTGACAAGCTCAAACTTGCTCTTTACATCGCCTGACAGGTAGGTTTCTGCAAATTCATATTGGCCGTTTTTCGGGTCAAGAAAGATTAGGTTACCTACGAGTTCACGCTTAGTCTGCTCGATTGATTGACCGCAAAGCGCAGCAATACGCGGAATATCAATAGTGTGGCTGTCATTCCAACACACCCACAATGCGTCAGTGCTGGTGTCTGCAGAAGTTGGAGCAACCCACGGCTTGATGATACGACGGCTAAAAATCTCTGCTTTGTCGGCGTGAGGTTTTTCTGCTGGTACGTTTAGGCGTTTAGCTTGCTCACGAGTCACACCGCGATTGAAATTAGACTCAAGGCTAGCCAGATTCGCATAGAAAGGGTCTTTGCCGAAAGCGCGGCGGTTGGCGCTTTCCTGAATGAAGCCATGTTGACGCACAAAGGCATCGTAACGGACGTTAAGTTCTTGACGGGCTGTTTCAATAGCCAGTTCGTGACCATCTGTGCGCTCTAGCTCAAGTAACTGAGCCATAGACTGTTTTACTGCAATCATAGAAGCGATACGGGCAGCGCGTTTGCCTGTGATCTCCTGACATACGTCAAACGTCATGTTGCCGTGTTCGTCGTCCTGCTTTCGAATTGCTACTTTGTCATCTTCGGTTAGCGCAAAGCCGCCAAAGTCGATATAGGCATTGTCTGAGACTAGGCCAGCCATAGGCGCTAAGAATTCGTCATCATCACTTTCTGAGGTCTGAGTCGATTCAAAGTAAATATCTTTCGGGAAATGAGCGGCAAAAGCTCTTTGTACATCGCCAACAATATCTTTGGACTCTGACACGCACTGGATCTGCTTACCCTGAATGCCTGGCTGTGCTTCCATGACACCGAGAATTGCATCTGGATTTGCCACGTAGTGGTTGTTTAGGTAGTACGATTCGCCTGTAGGTAAAGTTTGCTCGAAAGCATGAACCCAATCAGCCGTCGCCGCAGATGCGGAGTTAGAACGTTGCAGTAATAGGACGTCAACCGAAGCGTTAGCGCCGCTGTGCTCTTGAAACACACTTTTAGGTAGTCGAATAGCACCGCGTAGCTCGGCAAGGTTAGCGACGATTTCACGAGCCTTAGTGCTCTTGGAGTCAAGGAACGAGGTAGACACGATAGCGACCATCAGGCCACCCATGCGTAAAATTTTTGCACCTTTAGTCATAAAATAGTTGTGAAGAGTCAGACCGTTAAGCTGTGAGTCCAGCTTATCAATCACTTTAGCACTACCAAAAGGGGGGTTCTGGATAACTAGATCTTGATTCGCTTTGATGTTCAGTTCTTCAAAACCCTTATTACCATATACGGTTGCATTCGGGTAAAGGTGTTCTAGTGCCTCTGCAGTCACGCTATCAAGCTCACACAGCGTAACTTTTGAGTTTTCAAACATATCGGCAGACATAGGAGCTATAAGACCACCCATACCCGCTGCAGGATCGCAAATTCGGCCACCAGCATTAAAGCCGGCATTAGCTAACATCGTGTAGATGCCACGCGTCAAATATAAAGGCGTGTAAAATGCCGATAGGGTAGATGTGCGCGCACTGTAGTACTCACTTTCGGTGAGCATGTCTTTTAGCTGCTGGCGCTTTGATTCGGTCTTTGTGTTCTTCTCGTCAAAGATAGAACTCAGAGCGCCCCAACCAACGTATTTGGCTAGCTTCTCTTGCTCTAAGCGAGTAGCACTGCTGTTACGACCACGGAGAGCTTTAAGAACACGTATAGCCGTTACATTAGCTTTAAATCGCTGCGCGTCTGTCGATGCTACATTCAGAGCGTTTGATATAAGGAAATCACGGGCAGCCGCCATTATAAGATCACGTTTTTTTGTATTGTTGTGCTTTTCGGTAAATGACTGCAATTCTTGGTTGGTACCGAAGAATAGGCCCATTTGACCTGATTCATAAGTGATAGTTTGAACGTCTGACATGATCTGTTGCCCTTAATATGTTGCTTGTCTGAAAGTTACCTTTCTATAAAACCACCGATCACCATTCCCGCAAATAGTAGAGCTCTACTACTACATTTTCAAAATTAGAAGTTTTTAAAACTACGTAGATGATAAAATGACACCATTAATCGGAATGCATAATCACCAATAAGGCAGCAACTTAAGGTATGGCAACTACAGAGAGCGTTAGAGAATTAGAGTTCGTGTTTAGCGATGATAAGCAGGGCGCTTTGGCTGAAACCCCATTTGGACAGTATGAAATCTTCATGGGTCAGTCCGGTTCTTGGTGTGCAGAGTTTTAGTTTGGTAATGCCTACAGAATCTTATCTAGAAAGCTCGGTGTGACTTGTGAGCAGGCAGTATTGATGTGCCAAGAAGATTTCAAAACACGGGTGCATGCCTGTCTAACAGAAAATGAAAAGTAGAGAGATTGAATGAGTTATAGAGTTGCACATAAAAGAAAGGTTAACGCGAAGAAATTCGGTAGGGTTCTAGTCCGTTATACAATGGCAATAGCTGGTACTCCTTTCACTTTTCCAGCTAAACCCGGATCGGCGAAAAATACAATCCATCAATTTGTCGTCGGTGTTGCTTCTCAGTCTGGTCGCGGCAGATCTATTATTTCAATGATGCAAGAACTAGATAAAAAGACGGTGGTAACCGACTTCAAACTTTTTAAACGAAAATGGGTAATTGATGAAAAAGATAGTAAGTTTTCTAGCAAGTATTTCATTTGGCCTTGCGGTATCTGCTCCATTTTTTGTCAATTATGTGCCTGCGTATGTACTGGCTATCATGGTAGGGCTTCCTTGGGTTGCATTCATACTGCAGTTGCGTGACAAGGAGAAAACTAAGGTTGTTGACTGACGCGAAAGAATGTTTTTTTCGATTGTACGAAGGTAAGCAGACAGATGAAATCCTTCATTTGGGAGCGTTGCAATTTATTCATTGGGTAAACGCCTTAAGCTTTAATGAGCGGTTAGTTTTCTCTATCTTGTCTATGCTGATTTTAACTGCCGGGTGTAAGTTGAGTTTGAGGCTTGTTCGTCAATCACTTAACGTTGGACGCTAGTGGCAAAGATTTTAAACTCCGAAAAAAGAATCCGAACCTGGATAGAGAGGGCGATAACGCTGTTGCGCGATCGGAGGCTTGAATTAACCTAAATTACATTGAAGTGATAGTGATGGTCGCTATCCAGTCGTAGTAAGGAAGATTCATGTCCCGCGTTAACGTTTCAACTTTAGAAGGTGCTGTTCTTGATTGGGCGGTAGCGAAATGCCAAAACCTTCCAATTAAGCATGACCCTATGGGCTTTGGTTCTGGCTCAGAGGCTGGGTTTTGGGTGTGGGATGATGACCCTAAAGGTTATATTACAAAAATCGGTCGTGGCTACAGTCCTTCCACTAACTGGCAGTTGGGCGGTCCAATCGCTGATGCACAAAACATTAGCCTCATTTCTCCAAGTGATGGCTCAACAACCTGCTCGGCGTATGTGAAGGGCGGTGAATGTACACAAAACGGAAACACGTTATTAATTGCTGCTATGCGCGCTTACGTATGTAGTGTGCTTGGCGAAAACATTGATCTACCAGAGAAGTCTTTCGATTAAACCCTCTGTAGACCATACACAGTAAAACTTAGGTAAAAACGAATGCAGTCAACCGCAGAGTTTCGGAACATTACTAAACTCCCCAAAGGGGAGGGATTTCAATTGAAATTCAAGGCTAATGGAAAAGATTTCCAACCATACGCCGCGAACATTAGTGAAGCTATCTCTAAACGTAATGACTACTATCTGGATAACAATTATCGACCAGCCAGATTGTACAAGAAGTTCTATACATTGGATTGTCTAGCACCCAACGTTGGTATAGAAACCAAATCTGGTAACCCATTTCATCGCTGGCAGGTTCATTCACGAACCCTTGAAACGAGTACATATAGCCCGAAGTCATTCAATGACCATGATGCTGCCGTGGAGTTTACGACTAAATGGATTGCGTCACATAACGCTATTGCTGCGGTTTACAATGGCCGTCGTGAAGAAATGTTTTTGCAGTGGATTGAGCAGGAAGCAAAGCACGGGACACCATATATTGAGGTCGAATTTGACGCAGAGTTATGGCGCCGTTCAGCTCGGTTACTGTTTGGCACCAACATACCTGAATACTTTGTAGAAGATAATGAGCGCTCTCCAATATGGGTTCCCAACACTCAACACGTTTTTACTGCAAAGGAAATGGGTTACGGAAAGGGCAAAGAATCAAATTTCCGATCAAAGAAGATTGCTACTGGTTTCACAGCTGCAGTAGGCAAATTTAATAATGGGTATGGGGCCTACTTTAGACCTGGTTTTGCTGTCTCAGGCGGAACTACAGGATACAACTGGAAGTTTTTTCGAATAACTGAACAAAAACCTTTTTTAAAGGCTTATCTTGAAGCGGTAGATTACTACGTGTTTATACACGCGTTAAGCAAGAAAGAAAAAGAACAGTTGTACTCAAAGTGTCCACCTCGAGATATTTTTTATCTCGACTATAAGCGTCGGTATGATCAGGGAGAAGATATTTCAATTATCGAAATTCTTGATATGTTGGATCTGGATGATTTCAATCTCAACAATATCAAACCGTGAGAAGTTACCCTTAAAATATACACTTTAAGAACTCTGGTCGCACGATCCTGCTATCGTAGAACAATATCGATGCCTCTTTGCAGCAACTGCAATACATTCGATACTGAGCACCCGAAGTGTTAATAGTGGCTTCCTTGCTGCTACACTTCGGGCATGCTGATGGCAACTGGATAAATTCATCGCATGCCATGCAAAGACAAGAGTATTTTCCTCTACCTTTTTTATCCCTACCCATAACTTGGCCGACCAAATCTGCCTTGCTGTTACATGACGGGCAGTTGATTAGTGCTTGGTATTGCTGTGTTTGAGTCATAACTTATTTCTTGCTTACCAAAGAAAATGCAAATACGAAAAATGCCAAACTTCCTGCCAGTAAAATACAAATAGAATACGTAATCGATAACGAGAGAAGACCCGAAGCTAGGTGGTCGAGTAAAGATTCCCATGCCTGGTCGGAAATGAAACGAACGCAACCGAGTACGAGCAGTAATAGTAATGCCCCTTTAACAGAACCGCGCAGGTCTGCCGGGGAAGGTGACATATGCAAAGCGATGGCCGCGGTTAAATACATCCAAATGGCAAATTTGCCCGGACTGCCTTGAGCTATCACCCAAAGAACCGAGCTCAGCTTTAGCACTGCATCATAAAGGGCGGTTACAAATGTGGTAAACCCAGATGTGTGACGGAACGGGGCGCTTAACGAGTCAATGACATCAATAACGTTTTCACCGTATGGCAGAAACGAGCAGGTTAAAATGTAGATCGCCGCAGTACCACCGAACAGGGGAGCTATACCTATGAAAAAGTTGCCGATCTGCTGCCAGAGGTTCGCGGGGTTGTATGAGTGAGTCACGTAGCCTAATGTTCCAGCGCCATCAGGCTTGAATAGCGCCACCTCGTTTATCTTATGGAAAAATGGGAGGCAGATAAGAGCGTGCGATATTTCATGTACAGGGGTACCTACGATCGCGCTAAGGTATATACTTTTCCCTCCAAATTGTCGCGCAGCTAAGCCGCAAGTCAGCCTTTGAAGTAAGTATAGGGTCACAACGAACGCGAGGAATAACCCGGAAGTCGATAGTAGCGTTGTTAGTGTATCGATAAAAAACGATGTGACTGTATTAGGCATTCAGTAAGGTCCGATTGATTGCATTTTAAACGTTCAGTTTTGAAGTCGTGGTATCTTATCAAAATTCGCTTGAGGATATTTTCTTTTTAAGCACACTAAACGACATATTAATAAGCCTTGTACGAGAAATACACAGACATTGCCCGAGAAAAGCGCACCTGGATAGCCGTACAAGCAAACAACTAGCTAATAAGATAAAGGGATGTAATGACCTATCTGACGACATTGAATGAAGACGATATAGAACTAGCCGAGCGTACTGCAGCCTCTTTACGACGGATGCAGATCTTTTTTAATGAAAATAATATTGGACCGGAACTTGGCAATGAATTGTTCTCAGCTTTTGTGAAGTTTACGTTTGATGGTAACGCGTCTTTTGGCCACAGTGCGGAAGACTCTTGCAGAATTGAGCGAGAAGACCCGCTACTTAAACAATGGATGGCCGAAGTTCAGCATATCATTGACTATATCCGTCTGCAGAATGCCGGCACTATTTCCAGCATGTATGCACATGAAGAATCTGATCATTCAAACAACCCAATGTTGAAAGGCGCGTTCCTTGATGTCCTGTTGGATGCAGGCACGAAGGACGAAAATCCGGTGGAAGGAACTGTAGCGGTATTGACATGTTTGTGTGTAAACCACATCAAGAATGCTCAACATGCTCCAACTGGTGGCCAGGCGTTTCACTGATGTCAGAACAAGTACAAATAAAAGTTCAAATGTTAGCAGCTACCTTGAACGAAGTGGCAAATGAACTAATCGCAGAATGTAATTTTGATTGGAGTCTACTTACTGTTGAAGGCAAATCAGTTTGTGGAATGATGGTAAGCAATGCGTATTTGCTCGTAAACGGAGCTAAAAAAACTTTATTGGTTACGCCCGAAATGGGTAATCGTATTCGTGATTGTAGTAATAGCCTCAGCGTTCTCGATGAACGTATAGAATCTTATTTATTTACAGTGAACAGCAATGGTGAGTACGAATTTGAAATGCATTAACATCTGTTGATAAAGCTGACTACGTTACTTGAGAAGTGGCCCCCAATTTTCGGACATGACTTTAAGTGGTCGATCTGTTTTGATAGTACCCAACAATACAGGGACAGA